>JAZOVE010000001.1:0-1801 GCA_045658545.1 Elusimicrobiaceae bacterium
TCACAGGTTACGATTATTTGCTTATTGCTCTGATAGAGCACGTTGAATGTGTTAAAAAATTCCTCCTGAACAGATTCTTTACCTGCGATAAAGTGTATGTCATCAACAAGCAAAACATCTACTGTGCGGAATTTATCACGAATTTCAGCCATTTTTGTGCGTCCTTCGTGAATGCCGTTAATAACTTCATTTGTAAATTCTTCTGCTCTTATGTAAAGAAGTTTTTTATCAGGGTGCTTGTTTTTGATGTAATTGTAAATTGCAAGCGCAAGATGTGTTTTACCAACACCTGAATTTCCATATAATACAAGAGGGTTATATTCTATGTTTGGAAACTTTTCTGCAACTGTTTTTGATGCAACATAAGCAAAGTGATTGCTTTCACCCATAACATAGTTGCTGAAGTTGTAGTTGGTGCTGTTGTCATCAGCCTTTTCCTGAGGCTTAATTTCATCCTCGCAAATTATGTTTAAGGTGGGCGCAAAGCCTATGCTTTCTTCAAAGGCTTCATTTATATATTGAATATAATTTTTTAGAATAACGTTTTTATGAATTTCTGACGGAACAGAAACGCAAAACTCAGCTCCGTCAAAGCTTATAGGCTTAATATTTTCAATCCAAGTGGAAAAAGCAATGTGAAAAACCTTATCCTGACAATGCTTTGAAATTGCACTCCAAATATCTTTATAGGTCTGCATTTTGATACTCCTTTTAGTTGCTGAAATTTATTTTAAAGACAAAATTCGCCAATATATTAATAGTGATTTTATTATAGCATAAAACCTATTATTTAGCAAGAAAAAACCACAAATTTTCAACATAATTTTAAGTGATTTTTTAAAGTTTTTTAAGGCAAAAATAAAAGTGTTTACAAAATGAAAAAAATGGTGTAAAATACGTGTTGAAAATGAAAAAACAGAGTAAATTTGCACGCGTTAAGTGCCGTTTGAACGGGGAGTTGTCAGGCGGACGAAAAGCATTTGTTTGCGGTGTGCAAATTGCATCCCGCTGTTAAATAAAAAAGAACTTTCGGCTCTCTTTTTATTTCAGCGTAAAAAGGAGAGTTTTTTATGTGTGAAACAAATTTAAGAAGGAAAACAACTATTAAAGTGGTTTTAACCGCTATGCTCACGGCTTTGTATTTTGTACTTGACAGGTTGTTGGTTTTTTATCCAACAGAAAGCATTAAAATAAGCTTTAATTTTATCCCGATTGCCGTTGCGGCGGTGTTTTTAGGCCCTGTTTATTCTATGTTAACTGCCGGCTTGGGTGACCTTCTGGGCGCGCTTTTAATGCCTGTTGGCGTACCAAATCCAATTTTAACCGCAACGGCTTTTTTAAGCGGTTTAGTATTCGGTATTTTTGTTTATGGAAAAAGTGAGTGTAAAACAAGTAAAAAAATATTTTTTATTATAGTATCAAATATTATAGTATCAATGGTATTTAACTTGCTTATAAATACATTTGCGCTTGCATTTATGTACAGCAGAGAAACGCTGTGGCAATACTTTTTTACTGCATTGGCACCGAGAATGCTCAAGGAAGGAATAATTTTTGTTATCAGAGTTGGTTTCTTTCTTACTTTAATGTTACCAAACGGAAAATTCAGCGAATATTTAAGACGTACACTGAATTAACGTTGGAAATATAAATCTTTCTGAGGAGGATAAAATGGATATACTTTATAAAAATCTGTTGGAATTTTCCTGGCAACAGGGCGTAATGATATGTATTGGCTTGTTGCTCATATTCCTTGCAATTAAAAAGGAAATGGAGCCTACGCTGTTGCTGCCAATGGGTT
>JAZOVE010000002.1:0-8987 GCA_045658545.1 Elusimicrobiaceae bacterium
AGGAACCGACGCTTCAGGAACAACAGCTACATTAAATATAATAACTGAAGCAAAAACAGTTACTATACCAATAACATTTTTATAAGACTTTAGCGGCAAAAGCCGTTAATTTATAAAATTCCGAAGGCGGCGATTAGCAGCGTCGCCTTTGTCTGCTAAGGAGTGCTGCTTTATGAGTAAAGGTACCATTGACACGGACGGCATAGCAAATGCAAACGTTATTTGCCGTAAAATCAAAAAAGGTAATGGCCAGAATTTAATACTTTCTGACTTTAGCACCTTCAGAATTTATGTAAATGTTCAGGCGGTAAGAAAAGGCGAATCAATCAGCATTCACCTTCAATTTGATGAAATTATCACCGAGAAAAATTACGATAAATTCATTAAATGCACGGCGGAACTCATTGCCAAATATTTTAAGCAAAATAATTTATACGCCGCCCAGTTTTCGGGACGCGGGGAACACGCCCGAAAGTTTATCCTTCATATGTTAGCTAAAGGAATAAAAATTTATATCTAAAAGCTGAAAATAGAAATAAAAAAAGGCGTGAACGGAGAAATTTCCGATAAACGCCTTTTTCAGTTTAAAATATAAAGGGGGGGAAATCGTGAGACTGTACAGCGTTAAAGATTATATAGCGTTTAAAAAAATGCATAGAAAATTAGAAAGAATTCAGAACCCGACGCCCGCAGTTAAAAGGCTTAAAAGTTGTATGTCACGGCCAGTAAAAGAAAACGGAATTACGATAATTCATCAAAACGGCAAAACAGGATTTTTAGGCATAAATTATTGTCATAATTCGTGGTGTTGTCCTAATTGCGCGCCGTATAAATTGAACAGAGTAAAGCACAAATTAGAGAGCGGCTTTGAAATGATGAAACAGCAAGGTTATAAAGCACTAATGATAACTTTTACAGTTCCACATACTGCATATTTAACTTGCAGAAAAGTAAAAGACGGCGAAAATTATATAACCGTAAAAGTAAAGGAAAAGCCCACACTTGCTGACACTTTTTATTTATTAAAAGAAAGTTTTATGAAATTTTCAACCGAAAACGCATATAAACAAGCACGTGGCAAAGATAATAGAAATTTTTTTATCTACGAAATGACTTGGGGACCGGAACACGGGTGGCACCCACATATCCACGCATTATTTTGGCTTAAACCAGAGCAATTTGATAAATTTGTAACGGCAGAAAAACATTTAACAAAAGTATGGTATAAAAAAATTTTAAGTACGTTAGAAGAAATGACGTGGTTAAAAAGAAAAACCTACGAAAGGTGGAAAAAATTTACCAGTTACTGCTTAGCAGAAACTGCAAGTTCAGGTAGTATAAGCTTGTACATATCTAAAGACGGAAACGGTAAAGCAATGGAAATGACAAGCAGTAAATATTTTTGGAGCGGAGAAAACGAAGTAGCAGACTTACTGTCAAAACAAGGTCGCCAAAATCATTTAACACAATGGCAAATTTTACAAAAAGGAATTGACGACGAAAATCCCGATAATGAATTTTATTTTGATTTATATTTAGAGTTAGTAGAAGTAGTCAGAGGTATTCAGCAATACAGATTTAAAAAAGGCTTTTTATCAGAAATTAATAATTTTGAGAAAGAGCAGAAATTAAAAGAAGAACCGACGGAAGAAAAAAAGCTTATCAAAAAAAAAGAAAAACCGAAAATTATTTGTTGGTTATCAACTCAACAATGGAATTATCTTAAATATAGAGAAGGTTGCCACTATTTAATTTTAATTTTAAGTAGTTTTTGTCAGCAAGAAAACGCATTTGAATTAATTTCGGAATTGTGCGAAGTAATGAAAGTAGGACCACCGAAAGAATCGCCGCCGTATAAAGTACGCTTTATCGAAGAAGCGGCGTAAAATTTTTTATACCTAAATATTGCAGATTCAACCCTTACGTAAGCAGTAAGCTTAAATAGGGCTTTTTTTGGTGTTTAAATTTTTTTTTTGTTCGGAAGTATTCCCCTTATCTTGGAAACATTGTTGGGCGAAGAAAAAATTTTGTACGAAGAGGGCGAAAAAGACAAAAACGAGACAACGGCGGACGCAACATTTGTTGTCAGACTTATAGCGAACAATTTGCAAATGCCAACAGAAAATATTTCAATCAACGAGACAATATCAGATCCTGTCGGATTGTTGCAACGCTTGATGCAAAAAGGAAATATGCAAATGCGCCTTGTAACTTTGCCGGAAGATTGGTACCAAAGTGATACGGGCGTTTTAATAGGATTTTACGGCAAAAATAAAAAATTGGCGGCACTTTTGCCGGACGCGCCGAATCACTACAAAATTTATACGCGCGATAATCAAAACGGAATAGATTTAACGGACGAACAGTCGAAAAATCTTGCGAAAGATGCTTTTATGTGTTACGCGGGATTTCCTGCGCGAGAGTTAAAAGTTTTAGACTTGCTGAAATATATGTTTAACATCTGCTGGAAAGCGGATTATAAAACAGTTTTGGTAACAAGTTTTATAGCGGGACTTATGCCGCTTGCAACGCCGATAATCACTGAAACAATATTTCAGGATATAATCCCGATTTTAGACCGGCAAGGATTGGCTACAGTAACTCAAGCATTAATGGTAACAAGTTTCACAATGGCGGCGTTGGGGATTGTGCGCTCAATAGCAGTTATGAGAATTTCAACTAAAATTGAAATTTCGTCAGAAGCGGCACTTTGGGGCAGACTGATGACGTTACCAACTAAATTTTTCAGGCGGTACACCGTCGGCGAACTTGCCAGCCGTATGGGCGGAATGGGTGTTATTAAAGGTTTAATCAGCGGTAATTTTGTCGGTACGGTTTTTGGTTTTATATTTTCGTTTTGGTCAGTTTTTTTAATGTGTTATTACAGTATTAAATTGACGGCGGCGGCTCTCGGAATTTGGGCAATTTATTCAATATTTGTTTTCTTTGTTTACAGGCGGGTACTTGAATTTAACAGAAAAATTATTGCGTGCAGAAATAAAACTGCCGGCACGGTACAACAAATTTTTGCGGGCTTGTCAAAATTCCGCGTGCAAGGCGCAGAGGAACAAGCTTACCAACTTTGGGCGCGGGATTTCGGCGAGCAATGGAATTGGGGATTAAAATTGCGTTGGCAAAATAATTACACGTCAATAATTTCTTCAATTCAGCCGTTTATTTTAACAATGTTGCTTTATTATATTGCGGTTTACGATACGCAACAAAGCACGGGGCAGGGCATAGGCTACGCGCAATTTATCGCCTTCAACGCGGCGTATACTTCCTTCAATGGAACTTTAGGGCAAGTGTTGGGATTTGTCGGCACGTTTTTTGGAATACAGCCGCAACTGGAAAATTTACGCCCTATTTTAAATGAAGTGCCGGAAAATGTCAGCGAAAAGGCAGATTCGGCAGTTTTAACGGGAAATATTGAAGTCAGTCATTTGACTTTTTCATATGAAGGCAGTGAACACGACGTTATAAAAGATGTGAGTTTTAAAATTGGCGCGGGAGAAAATGTTGCAATAGTAGGGAAAAGCGGCTGCGGAAAATCTACGCTTGTACGCTTGCTGTTAGGCTTTGAAACGCCGAAAAGCGGCGCAATTTATTACGACGGGCAAGATTTGGCAGAATTGTCTTTGCCGTCAGTAAGGACGCAATTAGGCGTAGTTTTGCAGAACGGGCAACTTATGACGGGCGATATTTTCACAAATATTGTCGGTACAAGGCTTTTAACGCAAGAGGACGCGTGGTGTGCGGCGGCGGCTGCCGGAATTGCTGAAGATATTGCAATGATGCCAATGGGTATGCAAACTGTTATTTCTTGAGGGACAAGATGAACTGAATGCGATTGTAGTTGACGATAGAAAAATTGTTGTGAGCGGAGAAATGGCTGTTATTGAAACAGTTTTGCCGACAGCGAATATTTTCGGCTTTACCAAAATTTCTGAAGTTATTGATTTTGCCTCAAAAAATAAAATCTCAATAGCCTTTTTGGATATTGAAATTGGAACGGGCAACGGGCTGGACTTATGCAAAAAACTTTTGGAAATAAATCCGCGCACGAATGTAATTTTTTTGACGGCTTATGTTAAATATTCGTTTGAGGCGTGGAGTACCGGTGCAAGCGGCTATTTATTGAAACCGGTTACAGTTGAAAATTTGATGGAGCAACTAAAAAATTTGCGTTACCCCATATCCCCCCCCCCCCCCGTTTTTGACAGGTGAAAATTTTATGGCTTTGGACTATACATTAGCTTATTTTTTATTGGGATTATTGTTTTTTGCGTCGATTTTCGGGATTTTTATTTCTTTATATTTGCCGGGAATAAATGCATTGAACAAAAAATTTTTTGTGTTAATGTTCGGCAATTTAACTTTGCTGACTGTTGCTTGGACTGTCGACACGTTTACTTGGCGGACTCCTGCACTGTTGACGGAAGAAAAAATTGCAATTTTTATTCAGTATGTTTGTTATTTTTCGATGATGCCGATTTTCACGATTTATTTATTGCATTTTTGCGGAGAAAGTTTGCGAAATAAATTATTTTACGTGGTGTCATTTTTTTTGTGATATTTTTAATTTTGCTGGGCGTCGCGCAGGTTACAGAAAATTTTTATTACGTCACGGCGGAAGGTTTTTATTACGGTGAATGGTATGTGCTTTTTGTATCAATAGAACTTTTAGTGATTTTTTTGAATATTTTCGGCGTAATTAGCAGGCGAAAAATTTTGCCGAAAAGGCATTTTGTTGCATTTTTATTTTATTTATCGCCGGTTGCTCTTTCGGTACTGATTCACTTAATAAATTTTTCGGAATTTGTGGTTGGCTTCGGATTAATTTTTTCTTCGGTGGTTATGGTTGCAATAATTTTTTCTGATTATGTTGAGGAATTTTTTAAGCAACAGCGCGAAATTATTAATCAGGAGGCGAACATTTTAATTTTGCAAATGCGCCCGCACTTCATTTATAATACGATGACGAGCATTTATTATCTTTGTGCGCAGAATCCTGAACAAGCGCAAAAACTTACTTTGGACTTTACAAATTATTTGAGAAAAAATTTTGTAGCTATTGCTTACGGCGAAACAATTTCATTTTCGGAAGAATTGGAGCACGCCAAAACATATTTATCTATTGAGCAAGTGCAATTTGAAGAAAATTTATTTGTCACGTACGACACTCTGCACATAAATTTTAAAATTCCGCCGTTGACATTGCAGCCGATTGTTGAAAATTCGGTTAAACACGGACTTGACCCGGACTTAGACCCTTTGCATATTTTGATTGTTACTCGTGAAACAAAAAACGTCAGTGAAATTATTGTTGAAGATGACGGCGTAGGATTTAAATTTGACGCCAATAAAAAAAATTTTGCGCTTAAAAATATAAAAAAGCGCATTGAATTATTTTGCGGCGGAAGTTTAAAAATTTCCGCGCGTGAAGGCGGCGGCACTGTCGTAAAAATTTTCATTCCCAAGAAATCAAACTAAAAACTATAAAAAATTTTTAAGGAGGTTTTGAGTTTGAAAAGGAATTTCTACATAGGAATTGCGATAATTTTAACATTGGCGGTTTCTATTGTATTGTACGGCGGTTATTTGAATTACACAGACGCAAATCAAATAGCTACCCGAATGGAAGAGCGCGCAATACAATTAACCGGCGCAAAAGTTGAAAACCGCAATTTAAATCCGGTAGTCCCGCTGAATACAGTAAAATTGTACAGTGAAAGTATGACGGACGCCACAGCACTTATCGACGGGCGAATTACTCAAATTTTTGTTACGAAAAATTCTTTCGTACGAAAAGGCGAAGTAATAATGACGCTTATGAATGACCAAATACCTATAAAAATTCAGCAGGCAAAAAGCAGCGTTCAACGCGCAGAGGCAACTTATTCGCAATCTTTAAGCAATATTCAGCGGGCGGAGGCGGCGTTGGCAAATGCAACCAATGTTTATAACCGCCAACAACGATTAATGGCGCGGCTTGCAACTTCTCAAGAAAAATTGGAGGCGTCCCAAGCAGAATACACGGCAGCAACAGAGGCGGTGAAAGCGGCAAGGGCTGAAAGTGAATCTGCGCGAGCGGCAATACAAATCGCAGAAAACGAATTGCAACAATATGAAATTCAGGCAACTCGTCAAGATGTAATTGCGCCGATTGACGGAAATATTTTGCTGATTTACAAACGTGAAGGCGCGTACGTGCAAGGCGGTACACCTTTGGCACTTATCGGCAATTTTGACACATTATTATTTTCTACAACGTTTGAAGATGCAGACCTTCGTTATTTGAAAATCGGTGAACCGGTTGAAATTGATTTTAATGAAAGAGCATTGCCTAAGGCTTATGACACCGAATATTCAGCCGGAAATTTGGGAAGGGCTGAAAAAATAACTGCAAGAGTTAAAGAAATTACCCCGCCGCCTGAACAACTCGCCGTAATGCGTAGAGTTTTATGGGAAGTCAACAACCGCGCGCACGTATTGGAGCCGCTGACTTATAACAATGTTTCGATTCAATCCGGACTTTCGCGCCAATGTTTGACAGTGCCGCTTTCTGCAATGATTGATTCTGATTATGATTCGGTGTTTGTTGTAAATCCCGACGGAATCATTGAAAAACGCGATGTAATAACGAACGTATACGACAGCGAATATATCGAAATTTTAAGTGGCTTACAACTCGGCGAAGTTGTTGTAGTTGAAAACCTTGACTGGCAGCTTGTGTTTGTGGTATAATATGTTAAATTAAAGGGGGTGATGAAGATGAAAATCAGTTATCGTGTTGATTGTGGTTATTGGGATTTTGGGATTATTGAAACAGGTAAATATGGTAGATGGTATGTTGAAGATAATGTTTGTATTGATAATTATGAGTGTAGTTATGAAGATTTTGTTAAATGGTTTAAAAATAAAACTGAATTGTTGAAAGATATTGTGGTTATTAATGATAAAAATGAAATGTGGATTTGGTGTAAAGAGAGTAAAAATAAATTAGCAAGTGGTTGGAGTTTTATTAAAAAAATGAAGTAAAAAAAATTTTTCCGGAAAAATTTTTAAGGGGGTGTTTACCCCTATTTTTTTTTGTTGACAAATTACCGAAAATGTGATAGTTAAAATAGAAAAATAAAAACGGAGAGGGGGGTGAAAAAATGTACGAACAGAAATTAACCGACAGGTACGGATTAATAAAAATGAAAGTAAAATTGCCGATTTACGACGAATACGAAAGTATAACAGGAATTAAAAATGTAACGGAAAATTTATCTTATGTAAAAGGCGGCAATAGTGATACCTCAAGAACGATAATAAATTGTTTTACCAGCTTATACGATAGTTATGAACTCGACAGTTCAAAAACAATGGTAATTTATAACCAGACATTGAACGATTATCTTCAAGAACAAGCAATGGAAGAATATAAAATAACGACGCCGCCAAATACTACGTGGAAATTATATTTAATAACTGTAAATCAATTATCAAAATCTTTTAAAAGAACGATAGGATATATGGCAGGAGATTTAACGCCAGCCAAAGCACAAATATTTTACCGATTAGTACTAGCGTTAGTAAATTTAACAACAAATACCTACACGGATACCCAGTTAGAGGCAACATTTAAACCATATGCAGGAGGCGGTTAGAATTGGCAGATACAATAACGCAAACTTCAACCGTTCAAATCATATTATCTGATTCAGCAGGCGGCAGAACAACTTTTAATCTTGATAACCCAAAACAAAATTTGACAATGCAACAAATCAGAGCTGCATTGAGTGAAGCAATTTTAAGCGGTTGTTGGTATTCAGCCACAGGGGCGTTATTTACAGGAGTTGTAAAAGCTACGATGACTGAATCTAAAAAAATTGAATTAGATAATTCTGAAGCTGAAATTTATATAACACCTGCAGAAATAAATTTACCGAATACGACGAATCCGAGCGGTAGTGTTGTTGTAGAAGGAGCTACAGTCATTGGAGCATATATAACGCAAATAGTAACAGAATCAATCAACGCTAAAATGTATGCAGACTGCGACGGCCAAAGAGTAACAGTAACAGCAAACTTTCCAGGAAGCGACGGAGCGGGAACAACCGCACTATTAAATATAGTAACTGATTTAAGGACAGTATCAATTGATATAATAACAGCTAGTTAAAAGGAAGTGTAAAAAATGAATGGAACCTTAAAATATACCTCGAAAGACGCACGCGAAAAATCAATAACAGAAAATTTGGGAACAATAAAAGCAGACGATTTATTTTCCGATTCAAGCGATACTCAAATTGCATTTGCGACAGAACTTGACAACTTCGCAAAATCAGTTAATAATTTAAGTACAAATACCTACGCTGAAGCGACGGTAGAAATTAAAACCTCATTAAATGATATTATTCAAGGGGGCGAATAAAAATGGCAAACACAACAACTTCAGTTGTACAAGTTACGGTCAACGATGAAAGCGGAAAAACAAAAACTTTTAATATTGATAACCCAAAGCAGAATTTGTCATTAAATGAAATTCGCCAGGCGTTAGAACCTGCTTTTAACGGTCGTTGGTGGTTAGGTAACGGCGGAGCAGTTATCACGACTTTAAAATCAGCAAATTATTCAATCGCGGAAAAAATCCCCATTGCAGGAAGCGATATAGTAATTACAGTTACACCGAACGAAATAACATTAGGAAACAGTGCCTCAAACGTAACAGTTACTGTTGAAGGCTCACCAGTTACGGGAGCTTTTATAAATAATATTGTTACATCTGCACCAAACCTGCAGTTATACGTATCAAAAACAACTGAAAATACCGTAAAAGTATTCGGCGATAATACAGCAGGAACCGACGCTTCAGGAACAACAGCTACATTAAATATAATAACTGAAGCAAAAACAGTTACTATACCAATAACATTTTTATAAGACTTTAGCGGCAAAAGCCGTTAATTTATAAAATTCCGAAGGCGGCGATTAGCAGC
>JAZOVE010000003.1:0-1951 GCA_045658545.1 Elusimicrobiaceae bacterium
GCGGACCTCTCTTTTTGGCAAATTTTCAAAGCATTTTTAAACGGTTTTAGGTTTGATAATTATGTTATTTCCCTATTTTTAATGCCTTGTTTACTGATGATGAATTTACCTATAAAAAGCCGTTTGTGGTTTAAAATTTGGGCATTTATAAGTTCTTTAATAATTTTTTTGATGGCGATATTGTTAATTTTCGATATAATTTATTTCCCTGAAGTTAATCGTCATATTGCACAGGAAATTATACAAATCAAACATGAAATGGGCTTTATTGTTTCTTATACCATTGAAGAATATTGGTTTATCTTGTTCCCACTTTTTATACTTTTATTTTGGGGATTTTTATTTTTAAATAAGCAAATAAATAAATATTGGCAAGCACCAGAATTTAAGATAAAGAAATTAATTACATTAATATTTGTTTTTGCTGCTTTAATTTTGCTTGGCATCAGGGGGCATTTAGGCGGTGGTAAGCCCCTTGGCGTAGCAGATGTATATAATTACTCCAAAACCCCGCAAGAAGCGACATTAATTTTAAATGGGGCATTTTCCGCTTATCAAGTGGGGCATAAAGGTAAAATAAATAATACAAATAATTATCCTTATGATAAATCAATAAAAGAAGTCCAAGCAATATTGAAGGAAGAAGACAGTGAATTTAAAGATGAGAATTTCCCCCTTCTTCAGTTTCCTAATAATAAGGAAAAGATCAAAAATATTAACTTTTTTATTGTTATGCTTGAGGGCTGGAATAAGTATGATATAGGTGCTTATGCTCCCTTAGCAGATACACATACCCCATATTTTGATGAGATGGCAAAAAACGGTGTTTTATTTACTAATGCTTATGCAACAGGGCAACGCAGTCTTTTTGGTTTTACCAGTATTTTTGCCGGTCTACCTTTAATAAACAGTTTGCCTATGTTCGGTTATGGCCTTGAACAAAATGATATAAATACAATGCCCGTGCATTTCGCTGAGCAAGGTTTTTATGCTTTATTTGTACAGACATCAAACCGCAGTTCTTTTCATTTGTGCGCTTTGGCGAAATCATTAGGCGCACAAGATAGTTACGGCGCTGAAGATATTCCCACTTATTTGAAATATTATGAAAGACCAAAATTTGGTTATGATTATGATGCATTAATGTTCGCGGCAGATAAAATAAAAGAAAGAAAGCAAAATAATTTTATAGCTATGGCTTTTACCGGCACAACACATGAGCCGTTTGTGAAATTAACTGATGATTTCGAGATTTATAAAGATGGTTCTTGGCGTTCAAAATATAAAAATTCTTTGGCTTATGCAGATTATTCTTTGGGTTCTTTAATTGAGCGTGCCAAAAAAGACGGTTGGTTTGATAATACTGTTTTTATTTTTCTATCTGACCATATAGGCAGGAATATTGAGCATAAGACAATTCATGATAATTTTGAAATTCCTTTACTTATTTATGCCCCTAAAATTTTAAAACCCCAAGTAATAGATTACCCGGTTTCTCAACTAGATATACTACCGACGATTTATAAAATTGCTTCTTTAAATACACCGCGTACATTATTCGGTAATGATTTATTAAATAAAGAAGCCACACATTTTGCTATGCTTAATATGGGAACAAATATTGGGATACTTACAAAAGATGGTGCTATTTTATATGATGGCAAAAAAATTATTGAAGAAGAAAAGTTTACCCCCGATTTTGATGCAAATAAAACCCTTAATATGCTTTTGGCACTTGATAAAGTGGGCGAAACATTGCTAAAAAATAATAAATGGTATAAAAAGCTAAGTGAGGACTAATATGTTAAAGATATTCAGGCAAAATTTTAATTTAAAGATTAGTGTAATCTTTTTTTTATGTGCGGTAGTTTTATTTTTCCTTGCACGTTTTTCTATATTTTTTATTTATAACAGCAATTTCGCGGACCTCTCTTTTTGGCAAATTTTCAAA
>JAZOVE010000004.1:0-30600 GCA_045658545.1 Elusimicrobiaceae bacterium
TCCCCAATCAAATTGCTGGCATATTTCATGTTCTTCCGGGAGACAATAAATATTGCCGTCCTCATATAACTTGTATAAGGTATAATCGCCATTAATTCTTTCTGCTTTGATATTATTATCTTGCAAAGTGAAAGTATAATTTGCTGTTTCATAACTTTCACCGTCGGCTTTTTCACCGTCTACATCAGTTAGGTCGATATCAAGATCGCCGAAATCTGTGGTGTAACTATTATTAGCAAGATACCAACCGTGTTCGCTCTTTGCTACTGCCTGCATAGTGTTAAGGGCATCTGCAACTCTGCTCCTTTCCACTGATCTTCTATACCCGGGTAATGCTATCGCCGATAGTATACCGATAATAAGTACAACAACCAAAAGTTCTATAAGTGTAAAACCTTTGGTGAATTTCTTTTTTACTTTGTGTTTTGTCATTTTATTCTCCTTAATTCCATTTAAGGTAGCAATAAAAAGCGGCCGGTTATGGCGGATCCCAACCAACCATACACAGCCGCAATCCTTGCTTGTAAAACAAGCAAGGAATAACACAAAGTAAACCTTTATGTTGATGCGACTGTTTTTGGTTTGGGATCCTATTTCGCTCTTTATAAGCGAAACCGGAGCGTTAAACGCTACCAAAAACAGAAATTGTCCGGGTTATAAACCCTTATATTATATTATCAAAAAATACTCTAGTTGTAAAATTAAAAATTAGGACTTGACATTTTGAGAAAAACCCTTATACTATAGGTATATCCGCGGAGGCCGTTTCGGGCGGGTGTTGTGTGAGGTGGCAGCGGTGCCCCTACATAGCGTTAAGCCCCCTTGAAGAAGTTGAGCCGGCGGATTAAAAGGAAATGTGTATAATGACGAAAGTCTATAACTAACTAACCCTCGTGGAAGACCGAGGGTTATTTTTTGTTATCTTTTTAGCTAATTTTTACTTTTTCTCCGTACATCTTTTTTATATAATATAAATATGAAAAATTTAGAAATTTGGGCTAAAAATTTTAATATAAATTTGGCTGCCGCTTTTATTACAATTTTAATTTTAACCGTTATAGGTATTATTATTTATACCGTAATACCTGACAATTTAGATATAAATTTTATTCAAAACACTTTTGCCATTCAACCAAATCTTTTTGTAAGCGAGAAGGCGGAATTTTTAACTTATATAATCAATACATTACTCTTTATACCGCTTTTTTGTTTAGCTTTTGTAACAGTAAAAAAATATTTTAACCCCAAAGATGATATAAAATTTTTAAATAATTTTTCAGCTTGTGCAAGCGTTTTATCAATTCTTTTCTTGTTTATAGCGATACCTTCGGCTTTACATTTTTACTTTGATATAGCTTTTAATAAATTATTTATATTTTTATTGCCTTTATTCGTTTCAATTATATTCTATTTTCTTAAAGATAAACCTATATTTGCGACTAAAACTTTCATAACGCTGTCTTTAATATTTTTAGCAATTTATATTCTTAAAATTTTGTTTTTTTACCCCACACACGCTATGGCACAATCTTATATAGAGGCTTACCACTTTGAGGCCTTTTCTTACCCCATTTACAAAACCGAACAAGGATTATTGCCAGCAATTGATTTTAGAAATATTTACGGTTATTACCCTTATTTTTACGCCTTATTTGCCGACATAATAGGCCCGCTGAATACTTTTAAAATAACATTTTTAACCGCTTTAATATTTTTTATTTCTTGGGCTTGCGGAATATTTTATATTTATAAAACTACACAAAATAAACTTTTTGCGTTCTTGCTTAGTATAGTTTTTGTTTATTTAACCGGCGGGAATTATAGTTATTATTTACAATTTGCACCGCTTAGAATTATTGCTTTTTCAATACTGTTGTTTATAGCGACTTTATACACGCAAAAACAAAAAAATTATTTATTATTTTTTGGTTTTTTTACTTCTGTTTTAGCTTTGGTTTGGAATTTTGAAACAGGCCTCATAAATTTAATTACTTGGACTTGTTTTGTTTGTTATATAAAATTTAATACTTATACCGTAAAAGACAAAAAACTTTATATTCACTCGGTTAAATATTTAATTTACGGTTTAATTTCTTTTTGCTTGGCACTTATAATTTTTAAATTTTTACCTTATGTCTTAAGCGGGAAAATTGTAAACTTGGCAGATATGTTTTTCCCCCAACATTTATTCTATGAAAACGGGTTTATGATGGAAAAAATTAGACCACTTCACCCTTGGTTTTTACCTCTTATAATTTATATTACAGCTTTAATCTTAGCATTACAACCGGTTTTAAAAAAACAAAAAAATGAAGATAAAGATTTACCTTTACTTGTATTTCTAGCAATATTCGGGTTTGGCATTTATGCATATTATCAAGGGCGGAGTTTTTTGAGTAATTTAATTATGGTCCTGTTCCCTGCATTGTTGATTTTACCGATTTTGACTAAAAAGATATATCAAAAAATATCTTTTCTTACCTCTGAAAATACGGAAAATATCCGCAATTTATTTTACATTTTGTATTTTGTTATTTTTCAAACAATCGGTGTTGGGGCTGTGCTGTTACTAAATAATGTATTTATTTTAAACCGTCCTAAAGCGCATTATTTACAGCAAGATTGGCCTATGCAAGGGAAAGTCAAATATCTGGCAGAACTTGTACAAGATAAAAACCCTTTATTATTTGTTGTAGATTCATCTTATTATTATAAAGCTTTAAATAAAAAAGATAATTTCCCCCTACCGGCGCCGATTGATATTTTCTTTAAATCGGATTACGATATTTTATTTGATTATCTTGAAAAAACACATACCCCGATAGTTTTTGATATGGAAAGGTTATACCAAACAAAAGTTTTTTATATAGAAGGTTTACAGGAATTTATCAAAAAAACCAACCATAAACAGATGGGTGATTTTATACTGTTTGAGTATAAATAATAAATTATTGTAAGTTTTCTAACTCGGTAGTTAGTTCAAGCCACTTGGCTTCAAGGTCAGTAATTTCTTTATTTATAAAGGCAAGTTCTATGCTTAAATCGGTGTTAAATTGTACGGTTAAACGCTGCTCAATATTTTGTTTTTGAGCAGTTAATTTATCAAGTTTCTTCTCAATTTCTTTGATTTGTTTTTTTATGGGTGCGGCTTGCGCACGAAGTTCGGCGGCACTTCTGCGGCGTTCTTTTTTAATATCTGCTTTATTTTGCGCGGCACTTGCACCACCACCGTGCAGAACAAAGTTTTTATAATCTTCCAAGTCGCCTTCATAATTTTGAACAGTACCGTTTGCGACAAGAAGTAGGCGGTCTGTAACTTCTTCAAGTAAATTAAAATCGTGCGTAACTAAAATTACTGCGCCGGTATAATTATTTAGGGCCTCACTTAAAGCGCGGCGGGAAGTGATGTCCAGATGGTTTGTCGGTTCGTCTAAAATTAAAATATTTGGTCGGGAAATTGTTATCATTGAAAGTAAAAGACGGCTCTTTTCCCCACCTGAAAGACTGCCGATTTTTGTGTCCGCCTTATTTTTTTGAAGTCCGAAACAAGCAAGATGTGTGTAAACTTCAGCTTCTTTTGCCTCGGTCATTTTTTCTTTTGCGACTTCATAAGGTGTTTTATCAAGGTCAAAAACTTCCGTCTGATGTTGGGCAAAATAACCCACTTTTATTTTGCGCGCATAAGTTAATTTCCCTGCCATTGTGGGCAGCAAACCTGCAAGCAATTTTGCGAGCGTACTTTTACCGTTACCGTTTGCACCTAGTAAGGCAATTTTATCTTCCGCACCGATAGTTAAATTAATATTTTTTAAAACAGGAGTATCATTATAACCGCAGGAAACATCTTCTAAAGTATACAAATAAGCATCAAGCAAATCAGGCTCCGGAAAAGTAAAACGCACGCTTTTTTCTAACGGAATTCTTGGCGCATCACCCATACGCTCAAGCATTTTTAAGCGGCTTTGCGCCTGCTTTGCTTTAGTGGCTTTATAGCGGAATCTATCGACGAAACTTTGCAAATGTTTACGCGTTTCTTCATAACGTTTTGCGTCTTTAATAATTTGCTCGGTTTGATTATGACGGGTGCGTTCATAAGTATCATAATTGCCGGTATAAGTTTTAAGTTTACACTCATCAACCAAAATAATTTTTTCGCAAATTTTATTTAAAAGCGCGCGATCGTGGCTGATTAAGAAAAGTGTTTTATCGGTTTTCTCCAAAAAACTTTCAAGCCAAATTGAAGTTTCAAGGTCTAGGTGATTTGTGGGTTCGTCAAGTAACAAAATATCAGACGGTGCAAATAAAGCCGCAGCAAGGGCCGCGCGCACACGCCAACCGCCGGAAAGTTCTTTTAAGGGCTTTTTTAATTCCTCATCCAAAAAACCAAGGCCGCCCAAAATTGCACTTGCACGCGCAGACGCACTGTTCGCACCGAGATTATTTAATTTATCGTAAATTTCGGCAATCTCTTCACCTGATTTGGCGGTGGCAAGTTTCGCATACAAATCTTTTAAACGTTTATCTGCTTGCAAAACATAATCAAGCGGTGTTAAAGAGGTGTCTTTAATTTCCTGTTCAACTGTGGAAATTTGCAAACCGGAACTAACAGTAATTTTACCGCCGTCAGGGTAAATTTGACCGAGAATCAAACGAAATAAAGTAGTTTTACCGCAACCGTTTAGACCGACAAGGCCAGTTTTAGTACCGTCGGCAACAAAGCAAGAGGCATCTTCAAAAATCGGGCGCAGGCCTATATGATAACTTAAATCGGAAATATCTATCATAGGTTGCCCTTTAATTTAAGGTTATTCCTCGGCGGCTTCTTCTTTGCGGGATGCTTTGCGGCGTTCGTGGATATTTAAAATTTTCTTTCTAAGGCGCACAGATGTCGGCGTAATTTCCACGAGTTCGTCAGGGGCAATGTATTCAATGGCTTGCTCCAAACTCATAATACGCGGAGGTGTTAAAACCAAAGCATCATCAGCCGCTTTACTGCGCATATTTGACATGCGTTTTGCTTTACACGGGTTTACAACAAGGTCATTATCACGTGAATTTTGGCCGATAATCATACCCTCATAAACCTGCACACCGGGGCCTAAAAACATTTGACCGCCGTCTTGCAAAGCATTTAAAGCATAAGAGGTTGTTACGCCCGGCTCTTTGGCAATTAAAACACCGTTGGAACGAAGTGGCGGAACATCAACTTTGGGGTAATACCCGTAAAAACTGTGGTGCATAATACCAAGCCCACGCGTTGAAGTTAAAAATTCATTTTTGAAACCGATTAAAGCGCGTGAGGGTATAACATACTCAAGGCGCAAGCGGTTTTCACCTTCGCTTACCATATTTTCAAGCTTGGCACCGCGTTTGCCGACGAGTTCAAAAACAGCACCTTGTACGTCTGAAGAAATATCTAAAATAAGATATTCCATCGGCTCTAAAATTTTACCGTTTTCTTCTTTATACAAAACTTCGGGGCTTGATACGGCAAGTTCAAAACCCTCGCGGCGCATATTTTCAATTAAAATTGTTAAGTGCAGTTCACCGCGGCCGTAAACTTTAAAGCGGCCCTCGCCCTCTAATTGTTCAAGTTTCATACCGACATTAGTTTGGGCCTCTTTTTCAAGGCGCGCTTTTAAATGGCGGCTTGTTAAAAATTTGCCTTCACGGCCGGCAAACGGGGAATCGTTAACAAAAAAGTCCATTGAAATTGTCGGCTCATCAATAACAAGCGGCGGCAGGGGTTCTTCCGCACCGACCATACATAAAGTATCGCCGACTTCTACCCCCTCAAGACCGCTGATGGCAACAATATCGCCTGCTTTTGCGCTAGGTACTTCCTGCTTGCCAAGCCCGATAAAACGTTCAATTTTTGCGGCTTTACTTTGTACCCTTTTACCGTTTTGCTTGAGCATAGCAACCGTTTGGCCTTGCTTGATATCACCGTTTAAAATGCGGCCGATACCTACTGCACCCAAAAAGTTATTATAATCAAGCATAGTAACTTGCATTTGGAGTGGTTTTGTTTCGTCTGCGACAGGGGCGGGAACATATTTTAAAATCGCATCAAAAATAGGGGCAATATCTGTGCCTTGTTTATCAATTTCATTTGACGCCCAACCGCCGCGGCCGGAAGCGTATATTATAGGGAAATCAAGCTGGGCATCATTTGCACCAAGCTCCATAAAAAGTTCAAAAACTTCATCCACGACTTCAGACGGTCTGATATGGTCGCGGTCCATTTTGTTTATTACGACTATCGGTTTTAAACCGAGTGCCAAAGCTTTCCTTAAAACAAAGCGCGTTTGCGGCATAGGGCCTTCAACGGCATCAACTAAAAGCAAAGCACCGTCCACCATTTTTAAGACGCGTTCCACCTCACTACCGAAATCTGCGTGGCCCGGGGTGTCGACGATATTAACCGTATACCCTTTATAATTTACGGCAGTACATTTTGATAAAATTGTTATACCGCGCTCGCGTTCAAGCGGGTTGGAGTCGAGGACAGTTTCCTGTGCTTCATCTTGCTTAACTTTAAATTGCCCTGCTAATTTTAAAAGTGAATCCACAATAGTGGTCTTGCCGTGGTCTACGTGGGCGATAATAGCCACATTTCTTACATCTTGTCTTGTATTCATAATTTTATCCAAAAAAATAACGCTTTAAAAGCGTGGGTGGTTTACGTCTATATATACATTATATAATTTTTTGAATATAAAGAAAACTCCCCCACCGGCAGTGAGGGAGTTTTTTAAGATGAAAATATAATTTTATTATGCTTGATTGCCAAAGGCAGACAAGTCAAAATCGTGCATAATTTTTTCAATTATGACATCTATTTGTTTTTCAATGTTTAATGTAAAATTATCTTCTATTGTTTGGATTTTGAAAATATCCAAAGAAGGAGTAAATTGGAAGGGTTCAATATCTGCTATTTTATTTTCTTCGGCAAGTTTTAACAATGTATCACTATACTCTTTTGCTTCTTTAATAGTTTTTGAATCGTTATGTTCATCATACCACTTTTGTACAAAATCCAGCACTTTTTTAGCGCAGAATAATCTCTCCTCATTTCCTTCCTTTTCCCATTTTTCTACCAGCTTTGTTGCCCTAACTAAATTATCCATAGGTTTCGGCCTTATCGGACTCTTGTGAATTCTGCCTGAAATTTTACGTAAATTTACCTCATCTTTATATTTTGTTACAAAATCTTTCAAAGTACCAGGCATACTATTTTCTATTAGGATAGAAGCATTCGTCATGAAATCTTCATTAGACAGATTTATTTTATCCATATATAAGGCATTATCCACTAAATATCTCATATTAGGATTTGCTTTAACCATTGCGTCAAATATTTCCATATTGTTTAAGTAGAGAGAGAAAGACAATATATTAAGTCGCAGTGATTTTTTACCAAAAACATCCACTGCGCCATAGTAAGCTTGTTCACAAGTACCATCACTCTTACTCTTAATCTTACAAAGTTTTATGAGATCATCTTTATATATATCCCTTTTTTCTTTGGTTCCAAGAACGTATTTAAGAATTTCTGAAGAACTTGATTTGTTGTAATAAGTAGAATAAACATCATTAAATACATAATTATCACATAATCTTTCAGCATCTTTTTCATCCGTTGCCATACCAGCAACCGGTAAAAGTACAATCAAAAATATATATAATACTTGTTTAATTTTCATTTTCCCTCCTTAAAATCAAGCAGGTAAATTACCCTCTTGATTTTGTTCTTCATTTTGTTTTTTTAATTGCTCTGCCAACTCTGCAAGAGCTGAATCAAATTCTTGAAAAGACCCACTTGTAAACCTAATCCCATGTAATTTGAACACATTATGATCTTCTTCACTTGGTAACGAATCTAATATTGTAAGATACCCCCCATTAATGGCCTTTATTAAATCAATTGAAACATCGTCACTGTCTGATTGCTCAATATAGATTTTAGTTCCTTCAGGTAGTAAGTTAAATATTTTGTCAGATATACTATTTATACTTTCATTCATATCGTTTAATTGTTTTTTATCTTCTTTCGGGAAATCTTCACCAGGTTCTAAAATTCCATTAACAAATTTTACGGGTAAAATAAGACCTTCTTTTTCGTCTACTTCTGCTTTTATTAAACCTGGCCATTCTTGTGCATAACTTGGGTCTATAGCCAATACATAACCAGATTCATCACCTTCTTTAATTTTGGTAATATATGTGTTATCTGATTGTTTGATTACCTTTTTTACAGCATAAAAACCGGAATTTTGCTCTTGAATTTTTTGATCTTCTTGAGATTCCTGTTTAGTATTTTCTTCTTTTGCTTTTAAAATGTCATTTTGGGCTTGTGCTTTCGCTTCCCTAGCAAAACCGGAAGGCGTAAAAACACCGCCGCCTTGGGCAGATTTCCCTGAACCACCGGAATTACCCTGATCTGCATTTGCAGTTGAGCTATTACCGCCGTTAAAAGAATCACGCCAGCCACCGTAAGAACCGCCGCCAGAATAACCGCCGCCGTAAGATACTGAAGGCATTTCACCTTTCAAATTAATACCGTTTAAATCGGCATAAGCATTACTTAAAACATTATCATCAAAACCTTTATCGCTTGTAGAAACCGCTGCATAAGAATGCCCGCCCATTGAAGATACCGCACCGCCCCTATAACCTGTTCCATTATTGGCATAATTGGCAGAACCATTAGTGCTTTCTTTTTGTGCTCTTTCACGTTGTAATTCTTGCAAGACTTCCATATCACTTGCATTACCTAAACGTTTTTTGGTGGCTAAAAATTCCTTTTCCGAAAAACTGCGGCGGACAACTTCCTTATAAGGAACATGCCCTTTGGGGGTAACAATATATTTTTCCCCTTTTGCATCTTCTATAACGGTATATTCTTGACCATTAATTTTAACTTTACCTTTAATCGGGCTATTAGCCCTTGTAGATGTTACACCGGAAAAATTACTGTAAGAACTTGATGAAGAGTTTGAATAACCTCCTGTATTTGAAGATACTGCATTTTCAAAGTCCACATCAAAATTTTTAAATCTTTTTGCGGAAGCTGATAAAAACTCTTCTTTGGCAGGATCACGTCTTGATTTGTTTTTAGCATCATGCCTGCGGTTTGAAGCAGATACCATTTTAGGAATTGAAATATCCTCTTTATTAAATGCATGGTGATCTGACAATTTATTTTTTACAGGGTCCATAACACCATTTGAGGCGACGAGCTCATTTGCAGGTTTTGCAAACCCATAAAAAGAAGCAATCCTATTTGCCAATTTTGAAATAGGATTTGCCTGATAAGACATTCCCGATTTTACTGCAAACGGGGAGAAATCTTCTTCTTCCTCATTACCGTAAATGAAAGGAAGGGTAAAAAAAGCGATAATTGCACACAATGCTAACTTACCTGAATTTCTTTTTAAAAAATCCATATTATTTTTATAGCTTTATAAATACTTTTTTAACTTTTTTAAAATTTTACTTCTCTCCTATATTATATCACATTTTAGAAAAATTGCAAGTACTTTTTAAAATATTTTTTATTATAACTATTTTTACGACGGAAATTTTACATTATTTATTTTCTAAAACAATATATCATAAGAAATATTTGGAGAGTTTTTTTATATTTTATATAATATAAGTAATATTTGGAGAGGTGTGTGAGCGGTTGAAACAGCAGGCCTCGAAATCCTGTATACCGAAAGGTATCGAGGGTTCAAATCCCTCCCTCTCCGAAAAAATTAACCCTCCTTTACGGAGGGTTTATTGTTTTAGATGGAGCAATGCCAACTGCTTGGCATTGCATCGGGATTTAAAGCCCGGAGCGATGTGTGAGTTTTGCCGAAGGCAAAGGCGAACACCGCGAGGGCGGGGGTGAAGGAAAATTCCGTCAGGAATTTTACCGTAACCCAAATCCCTCCCTCTCCGCATAAATTTGAACCCCGCTAAATGCGGGGTTTAAAATTTATGGAGAGTGGAGCGACTTAAACTGCTTTAAGTCGCGTCGGGATTTAGGGTTGGCAAGCGGCTCTAGTTTCTAGTTGCGTTTAGCGGTTTTGTGATTAGGAAGCGAGGCAAAAAATCGCAGGCAACTAGGACAGTTGGCAAGATTTTTTAACAATGCTTCCCACAAAAATGCTAAACCTTTTAGGTCGCATTTTTTTGGGCAACTGCTATCTTTTTTTGCTCGTCAATAGTCCCGCTATTAACTCACGAAAAAACTACGCATTTGCCTCAAAAAAATAGCGACGCAACACAAAATAGAACCGCTTGCCAACCCTAGGGCAGAGCGATGTTTTTGTTTGAGCGAAGCGAAAGGCAAAAACCGCGAGCCCGGGCCCGTAGGAAAAATTCGTCAGAATTTTTACCGAAGGGAAATCCCCCCCTATTTATGCGCTAATTTTAAAATTGTATCTATTTTTTCTGCTGATAGACCTATTTTTAACGTAGTAAATTCCCCAAAATCCATAGGCCCAATAAAAGGAGAAAAACTATTTTTCTTATTTACTGGCAAATTCTCGATTACCAAATATGGTACTTCTTCTTTTATTGGCAAATATTTATCATAGTGCAAACATATACCTTGTCCCATTGAACTCACAATTAACATATCAGGATAAACGTCCACTTTTAACAAACCTTGAAACCTAAAACCAAAAAATATTGATTTAGTTGTTAAATAACCCGATAGGAACATCCACGTATGCAAAGGAGATGGATATTTTTGTTTCAGTTCATCATAATCTTCTGTAAATACATGGGACAACTGTGTTTTTAGCAATTTAAATATAAGAAACATAAAACACACAAAAAATAATATAAACAGGATTATAAATATAGGTTCCATTTAGTTTTCCTCCGTTTTATTTTATTTTACAATATTTCAATCAAACGCAAAAACACCCGCGGAGTATAAACCCCACGGGTGTTTTTGTGTGTCAATTTCAAAAAATAATTTTAAAAAATTATTTCTTTTCAGCCGGTTTGGCAGCTGCAGCACCTTCTTCTTCTTTCTTGCCTTTTGTAGCAGAAAGTTCAGGTTGTGCGGCTTCAGTTCCGGCAGCGGCGGCAGCAGGTGCTGCAGCGGCTTCTTCACGCGGAATCATGATGTGGACAATCATTCTGTCAGCTTCGCCTAAAATGGTAACGCCTTTAGGGGCAACCAAGTCAGCCAAAGTTACATGTTTATCTAAAGTTAAGCCGGTGATATCAACAACGATTTCATGCGGAATATCTGCAGGTAAACATTTGATTGCAACTTCACGAACGGTATGGTCAATAATACCGCCGTTTTCTTTAACCCAAGTGCATTCGCCGGTTAAGACGATAGGAACAATGGTTTCAAGAGGTTTATCCATAGAAATTCTTTGGAAATCAACGTGTATCGGACTATCGGTTACGACGTGATATTGAACTTCTTTGATGATTGCGTTTTCTGTGCCTTTAGGTAAGGCAATTTCAATAATAGCATTGCTGCCTGATTTTTGAATTTCAGCCAAATCTTTTTG
This sequence comes from Elusimicrobiaceae bacterium, assembly GCA_045658545.1. Taxonomy (GTDB): domain Bacteria; phylum Elusimicrobiota; class Elusimicrobia; order Elusimicrobiales; family Elusimicrobiaceae; genus Proelusimicrobium. Next base: position 11,529 of record JAZOVE010000004.1, read on the forward strand.
AGAAATAGTTATAGAAATAGGTTCTAAACCTTCACCATACAAGACCGCAGGTATGTTCTTTTGAGCTCTGATTTTTGAGAGTTCACCGCGAACACCGGCCTTTTCTCTTGGCTGAGCATTAATTTTTACTTTTTGCATTTTGTACTTCCTCCAACAATTTATATTAAAATTTAATTAAACATTTCGCTTATTGAGCGACCATCATGATTACGGCTGATGGCATCTGCCAAAATATGTGCGATTGAAAGCACTTGTATTTTGGGGCTTTGTTTACGATTTTCTTCCGGTAAAGTATCAGTAATAAAAAGTTTTTCTAAAGCGGAGTTTTCAATTTTATCAACACCGTCGCGTGATAAGACACCGTGCGTTGCAACGGCATAAACCTTTTTTGCACCGCTTTCTTTAACTTTTTGTGCAACAACTGATAAAGTGCCTGCTGTATCAACAATATCATCAACAATAATAGCTGTTTTATCTTTAACATCACCGATTAAGTTATAGACAACGGCTTCATTTTTCTTGGGGCGCCTTTTATCAATAATGACTAACCCCGCATCCATACGGGCCGCAAAGCGTCTTGCACGTTCCACACCGCCGACATCAGGGGAAACGATAACCAAATCTTTCGGTTTATTTTTAAGGAAATAATCTAAAAATACACCGCGCGCCCTTAAATGGTCCACAGGAATATCAAAGAAACCTTGTATTTGCCCTACGTGCAAATCCATAGCCATAACCCTGTCTGCACCGGCATGGGTAATAAGATTTGCTACTAGTTTTGCCGTTATAGGAACACGTGGGCTGCTTTTTCTGTCAGCACGGGCATAGCCGTAATAAGGTACAACGGCTGTAATGCGCGCCGCTGATGCACGTTTTAAAGCGTCAATGGAAATTAAAAGTTCCATTAAGTTTTCATTAACAGGCGTACAGGTAGGCTGAATAACATAACAATCAGCACCGCGTACACTTTCGGTAACTTGGACATCAATTTCGCCGTCGGCAAACCTTTCAACACGCATAGAGCCGAGTTCTTTGCCGAGATGTTTTGCAATCTTTTCCGCTAAAGCGCGGTTTGCATTACATGTGAATATTTTTAATTCCCTGGGAACGATAGGGTCATTCATTTTTATTTTCCTTTTTTGTTTTTTAGATTTACTTGCCTTGCCCTGGCTATTGCCAAAGTTTTGGCAGGTATATCTTCCGTTATCGTGGAACCGGCACCGATTTTCGCGCCGGCACCTACTTTAACAGGTGCAACAAAATTCGTATTTGAACCGACAAAAACATCATCCCCTATAATTGTTTGATGTTTATGTTCCCCATCGTAGTTACAGGTTATTGCGCCGGCACCTATATTTACACCTGCGCCCATAACCGTATCCCCTATATAAGAAAGGTGCGGTACTTTTGAACCTTTGCCGATTGTAGATTTTTTAATTTCCACAAAGCTGCCAATTTTAGCTTTATTTTCCACCACGGTCTGCGGGCGGAGTTTGGCAAAAGGCTCTGTTTGCGCGCCTTCCTTTAAATGGCTGTCTAAAATATAGCAAGACATTTTGACTTCAACATTATTTTCAAATTTTGAATTTTCTATCCAGCAGTTTGGGCCTATTTTGCAATTTTCCCCGATAATCGTTTTACCGTAAATATAGCAATTTGGGTAAATAACCGTATCGGCACCGATTTTGACTGTTTTATCAATATAAGTATTTCGCGGATCAATTAAAATTACGCCATCATCCATAAGTTTATTATTGATTTTTTCGCGCATAGCTTGGGAGGCCTCGGCAAGTTGTTTTTTGGAATTAATGCCCATGGCTTCTTTATAATCTGCGGCTTTAAAAATTTCCACTTTTTTACCTTTTTGCTGAAGAAGGGCCAAAGTATCGGTTAAATAATATTCTTGCTTTGGGCCTTGCGGTTTTAAAAGTTTTAAAACTTTTTCAAGCTCGGCAATTTCAAAAATATACATACCGGAATTTACTTCTTTGATTAGTGCGGTTTTTGCATCCGTTTCACTTTCTTCAACGATTCTTACAAAATTGTTTTCTTTGACGATACGACCGTAACCTTTCGGGTTTGGAACCTCAACGGTTAAGACGGTACAAGCCGCTTTTTTGGAATTGTGGTGTTTGATAAGTTGTTTTAAAGTATCGGCTTCTACTAAAGGGGCATCACCCGCCAAAATTAAAACTTGTTTATATTTTTTGAGTGCGGGCATTGCATATTTTACTGCAGAACCGCTACCGTTTAAAACTTTTTGCAAAGCAAATTCCGCTTTTGCTTTGATACCCCAAGTGGCATAATTTTCTTTGACCGTTTGTTTTAAAATATCTGCCTGATGACCGCATAAAATAACATTTGCTGCAGGTTTTAAAGTGTCTGCGGTTTGCAAAATATGTGCCAATAACGGCAACCCGAAAATTTTATGTAAAGGTTTAGGTGTGGCGGATTTCATACGTGTACCCTTGCCGCCTGCAAGGACTAATACTGATAAACTGGCTACCATAGTTCTCCTTACTCTTGCCCGAAATTTACATATATATTGTACCAAATTTTTTTGTAAAAAGGAAATTTACAATTTTTATTCCTGTGCCTGCTAATTCTTTTTGGTAGATTTTGATTGATAAACACACTATAGATATTTTTAAATATAATGGAACTACAATACGTAAAAATAAGCGTTAAAAAAGGCGCTCGGTTGAGCGCCTTTTTTATTGTTTGTTAGTATCAAAACTAAACTAAACCTTGTGCAATCATGGCTTCGGCAACTTTCTTGAAACCGGCAATATTTGCACCGGCTAAATAGTTGCCGGGCATACCGTATTCTTTAGCGGCTTCAACGCAAGAGTTGTGAATATGAACCATAATATTATGGAGTTCTTCATCAACTTTTTTGGCCGGCCAAGATAAGCGGATTGAGTTTTGTGTCATCTCTAACCCTGATACACCTACGCCGCCTGCATTTGATGCTTTACCAGGTGAATACAAAACGCCTGCATCTTGGAATTGTTTAACTGCACCCAATGTGCAAGGCATATTAGCACCTTCGCAGACAAGTTTAACACCGTTTTTAATTAACATTGCGGCATCTTCATCTTTAAGTTCGTTTTCACAAGCAGTCGGGAAAGCCGCATAGCAAGGTATAAACCAAGTTTTCTTGCCTTCGTGGAATTCGGCACGCGGGAATTTCTTTACATATTCCCTCAAACTGCCGCGTTTAACGAAAACAAGTTCTTTAAGGAAAGCAAGTTTTTCTTGGTCAAGGCCGTCTTTATCATAAACTGCGCCGTCATAATCATTGAAACCGACGACTTTTGCCCCAAGTTCCATAAGTTTTTGTGCGGTATGTATACCGACATTACCTGTACCGGAAATAATACAAACTTTGCCTTTAAAATCTTCGCCTTTAAGTTTAAGCATTTCTTGTGCAAAATACACAACACCGAAACCGGTTGCTTCAGGCCTAATTAAACTGCCACCGAAGCTAATACCTTTACCGGTAAATACACCGACGAATTTATTTGCAAGTTTTCTGTATTGCCCAAACATATAACCGACTTCGCGACCACCGCAACCGAGGTCACCGGCAGGAACATCAGTATTTTCACCGATATGGCGGTATAATTCAGACATAAAGCTTTGGCAGAAGTGCATAACTTCGGTTTCACTTTTACCGCGGGCATCAAAATCTGAACCGCCTTTACCGCCGCCCATAGGTAAACCGGTTAAGGAGTTTTTAAAAGTTTGTTCAAAACCTAAAAATTTCAAGCTGGCTAATGTTACGCTTTCATGCAAACGCATACCGCCTTTATATGGCCCGATTGCGCTGTTAAATTGCACACGATAGCCACGGTTTACATGCATAACACCTTTATCGTCAAGCCAAGGTACGCGGAACATTATGACGCGTTCCGGTTCAACCATACGTTCCAAAACGGAATATTTTTTATACCTTGGGTCGGCATCAATAACAGGCTTTAAAGTAGTTAATACTTCTTCAACAGCCTGATGAAAAAGAGCCTGTGCAGGATCTTTCTTTTTTACTGATTCTATTACTTCTTCTACATAATTAGACATAAACACCTCGTTTTAATACTTCCTACATAAAAGGATAACATTATAATTACATAAAGTCAAATTACAAAGGTATTAAACACCGTAAGTATGATTATTTAGTGACGAATTTAATAACTCAAAATCTTTGACACTTTCAGAGGCAAACATATACCCCCTAATTTTGCCGCGGCCGTCTTTAATTTCCACCACATGCCACAGCAAATGTAAACGTTTTAAATTCGGTAATTTAACTTCAAAAATAAAGTCAAACACACCGCCTTTAGAAGTTTCACTTGAACTTTCAAAATCTTCAATGGCCTTCTCTTTATTAAATGCAAAAGAAGAAAATACTTCCTTATCCTCTATTTCCGAAGGGGAATAAATATCAAATAAAGAACATAAACTTGCATTTGCATTTTTAATATTTAAATCTTCGTCCGTAATAAAGGCCGGAACATCCAAAGTTTTCATTAAGTGCCGCATTGTTGCCAAACTGTTAATGGTTGCTTTTTTGGCACGGCGTGTTTCAAGAGCCATACTCATTAAACTAGCAATAAAGGATACCAAATTTTCCTCTTGTTCGGAAATTTGCATCTCATTTTTCTTTGTACTGACAAAGCATATAGCCCCCTCTATTTTACCTTTAATGGATAATGGGGCGGCAAGCATAGCGCGTAATTTGTTTTTATCATGCAAACAACCTTTACAGGAAAGTTCTTTTAAATCGGGAATAGCTACTATGTTACCGTTTAAAATATCACTTAAACAGGCACCAACTTTAAATTCGGTATTTTGTTCCAATTTTATTTTATTATCGGTAACATAATTGACCAAAATACCTTCTTTTTCGCTACCGGTAAAATGGCAAATTAATGCTGCTTCCGCTTTAAATATTTCATTACCGTAATTTAATATTGAATCCATATTATCAACAAAGGAAGCATCTGCGCGGTTTGACAGCATATACAAACGCTTCACTTTATCTTCAAAGCCTTGGCGCCTGTTGATATTATTTACAAACATTTGCACTTTATTTTCCCCTTGCAAAGCTGATAAAGAATATTCATAATTATATTCCTTATCTTCCTTTTTAACGGTGAAAGTGCCGCGATTTATTGAATTACTGCGCAAAGAATCTTGCAAATTAGCAAGGACGGCTTTAGCCTCTTTTTTGGTTAAAAAGTCCTCTAATTTTTTATTCAATATATCTTTTGAATTAAAACCAGCAAGGCGTTTGTTTTTGCCTGTTGTGTAAGAAATTACGGTACCGTTTTCGTCTAGTTTTAAATAAGCACCTTCGAGGCATTCTTTAATACCTTCAAGTTCTTTATTCGTTTGGTTAAGGTTATTGGCAATTTCAATTTCTTTTGCTATTTCTTTTAAGATTATAACAATTCTGCTTTCGCCGGCTGTTTTATATAACGCCATTGTAAGTAAGCAAATTGTTTGGCGTTCTTTAAAAGCTATTTGCGTTTCAAAAGTAACGGTTTTGCTGTCTGTCAAAAGGCCGGACTGATGCTCTAAAAGCGAAATTATTTTTTGCTTTTCTTCTTCGTTATGTTCATAAGGTTTGCAAAGCAAATCTTTTAAAGTAATTCTTAAAAGTTCTTGGCGGGTATACCCTGTTAAAGCGCATGCTTCAGGGGATGCTGTTGTGAATTTAGAAAGAATTATTTTCCCTTTACTGTCTTTATTCAACAAACACTCAAGCATAGCACCGCCCAAACAACGCTTTAGGGCCTCATTATGTGCGGTTCTTTCGTCTAAAACTTCTAAAAGTTGTTTTTTACCTGTATTATTTCTAAAGGATAAAATAAAATTATTTTCTTTAGCGAGCACGGCTTCACATTCCAAGGTAAGCCCTCCGTAAGTTTTGGCTAAAACATATTCCCTGCTTGATAAAGTACCTTGATTGTAAAGTTCTTCAATATCTTTTTTAAGGTAGACAGCATCCTGTTTAGTAAAAATATCTGCAATATTATGCTTCTTTAAAAATGCTATATCTTTACCTAATATTTTTTCCGCTTCCTTATTAGATTTAAGAATACTGCCGTCTTTAGAGCAAAGCAAAGCACCGTCTTTATAATTTAAAATATCACTCCATGCTAGCGACGAAGAAATTTCTTCCGAACCGATAGTTTTATCATCTAAAGGTAAAAATTCCAAAAGGAAATCTGCCGTTTCTTTACCGTCAACACCTTTTCTGACATTAAAGGGGTTCATTTTGACTGATAATTTTAAACTGCCTTTTTTGACGATTTCCGGAACGGTTTTTTTAATGCGGTCGAAATCAATTACACCTTCAAAGTTGAAAGGTTTTAATTCTTCCAAAGCTTTGCGCGCTTGCAAAGGGAAACCGGGTGTTATAAAAATACTGCCGTACAGCGGCCTGTCTTCTTGTGTAAAACCAAGCAAGCGGCGTGCGGCTTGGTTCATATCATAAATATACCCGTTTTGTTGCAAAATTACTTGCGGGGTGGGCAAAGAATCAAAAGCAAATCTAAATTTAGTATCTTTATTTTTTTTACCCTCGCTTTCTTGGCGGATTTCGCTGGTAATATTTCTCAAAAATAAAATTACAATTCTTTTGCCTAAATATTTCGCCCTTACGCCGGAAGTTTCAAATTCTACCACATCTTCATTTTTGGCTTGGAATTTTAAAGTAATAAAATCTTGTGAAGCGGTTTGTGCGCTTATTTTATCATAAAATTCCTCGGCTAAAGTTTTATTACCTTTGGCAACGAAATCTAAAAACGGCTTATTTTCCACATCAGGCAAAGTGTAATTTAAAGCAGATAAAAATGTTTTGTTTGCAAAAGAAATTTTACCTTGTTCAATAATTAAAATACCTTCCCTGCAATTTTCAACAAGTAAAGAATATTGCGTTTTTGCTTCATAAACCTGTTTTTCCATTTTGGTTTTTAAGGTAATATCTTCTGAGATTGCAAGCAAACAATGCGGGCTTCCGTCTTCATAAAACAAAGGCATTTTTACCGTATGCATAATTTTAATTCCGCCGTTTTGGGTTGAAATTAATTCTTGCGGGATATCAAGTTCTTTACGCATATCAAAGACTTTACTGTCTTGCATGGAGATAAATTCCATTTGCTCAGGGTTTAAAGAATCGTTATAATGTTTTTTACCCAAAACTTCTTTTGCGGTTTTACCGAAGATTTCCTCACTTTTCTTATTCCATAAGATATATTTTCCGTCGTAATCTTTAGCATATAAAGCAACAGGTAAATTATCAATGATTTCATTTAAAAAGTTCTTAGTATGCAATACTTCAAGTTCCTGTTTATGTTTTTCCGTAACATCTTCCGTAATTGTAACGACCATTAAAGGATCACCTTTTTTGTCATAAATAGGGGCCTTTACAGCGCGGAGTATACGTTTTTTACCATCGTTGCCGGTATATTCTTCTTCCCCTAAAACTACGGCCTTTTTGCCTTTAAAAATGCTTTGTTCACGATGTAAATAAAAGTCAACCTGTTCTTGGCTTTCGCGCGGCAAATCACCAAGTTTATAACCATGAACCTCACTTGATTTTTTATTTCTAAAAATTACATTACCCTCATTATCACGGGCATAAATAGCAAGCGGTGCATTGTTTAAAATTGTTTGAATTAAATTTTGGTTTTTTATATTTTCCTGTTCTTGCAAATAACTTTCGGTAATATCTTGAACAATGGTTAAAACACATTCCGGTGTATCACCTGAAGCCGGTATTGGAATTTTTGTTATATGGAGCATAAGTTTATGCCCGTTTCTGGTTGTATAAGATTCACGCGGATAGATAACAACTTTACCTTCACGCAAAATTTCTTCCTCGCGTGTTTGATAACTTGCGGCTTCGTTTTTATCTTGCATTGGGTGTGCACCGGGGCGGGCAACGGTTTCTTCATCATCCTCAAAAAGTTCCATAGTTTTTTTGTTCCAGAAAGTTAAACCGCCGGAAGCACCGCGCGTATAAATTGCCATAGGGGCATTATCTAAAATACTTTTAAGAAGGTCTTTTGAATTTACAATTTCCGCTTCTTTTGAGGCACGCTCCGTATTATCTGCAAGCATTGTTAAAACTACTGTCGGTTTTTTGCCTTTTAAAACAAGCGGCATTTTCTTAATTGTTGCGATACGGGTATGGTTACCTGAATTAATATAAGTAATATTTTCTTCAAAGGGTTTTTGTTTGTTTAAGACGGTTTTATCAAGTTCTTCGTCTTTTTTTATATATTCTTTTGACATTACGCTCGCACTCTTTGAATTTGTTAGCCCAAGTATTTCTTTTGCTTGTTCGGAAGCCACAAGCAAATTACCCTTATTGTCGCGTGCGTAAACAGCAGCGGGCAAATTTTCAAATAGTTTCAAAAATATTGCACCGCTTTCATTATTTTTATTTTCCTCTTTAGTAGGGGAAAATAATGCTTTAATAACTTCCATAAAATTATTTTCTTTTTCTTGGGGCATAATCAAAACTCCTGTAAATAATTAACATTAGACAATACGGCTATAATACTATAATAGCAAAGCGCGCAGAAATTTGCAAGAGAGGAAAGCGGAATTTAAAACTTTTTCTTTTATATTGCCAAATTTTATTTTTTAATATCTTTAAAAAACCCCCGCGGGTTTTTTGTTTTTTACACCGCGGGGGAATTTTTTATTTATTAACAAACAATTTTAACAATTTGTTGGGCAACTGCCATCTTTATGATAATCAGACTTTATGCCGGCTCCGCTATTAAAATATTCTAGTTAAATTGCAGGCATTGTTTTTGATAGAGCTTCTAAACCATCTAACTTGCTCATAACTTCTGTGCAACGGTCTGGATCACATGCTTTAGAAGGATTGCAATAAGCGCCACAACAACAACCGGTACCATAAAAGCCGGCGAATTTACAACTGCCTTCCCCTTCACATACTGCTATACCTCCGTCATAGACACTTGCTAATCTACAAGAATCTTTTTCAACACCCATACAAATACCTCCGGCTGAAACAGATGAACCGGAACAAAAACCATAACAAATGCCACCATTAATTAATGTTGATATATTACAAGTATTTGTTGCTCCTCCCTTTGTAATACAAATTCCTCCATTAAAATATCCTGATTGACAACCACTACCATAATATGCGACACAAACTCCACCGGCATTAACAGTTGAATATATGCATCCACTATTTCCGATTGCCTTGCATATCATACCTTCATCTAATGTTTTACTACCGGTATTAGTATATCCGCAATAACTTTTTTTCGGGTTTGTTGTATCTTCATTCCACATGGAGTTTCCATAAAGATCTTTACATCTATCCTCATTAGTTACATAACAAGTAGAGGTTTTATTGGCCCAAGCCATACCCACTTTTTCGCAAGGTACTTTTGTAAATGCACCAAGGTCTTCACAAATATAATGTGTTCCGGGAGTGCAAAGTATTTGTGAACTTTCATAATCTTTATATAATGTATATTCGCCATTATTCCTGTCTGCGATAATACCGGTATCTAACAGTTCATAGGTATATAAAGCATTTGCAAAACTTGCATTGTCTGCTTTATTACCGTTTGCATCAACAAGGTCAATATCAAGGTCGCTGAAGTCCTTTGTATAATCATTGTTTGTGAGATACCAACCATGTTCGCTCTTCGCTACTGCCTGCATAGTGGTTAAAGCGTCTGCAACTCTGCTCTTTTCCACTGCTTTCCTGTACATAGGTAATGCTACCGCCGATAGTATACCGATTATCATTACCACAACCAAAAGTTCTATTAATGTAAAACCTTTGGCAACACTTTTTATTTTCATTGTATTCCCCCCTAATTTCGTTTATACGGCGTTTTTGCACCATATATGAAAATTATAGAAAAAAAAAAAAAAACGTCAAGTGGAATTTTATCGTCGTAAAATTAAACGCATATTAAAAAAATGATATAAAAAAACCCCGAGGTTTTATACTCGGGGATTTTATAAACTAATAAGAACAACCTTATTTTATTTCTGAAGTACAATTCGGGCAGCGGGTTGCATCCTTATGTATATCACTTAAACAATAAGGACATTTCTTTGTATTAACAGGTGCAGGTGCGGGTGCTTTTTTGAGTTTGTTAATCATCTTAATTAACATAAAAACCGCAACAGCAACGATTAAGAAACTAACCAATGTGTTTAAAAACGCACCGACATTTAAAATAATTGCACCGGCTTGGTTTGCCGCATCAACAGAAGGATAGGGCCCTGCAACATTTGCACCGTCTTTTATAGTAAAAAATAAATTGGAAAAATTTATTTTTGACATTATTAAATTAAACGGCGGCATAATAATATCTTTAACTAAAGAATTAACTACACCGGAAAAGGCAGCACCGATTATGATACCGACTGCCATATCAATCATATTGCCTTTGACGGCAAATTCTTTGAATTCTTTAATAAACTTCTTTATCATTTTTATCTCCTTTTACTCTTTTTAGTAGTCTTTTTTACAGTTTTTTTAACTGCTTTTTTTGCCACTTTTTTTACTGCTTTTTTAACAATCTTTTTTGCAGATTGTTTTACTGCTTTTGAGTTAATATTTGCAAAAACAACTTTTGCCACTTCGTCCATATGCGTTACGGGGATGAGGTTTAACTCTTTTCTAATCTGTTCAGGTATTTCGGAAACATCTTTTTCATTAGTTTTGGGGTACAAGATGGTGTTAATTTTTTCACGGTAGGCGGCCAAAAACTTTTCCTTAATACCGCCGACGGGTAAAACGCGCCCTGTTAAGGTAATTTCGCCCGTCATCGCAATACCCTTTTTAACCGGGGTATTGGTAATTAAACTGACTAAAGCTGTGCAAATTGCTGTACCGGCACTCGGGCCGTCTTTTGGGACTGCACCTTCGGGGAAATGGATATGAATATCGTTTTTGTCAAAGTCAAAATTTTTGCCATACCCTTTTGCGCGGGCATAACTCAAAGCGGCTTGGACACTTTCCTTCATAACATTTCCAAGTGCACCGGTTAAAATAAGGCGGCCTTTGCCTTTAAAAGAGGTTGCTTCAATGGCTAAAGTTTCCCCTCCGACAGAGGTCCACGCCAAACCTGTGGAAATACCCACACCGTTTTCTTCCGCCGCAAAATTTGTATATTTGGGGATACCTAAGAATTTTTCCAAATTCTCTTTAGTAACCTTGACTGACTTTTTATTTTCAATATACATTTTTGCGACTTTTCTAGCGATTGTGCCAATCTCGCGTTCCATACGGCGCACGCCGGCTTCACGTACATAATCGCGCATAATACTGTCAAGGGCGGTATTATCAATTTTTAAAATATCGTCCTTTAAACCATGTTCTTTTAATTGCCTCGGGATTAAATATCTTGTTGCAATTTCGCGCTTTTCATAATTTGTGTAGCCGGAAAATTCTATGACTTCCAAGCGGTCGCGCAAAGTTGTGGGGATTGATGATAGAGAATTTGCCGTCGTAATAAACATTACTTTTGATACATCAAAAGGAACATCCAAATAATGGTCCACAAAATCTTTATTTTGTTGCGGGTCTAAAAGTTCAAGGAGTGCGGCAGCCGGGTCTCCGCGCCAATCGGAACCCATTTTGTCAATTTCATCAAGCAAAAATACGGGGTTATTTGTTTTAGCTTTACTGATACCTTGAATAATGCGCCCCGGCATTGAGCCGATATAAGTGCGCCTATGCCCGCGGATTTCGCTTTCATCACGCACGCCGCCAAGGGACATTCTTATAAATTTGCGTCCGATTGCAGAGGCAATTGATTTTGCAATTGAAGTTTTACCCGTTCCCGGTGGGCCGACAAAACAAAGCACAGGCCCTTGCAAACTCTTTGTAAGTTGGCGGACTGCAAGATATTCCAAAACGCGCTCTTTAACTTTTTCAAGCCCGAAGTGGTCCGCTTCCAAGACGGCTTTGGCTTTATCTAAATCTAAAATATCTTCGCTTGAAATATTCCAAGGCATATTAACAAGCCAATCTAAAAAGGTTCTTGAAACAGTTGATTCAGGTGAAAAGGGCGCCATTTTGCTAAGACGTTCAATTTCTTTATTTGCAATTTCCGCCGCTTGTTTCGGGAGATTATTTTTTTTGACTTTTTCGCGCAATTCATCCAAATCTTTTTGGAAATCGTCTTTTTGGCGGAGTTCTTTTTGAATCGCTTTCATCTGCTCATTTAAATAATATTCTTTTTGCGATTTATCAATTTGACGTCTGACTTTGCTATGAATTTTTTCTTCCAAATTAATAATTTCAACTTCGCTGGCAAGTAATCTTAAAAGTTTTTCAAGACGTTCTTTGACATTAACGGCCTCTAAAATATTTTGCCTTTCCTGAGTTTTTACGATAATGTTTGAGGCGATAGTATCCGCTAATTTTGACGGATCTTCAATTTGCCTTAGAAAGGAAACACCTTCAATTGCGATACGTTTTGAAGCCATAGCATATTCTTCAAAAGCATCTAAAGTTTGGCGCATTAAGGCCTTAATTTCGGCGTCGGGTGCGGCATCATCTTGCGGGTAAGAAACTTCGGCAAACCAACATTTGGCAACATTATCAATAACCAAATTATTTATTTTTGCGCGGGATAAACCTTGCAAAAAAACTTTCATACTGCCGTCGGGCATTTTTAAAGATTGGGTTATCTCCGAAAGCACACCGAATTTATAAATATCATCAGCGGTAGGCTCATTAATTTCCGCAATTTTTTGGGAGACGGAGAGAACATATTTCCCCGTCGTTCCAAGTGCAAGTTCTATTGCCATTACGGACTTTTTCCTATCAACCGAAATCGGCAAAGACATACCCGGAAACATCACAACATCCCTTATTATAATTGCCGGTAAGCGGCTTGGGAAAATTGATTCTTTTTTAATATCATTTGTAAGGTCCATACAACACACCCCTTTTATTACAACAAATAGTTTGCCTTTAAAGGCAGTATTTATATTATACCGTTTTTTAGCAGACTTTGCAACCGTCTGCTAATTATAAAATACATTTGACCGGCGGCACTCAATATGTTAAAATAATTATAAATACAGATGGCAGGTACATTATGGAAATTAGAAAAAACGGTTCCGTATTTCAAATTTATAAAACAAGAATATACGATATTGCAAAAATCGGGTTAACCAATGACTTTCTCAAAAATTTACCCGAAAATTTTGATAATATAGGCACCACTATTTACGCCGCCCGTAACCAAATTAAAATTGTAGATTTTAACGGCCGTAAAATTAATATAAAAAAGTTTTGTATCCCCCCTATAATTAACAGGATTTTCTATTCAATAGGCTTGCGTACACCAAAATGCGTAAGTGCATTTATAAATGCTCAAAAAATCTTAAAAGCCGGTTTTGAAACACCTAAACCTTTTGCTTATATTATAGAACGCAGAAACGGGCTTATCCGCTATTCATATTTATTAAGCGAACAGGTAGAAAATGCAAAGCAAGTGCGCCAATGTTTCGGTGCTGACTTTATGAGAGCTTATGCCATATATACAGCTAAAATACATGAAAAGGGCCTCTTTCCGCGCGATTATACCCCCGGCAATATTTTATGCCGTAAAGAAAATGGGGAGTACCGCTTTTCTTTAATTGATGTCAACAGATTTTTATTTAAAGATAAACCCTTAACTTTAGACCAAGCCCCCTATAACTTATATACATCTATGGGGCGCGAAAGGGATTTGTGTTATTTCATCCGCTGTTACAGTGAATATCGCGGTATGGATGAAAAATATTTAAAACGCAAAACATTTTTATGCCGCCGAATAAGGGCAAAATATAGTGCGTTGAAAAAAATATTGAAGAAAATCCCCGGCGCAAGCAAATTTACTTTAAAACCAATAAAAAAGAATTCTTAACAATCCCCATTGACAAAACACATGGTATACGCTATAATTATAGTGTTGTAACTTGACAAGGAGATATATGTATGAAGAAAATATTATTATTTGCATTAGCAATCTCGTTAGGTAGTATTGCTTTTGCAGCATGGCCCCCCGATCCATTACCCCAATCAACTTGCGACTTCTTCGGGTATCCGAGTTGGCATAATAGAAGCGTCAAAGGGTGCCTTACTTGCCCGGTACGCGACGGAAACGGTAACTATGTTACATGTGAAAGTGTATCAGCAGCTAATGGAGGGCAAATTAACAGAGATTGTTGTTGGCTTAATACTCCCAAAGACCAAAACCTCGATCCTATCTTGGGTAACTGCTACACCAATGGCTGTGTACTTGGTCCGAACCCATGGTCTGTAAAATGTGTGTGCAAGCTTAATTGTGCGATGAGTGATCCTACAGAAGCATGTTATAACGTTTGCAATACCTATTTACATCCTAACGACCCAAACGTGCCATCAGATCTTCATTGTATCCAATATAACCAAAGCAGTGGTGTAGTTGCTCCAAATGGTGGCAATGGCGGTACAAATGGTAGCAATAACGGCAATAGTAGCTTTAAAGTGAAAACGAAAATCCACGGAACTACAGGACAAGGTCCTGCTGGTTCTGTTGTTAAGCCGACTAAACCTGTATCCGCAAAACAAACATCGGTACAAAAAAAGCTACAAACAAGCAGTAAAAAAACTACAAAATAAAATATTTACCCCCACAAACTGTAAGTCTTACAAAGTGGGGGTTTTTATTTACCAATTTTCATTAATATTTGACCTTCATATCAATAATATGTTAAAATAGATTATCAACACATCACGCAAAGCGGCTTTTAAAGCCGCTTTTTTGCTAGAAACAGGAGGTTATATGCAAAGCAAAAATATAATTGAAGAAACTATCGCAAAAGCAATTCTTCAAGACGGTTATGAACTTATTGACCTTATTATCCAACATCAGGGCAGTAAAGAACTTTTACAATTCTTTGTTGATAAAGAAGGCGGTATAAGTTTAAATGACTGTGAAATATTAACTAAAAAAATTGATTCCGTTTTAACTATGGAAGATTTAATTGAGGGCGCTTATATATTGGAAGTTTCATCCCCCGGTATTAAACGCGTGCTTAAAAAGCCGGAGCATTTTAAAAGATTCGTCGGCGAACGCGCTTGTATATACCTCAAAACCCCGCTTGAAAAACGCGGCCGTTTTACCGGCTTAATTGAAAGCGCAACGGATAAAGATTTCGTGCTTGATGACGGCACAAATAAATTTACATTTACCTATGACAATGTAAAAAAAGCAAATTTGGACCCTGTAACAGAGTTCTAAAATAAAGGAGAATTAAAAAAATGCAAAATAAAGATTTACTTATGGCCCTTGAAAGTTTGGAAAGGGAAAAAAATATCAGCCGCGAAGATACAATTAAAACTATCGAAGATGCTTTAATTTCCGCACTTCGCAAAAACTTCGGTAAAACAGCTTTGCTTACCGCTAAAATCGACCCGGAAGAAGGCACAATTGAAGCTTACCAAACTTTAGTGGTTGTTGATGAAGTTTCAAACCCCGAAGTTGAAATTTCTTTAGAAGATGCAAAAAAGGAAAACCCTAAAGCAAAAATCGGTCAAGAAATTATTGTTACCGTTGATGTTGAAGAATTTTCAAGAATCGCGGCCCAAATCGCAAAACAGGTTTTAATTCAAAAAGTACGCGGCATTGAACGCGATAATCTATATAAAGAATTTAAACCGCGCGAAGGCGAAGTAGTTACCGGATTAGTTAGAAGATTTTCAGATAAAGATATTGTTGTTGACCTCGGTAAAACAGAGGCTCTTTTGCCTTACTCTGAACAAATAAGAAAAGAACGCTATATGCACGGCAGCCGCGTTAAAGCAATGATAATGCGCGTTTTAACACAAACGGATTTCGTCAATATGGATGTAAAAAATGACCCTGCAATAGGCCGCTATAAATCTGCCGCTTACCGCCTTGATAAAGCACAAAGAGGACCATATATTATGCTCTCAAGAACAGCACCGGAATTCTTGCAAAGTTTAATGGAAGTTGAAATCCCCGAACTTGAAGAAGGTATAATTGAAATTAAAGGTATTTACAGAGATCCCGGTACAAGGGCAAAAGTTGTTGTTAAAAGTAATGACAGCAAAATTGACCCTATCGGCACTTGCGTAGGTATGAGGGGTATAAGAATCCGCGCAGTAACAAATGAACTTTCCGGCGAGAAAATTGACCTTATTAATTATAGTGATGATGTTTCAAGCACTATTGTTAATGCTCTTTCACCGGCAAAAGTTTTGTCCGTTAAAGTTAAAAATTATGAAAATAAAAAAGCACTTGTTATCGTTCCTGATGACCAACTTGCAATCGCACTTGGTAAAGATTGGCAAAATATCCGCCTTGCAAGCCGCGTTTGCGGATGGGACCTTGATGTAAAGAGCGAATCCCAACAAAAACAAAGAGGGCAGGAAGAATCCCAACTTAAACAAGATGTTTTGAGCGAAGTGGAAGGCATTGGCCCAAAACTCGCCGAAGTTTTAATTAAAGCCGGTTTCACTACTGTGGAAAAAATTGCCTCAGTAGGTGTAGAACACTTGGCAACTGTTCAAGGTGTCGGCGAAAAAACTGCTGAAAAGATTATTGAAGGTGCTAAAAAATATTTAGCTGAAAAAGAAAATGCTTCCCAGCAGCCGAGTGAGGAGGCAACAAATGACAGCAGCGAAGAATCAAAATAAAGACGCGGAAAAGAAAACAACCGCTAAAAAAACTACTGCTAAAAAAACAACGGTTAAGAAAACTGCCGCAAAAAAAACGGCAGCCAAAAAGCCGGCAGTTAAAAAAACTGCCGCAAAAAAAACCGTTGAAGAAAAAGAAATTAAACAAGAAAAAGTTGTAAAACCGGCAGTAGAAATTAAACAGGAAGCTAAACCAGAACCGAAGGCAGAAGTTAAACAGGAGTTTAAGCCCGAAGTTAAAGAGCCAAAACACGAGGTTAAACCTCAACCTAAACCAGCCCCGAAGGCAGAACCTGCCCCGAGGGTTGAACCAACCCCAAAGGCAGAACCTGCCCCTAAGGCAGAGCCTGCGCCAAGACAGCAGGAAAAAGCACCTGTTACGGAAGATAAACCCAAAGAAAAGGTCATCAAAATTTTAGGCCAACCGACAATCAAAGAACTTGCCGAAAAGATGGACTTTAAAATTAATGACTTTATCAAAAAACTTATGGGTATGGGAATTTTTGCCACAATCAACCAAAAACTTGAATCCGATATGATGGAACTTGTTTTGGCAGAATGCGGCTTTAAAGCAGAAATTACACAAGAATTTGCCGAAGAAGAAATCGCAAATCAAGAAGAAGAAAACCCAGCAGACCTTGCCCCGCGTGCGCCTGTTGTAACAATTATGGGCCACGTCGACCATGGTAAGACAAGTTTGCTTGACGCTATACGCCACTCAAATGTTGTTGCGGGCGAATTCGGTGCTATTACACAGCATATCGGTGCATATAGGGTTAAAACATCACGCGGTTATATTTCCTTCTTAGATACCCCGGGCCACGAGGCCTTTACCGCCATGCGCGCAAGGGGCGCACAAGCAACCGATATTGTTATTTTGGTTGTTTCCGCTACCGACGGTATTATGCCGCAAACTATTGAGGCTATTAACCACGCACAAAGCGCAAAAGCGCCGATAATTGTTGCGGTAAATAAAATTGACTTGCCCGGTGCAAACCCCGATAAAGTCAAACAAGAACTTGCAACACGCGGTTTAATCCCCGAAGAATGGCAGGGTAACACTATCTTTGTTGAAATTTCCGCAAAAAAGCGTATCAATATCGATAAACTTTTGGAAATGGTATCAATTCAAGCGGAAATGATGGAACTTAAAGCCAACCCGAAACGCAAAGCAGTCGGAGTAATTTTGGAAAGTAAACGCGATAATAAAAGGGGCGTTGTTGCCACCGTTTTAGTGCAAAAAGGTACTTTAAAAGTGGGCGACCCGTTTATCGTAGGTACGACTTACGGCAGAGTGCGCGCTTTGATTGATGAACACGGCCACCGTATGCAAAGTGCAGGCCCAAGCGTTCCGGCTGAAGTTTTGGGTATTAACGGCGAACCACCCGTTGTCGGCGAAACTTTATATGTAGCCGAAAGCGATAAGGAAGCCAAACATATTTCCGAAAAACGCAAACTTGCACATAAAGCGGAACATATTGAACACCAAAAACATGTTTCTTTAACTAACTTAAAGAGTGCAGACGGTAAAAAAGTCAAAGAACTTGCCATTATCTTGAAAGCAGATGTGCAAGGTTCTATTGAAGCCATTAAAGATGCTATTTTGGGTTTAACTAACGACGAAGTGCAAGTTAAAATCATACACTCCGCCGCCGGTGATGTTAATGAATCTGACCTCTTACTTGCCAAAGCAAGTGATGCGGTTATAATCTCATTTAACGTCAATACTATTCCGGCTGTTGCGGAAGAAGCGGAAAGGGAAGGTATTGAAATCCGCAATTATAATATCATCTTTGAATTACTTGAGGACTTGAAGGCCGCAATGGAAGGTTTACTTGAGCCGGAAATTGTGGAAGAAGTCGTCGGGCGTGCAACAGTAAGGCAAGTGTTTGATTTAAGCTCCGGTTTTATTGCCGGCTCTTATGTGGAAGAAGGCAAAATCACGCGCAATTTTGATGCTAAAATTATGCGCGGCGGTGAACAAATCCACAAAGGCAAAATCGGCGGTTTAAAACGCTTCAAAGATGATGTCAGAGAAGTGGAAAAGGGTTATGAATGCGGTATCTTGATTGAGGGTTTTAGAGGTACAAAAGCAGGGGACACAATCCTTTGCGTGCAAAAGAAAACCATTACACGCCGTATTACAAAACCTGAATAAGTTATTTATCAACAGAACCCCCGTTAGCAAATGCCAGCGGGGGTTTTTTATTAGTCAATACACCAATTTGTTTTTTGTCTTGTTTTGCCGAAATACTGATATGCTAAATTGTTTTTAAGCAAGAAAAATGAAAGGTCTGTTTCTTCCTTTTTTACTTCGCAAAGTAGGCGGAAATATTTATCCCGCTCGCAATTCTT
>JAZOVE010000005.1:0-10762 GCA_045658545.1 Elusimicrobiaceae bacterium
CGTAGACCAAGCATCTTTAGACCAAATATGGTCCTTGCCGGAGCATGAAGGACACGATTTAAAAGAGCGCATAGAATCGCGCGAAGGTTTACGTCAAATTTCCAGCATGAAAGAACTCGGTATGGGAACAGGCGAATATACCTTAGTTGATATTGATAAAAAATAAGGGGGGAATAATATGAACAAAATTATTCAAGCAATGAAGGAACGCCGCAGTATACGCAAGTTTAAAGCGGTAATGCCAAAAAAAGAAGACTTGGCACAAATTGTGGAAGCGGGCTTATATGCCGCAAGCGGAAAGAATCAACAAGCGGCCATTATTCTTGCTATCACAAATAAAGAATTGCGAGATAAACTTTCTAAAGCAAATTGCAAAATCGGCGGTTGGCAGGATGGGTTTGACCCTTTTTACGGCGCACCTGCGGTGTTAGTTGTTCTTGCAGATAAAAATTGGGTAACAAGTAGGTATGACGGCAGTTTGGTTATGGGAAATATGATGTTAGCCGCGCACTCTCTTGGTCTTGGCAGTATTTGGATACACAGGGCCAAAGAAGAATTTGAACAAGATACATGGAAGGAACTTCTTACCGATTTAGGCGTTAAAGGGGAGTGGGAAGGTATTGGCCATTGTGCCGTCGGCTATATTGACGGCGATATGCCCGCTGCTGCCCCACGCAAAGATAACCGCGTATTTTGGGTAGAATAAAATTATTAAGACAAAAAAGAACCGCCTTTGCTTAACCGCAACGGCGGTTTTTTATTTCTCATAATATAGTAAAATATTTTTGTACAAGATAAGATTTTGCCTTGTTTGTTAAGGCCAAAAGTAGGGGAAACTATGGAAGAAATACAAGATATGCGCTCTCTGGCTGTAAGCAGAGAAAAAATTATTGTAAAAACAAGTATCGTAGGTATTGTAACAAATATTTTACTTGCCGCATTTAAGGCAATTGTTGGGTTACTTTCTAATTCTATTGCCATCATTTTGGATGCGGTAAACAATTTGTCTGATGCCTTATCTTCCGTAATTACAATTATCGGCGCAAAGCTGGCAGGCAAATTGCCGGATAAAAAACATCCGCTTGGCCATGGCCGTATAGAATATTTAAGTTCAATGTTTGTATCTGCACTTGTTTTGTATGCAGGTATTACGGCGCTGATAGAATCTATCAAAAAAATTATTGATCCCGAAACTGCCAATTATTCTACACTTACCATTATCATTTTGGTTGTGGCTATTATCGTCAAGCTTGTGCTTGGTAAATATGTTAAAACAAAGGGGGAAGAAGTTAACTCTGGCGCACTTATCGCATCCGGTTCGGACGCGTCTTTTGATGCAATATTGTCTGCTTCTGTTCTTGCTTCGGCACTAATTTATTTATGGTTTAATATTTCTTTGGAGGCCTATGTAGGTGTCGTAATTTCTATCGTAATTATGAAAGCAGGTATCGGTATGCTTAAAGAAACGCTTAATGATATTTTAGGCCAACGCCCCGAACCGGAATTAGTTAGAAAAGTAAAAGAAATTATACAAGCGGAGCCGCTTGTTCACGGGGTATATGATTTACTGATTAATAATTACGGCCCCAATAAAAATTATGCGTCTTTACACGTGGAATTGGATGATACACTAACCGTCGCGCAAGTTGATGAATTAACCCGCAAAATAGAAAATGAAGTTTTCCATAAAACAGGTATTATTTTAACGGGTGTCGGTGTATACGCCTATAATACGGGTGATGAAGAAATTTCACACATCCGCAATACCGTACAGCAAATTACACTTTCCCACGATTGGGCGCTTCAAATGCATGGGTTTTATATTGATACCGTTAAGAAAAAAATGCAGTTTGATGTCGTGCTTAGCTTTGATATAGAACATAAAGAAGCAATAAAAATATTAACGCAAAAAGTGCAAGCGAAATACCCTGATTATTTAGTCCAAATCACACCTGATGTAGACCTTGCAGATTAAGTATGGAATGTATTTCCGTTGAATAGGAGTAAATGTGACCTCATTTATACAATTAATAAAAATGCTTTTGTCCGGCAGAACATTAAAAGGAATAAGGTTTAGAACGGACTTGTCTATCGTCTTAACTTTTACTGTTCTTATCGTGGAAATAGTAGTTTTTTATATATGTTGGGATTCTATACCCGATATGATTAAGTATGATTATGATTTTTCCGGTATACCAAACAGTATCTGTGAAAAAAAGTGGCTTTGGGCGAACCTTGCATTACAAATATTTATTTTCGCTTTCGTATTTATAATTAAATATTTTTCCTACAAAACAAAACGTATTCATAATATTGTTTATGATAAAAATAATAATTTAATTCCGATTATGGATAAAAGGTTTTCTATGTTTGCGTGGGAAACAGCAATGCTTTTTGTCACGACGGAACAATGCTATATTTTTGCGCTTATAGATTTAGTTGAAAGCCGTATGTGTGATGATTTGGTAACTATAATATTTCTGTTCTGGCAAATCGTACTTATAATTGAATTTTATACCGATATAAAAGCTTTAAAAGCGCCAAAAACTAACGGCAAAAATCTTGATGGTGTTGAAATAAACGCATAACAATCTAGTCGGTAATCAGATCGGCTGCGCAATAAACCGTAAATGTTCTTGTATAATAAATGCCCATAGTTAAAGATACCAGAGTTTCGTCAATCCAATCATTATTGGTTGTCATCTTAACAATTTTTCCGTTTGGGCAAATTTTTGAAAAGTCATGCTCGTGTTTCTTACCCATACCCCAGAAGAAAAAATGGTCTCTTTCCGAATATTTCTGAACATTTGAATATTTATCTGCATTTTTATCTATAATAAATTTTGAGTTTGTACAAGCACACAAAATACCGGCACATAAAATAGCACATAAAATAAGTAATTTTTGTTTTTTCATGGGTTAACACCATCCTTAATTAAATTTTCAGTTGTTTTTTTGTTTTAGTTTCTGCTCAACTTCTATTATACATAATAAGGAGACAATAAAAATATACTCTATAATAGATGTATAAGTCCCAGTATAAATAAATATGAATATAATTAAAGTTTTTCTATCTCATAATATAGTAAAATAAAAATAGAATATATTTTTACAATGGGAGTTTTTATGAAAAAATTATTTATTATAATATTTATTTCTTTAATATTGTGTGCTTGTGCTACTACACAACGCCCTAGTTTGTACCAAATTCATAAAGATGTTAAAACTACAATAAAGAATTTACAGGAAAAAGAAAAAAATACGACACTAACTGAAGAAGAAAAAAAAGCTCTAGCCGAATTAAAAGGATTAGGAGAAAAGGCGGAAATTAAAAATCTCCTAAAATATGTTGATAGGGATATTGATTCATCTGATATCATAACATTTGGGACAGCAAGCCAATACGGTTATACTGATGAAGAAATAGACAGGTTTTTAAATTTGGGTTTATTTGTAAAAAATCCGTACTGCGAAAACGAATATAATTCCTATGAAATATTTCAAGTATTATCAGACTTTGTTTTAGCAAGTGGATGTGAAGTCACAAGTTACAGCACATGTAGCACTATTAATAGTAAGATTTTTGTATACCCGAAACAAGAGGAAGAGTTATATTTTGATAAAAAGATTCTAACTCCGCCTAGTGAATTCTGTTCTACATATGTGGGAGTTTTTACATATGAGAGCAAAGACGGAGCAAGCCATACTGTGCCTGTTCTGACGTTTTTGCCTAAAACAATTTCCAAACAACAATTAGAAAAAGTATTAAAGTCAAGGGAAGAATTTTCCAAATAAACACAAAATGGCTCGGCTAAATATTAGGAGGTTTTTATATCCCCTAATATAGTAAAATAATAGCAAGAAGATTTTTTAAAAAAGGAGAAATTATGAAAATTATTCCATTAAAATTTTATGAATGCGGTTATATGACACAGACCTTCGCTTTCGGCGGTACGCGTGAAAAAGAAAAATGCGCGCCGACGGTGCTTTATCCTTCAAGTTTGCAAAACTTTTTAATTGACGACGGTAAAGATGTAATTTTATCTGATACCGGTTTGCCGAGTAAAATGCCTGATATTCCCGCAAAAGCAGGTGCATCACTGTGGATGGGTAAACAAGTTGCTACTTTTAAAGAAGCCCTTGAAAAAACCGGATATAAACCGGAAGATATTACCAAAATCGTTGTAACCCATAAACACCCCGATCATACAGGGGAACTGGCAATGTTTCCAAATGCCAAAATTTATATTTCCCAAACAGAAGCGGACAATATGAAATTAGAAGGCGACAACATTGTGCGTGTAAACTTTACCGACGGCCCTTATAAGAACTTTCCGGAAAGCCAGCGCATTACAGATACTCTTGTTATGATTCGTGCGGAAGGCCACACAAAAGGCAATTCCATATCAATCTTGCAAGACGGGGATGTTTATTATATGTTCCACGGTGATGTAACTTATACCGACGCGGCTTTGTATGAAGATGAGCTATCAATTATATTTGAAGATAAAGAAAAAGCACGCGAGACCTTAACCCGTGTGCGTGAGTTCTGCAAAAATAACCCAACAATTTACTGCTCCACGCACTGCCCCGAAGGGTGCCTTAACATAGAACAAAAAAAGATTATTAAGTTATAATTAATAACTAAATCTACACCGCTCTTGCTTAACCGCGAGGGCGGTTTTTAAAATAATTTTACCTACAAATATACAACTTGCTCCTCTAATTTTACTATAATATATGTATGGTTAAATTTGAAACAAAAGGCGAAGTGGTAACCATTAATTTAAAAGGTGTTCTTGACGGAAGAGAACACTTAGATATGCCTGCCGAAACTTTATCCAATAAAAAAATACAAATAGTCGGTGCAGATATTACATCTTGGAATACAGATTTTGTCATTACCCTTTTTAATTTATTAAAACATATCTCTAAAAATAATATTACCTATTTAAATCTGCCACAGGGAATGGAGCAATTACTGCATTTGGCCTTTCAAACACCGTACAAAGAAGAAGAAAATTTACCGTCTAAACTCCCCTTTTTAGAATATATCGGGGATATGGGAATTCGCTTTTGCCGTTCTTTTAAAAAAGGCGGTATTTTTATTTTAGACAGCATTTCTTCTTGGGGCAGGCAACTGGTAGGTAAAGCCGTATATCGCAGTAAAGATTTTTGGATGATTTTATCAGATTGTGGCCCAAAATCTATTCTAATTGTTTCCTTAATCAGTTTTATGGTTGGGCTTATTTTGGCTTTCGTAGGTGCTATACAACTTAAAACTTTTGGGGCACAAATT
Source organism: Elusimicrobiaceae bacterium (assembly GCA_045658545.1). GTDB lineage: Bacteria > Elusimicrobiota > Elusimicrobia > Elusimicrobiales > Elusimicrobiaceae > Proelusimicrobium. Next base: position 5,300 of record JAZOVE010000005.1, read on the forward strand.
TATGTGGCAAGTTTGGTTACTATCGGCATGACGCGTATTATGGGTGCAATTATGACCGGTGTTATTATGGCCGGCAGAACAGGGGCCTCTTATGCAGCCACTATCGGTACTATGCAGGTTAATGAAGAATTAGACGCCTTGCAAACTATGGGTATTTCTCGGACAGATTTTTTGGTTTTACCGCGTATGAACGCCTTGATTATTTCTATGCCCATTTTAATTTTGCTCTCGGATTTTATGGGTATTTTAGGCGGATGTTTTGTATGTGTGTTATTTTGGGATATTCCGTTGGCAGAATATGTTAAATATGCTGTTAATTCTTTTTTTATAAAGAATTTTTTGGTGGGTGTTTTCCACGGTATTGTTTTTGGGTTTATAATTGCTTTGTGCGGTTGCTATTTCGGTGTAAATTGCGGCCGTAATGCTGACAGCGTTGGAACTGCCACTACCAATGCGGTAGTATATGCTATTGTTTGGATGATTGTTATGACGGGTTTACTTACAGCCCTCTTTCAAGTATTGGGAATATGATGAAACAAGATTATATTATTCGTGCAGAAAATTTAAGCATCGGTTATGATAATAAAATAATTATGCGTAATCTGTCCTTTGATATTCCTAAGGGTGATATTTTTATCATTATGGGCGGTTCCGGTTGCGGTAAAAGTACTTTATTGCGCACCTTAACAGGCCTTATTCCGGCGCAATCTGGGGAAATTTGGATACGGAATATAGATTTTATAAAAGCCCGTAAACGAGAAAAATTGGAAATAATGAAACATAGCGGTATTTTGTATCAAAGCGGCGCCTTATTCAGTTCTATGACTTTGGCAGAAAATGTTGCGCTTCCTTTACAACAATATACCAAACATCCTCAAAATAAAATCGACCAAATTGTATCGTTTAAATTAGCGTTAGTTGGTTTATCGGGGTATGAGAATTATTATCCTTCCGAAATTAGCGGCGGTATGCGTAAACGCGCAGGGCTTGCGCGGGCACTTGCATTAGACCCTGAGATAGTTTATTTTGATGAACCGTCAGCCGGATTGGATCCCGTCAGTTCCAGAAATTTAGATGATTTAATATTGGAAGTTAATAAAACATTGGGTACAACTATTATTGTCGTAACACATGAATTGCCTTCTATTTTTGCTATTGGTAAAAACAGTATTTTCCTTGATAAGACCGTTAAGACCATATCGGCAAAAGGGAATCCAAACGAACTGTTGAAAAACCCGCCCAATGAACAAGTTTTTGAATTTTTAACAAGAGGAGTTAAACATGAAAAAAGAACCAAATAAAAAAGTTGTCGGCCTATTTCTAATTATAGGTTTTGCGTTGTTTTTAGCGCTAATCGGGAAATCTGTTTTTAATAAAATACAATCAGATAACAAAGATTTGGCCGTAATGTATTTTGACGAATCATTACCGGGTTTATCAGAAGGTGCCCCCGTTATATTTCGAGGGGTGGAGATCGGCAAAGTTACGCGCATAGTATTAGTGACCAATAAAGATGATTTGGACTTTCATGTGGCGGTTTATGTCCGCTTTAAAGAAACAGATGTTATCAGTGAGGGTTCCCTCTGGGAGAAATTGTGGAAAAAACAAAAAGATGATCTTGATTTTTTGAGTATTATGATCAAAGAGGGGCTTAGGGCGCGCTTGGCATCCCAAAGTTATTTAACGGGGCAACTTAGAATTGATTTGGTTATGTTGCCTGGTACGGAAATTGTAATGTTTGATAGCCCAAAAAAGGATAATATCCCACAAATTCCTACGGTTTTATCTCAGAGGGAAGAACTTGTCCGTGGGTTAAATAAAATCAGAATTCAAGAAACTCTTGATAAAATTAACGCGGTAACAGATGTATTAAGCAAAGAATTACCTGTCTTATTGCCCTCCTTAACAAAAAGCGCGGAAAATTTAGATGAAAGTTTAGCAAAAATAGCCCAAAGTACCGGAGAAACAATGAGTAATTTAAATGAATCTTTAAGTAATGTTTCAGACGCGGCTAAATCAGTTGAAAATTTGACAGATTATTTGGAAAGACATCCCGAATCTTTAATTAAAGGCAAAAAAGGAGAAAAAAATGAAACTTATTAAAATTATCATTCCTTGTTTATTACTAGGCGGTTGTTTGTTCGGTACCAGTAAACAATCTAGGTTTTACACACAAGATGCTATTGCTACGGAAGTGATTTCAACTGACTACAATACTTTTGTGGGTGTTAATCGCGTTCAACTTCCGAAATATGTGGACCGTCCGCAAATGGTTACGCAACTTAAAGATACCGTACAAATAAATATATCGGAATATCATAGGTGGGTTGAATCCCCTTCCTTTTTGGCAACGCGCGTGGTAACAGAAAATTTAAGCACATTTCTCCCCGCCGCCAAAATCAAAATGAACCAATCAAAAGGGGAAGATTTTGACTATACGGTTTCTGTTGAAATTGTCAAAATAAATGCTGTTTTAGAAGATAAAGCAGAACTTGTTGCGTGGTTTACCATTAAAGACAAGAAAGGCAAAACAATAATAAATCAAAAGTTTGTAAAGACCGTCAAAATCGGCAAAACTTACGACGATTTAGCCCTTGGATATAGTCAATTATTATCCGACCTTAGCCGTGAAATTGCAAATATTTTGATTAAATAACAATTCAAATAATATAGCAAAATAAAAGCAATAGTTATTTAAAAAAGAGTGTAATATAAAAGCCGCCTTTGCTTAATTACAAGGGCGGTTTTTTATAGATATAGTGTCCACATGTATAAGTTTTGGACACTATAATTTCTGCTAGTTTTTGTTTCTCATAATACAGTAAAATACTGCTTGACTTGGAGTATACTCCAACTGCTACAATTTATGTAGGAGGTTTTTATGACCATTTCCGAAGTTAGTAAAAAATATAACATTTCAGCTGATACTTTAAGATATTATGAAAAAGTGGGTTTGCTATCTTTTGTAAACCGCACTGCCGGTGGGCTTCGCGATTATAAGGAAGAAGACTGCAAGCAAATAATGTTTGTTAAATGTATGCGCAGTGCAGGACTTTCCATAGAAGTGTTAAAAAAATATTTTGACCTGTTCAGTAAAGGCAAAAGAACCCTTAATGCACGCAGAGATTTACTTGCAACGGAACGGGAAAAACTTAAAAAACATTTAACGGAACTACAAGATACAATTAAGCGTTTAGATTATAAAATTTCCGTCTATGACAAAGCATTAAAATCAAAAAGTAAGGAACTTAAATTTTAGGAGGTTATAATGTTAAAGAAGATAATTATTATACTTATAATTCTTGCTTTTATAGGTGCGCTAATAGCAATAATACATAATTTAAGGGTTGCTTATAAAAACAAAAAAGAATTATCAAAGTTTAATCAGACAGAGGATTATAAAGCAAATTTAGGCAAAGTGCTTGTAATTTATTATTCTTGGACGGGCCATACCCAAGATATTGCAGAGCAAATTGCCTCCTTAACAAAGGGCGATGTTTACCGCATTGAAACAGAAGAAGATTTTAAATCTTCTCCTGCTTTTTATGCTCGTGTTAAAAAGAATTTAAAGGAAAAGACTTACCCTAAATTAAAAGGTCAAATGCCAAATATTGATAGTTATGATACTATCTTTGTCGGCGGGCCTGTTTGGTGGTATACAATGGCAACACCGCTTTATTCTTTCTTAGGGCAAATGGATTTTAAAGGCAAAAAGGTTATACCTTTTTCCACTCAAGGCAGTAATCCTGGCACATTTTTACAAGATTTTAAAAATGAAGCAAAAAATGCCCCAATCGGTACTTATGCAAACTTTAATAATGTAAGTGCAAAATATAATACCGAAGTTCATAATAAAATTATTCATTGGATAAATAATTTATAAAAGGAGATTTATGAAAGTATTACTGATTAACGGAAGTCCCCATAAAGAAGGTTGCACTTTTACGGCTTTAAGCGAAATTGCAAAAACCTTAAATAAATATAATATTGAAACGGAAATTTTCCATATAGGTGTAAAACCTATTGCCGGATGTGTTGCCTGTGGCAAATGCAAAGAAAATGGTAAATGTATCTATGAAGACGGAGTAAATGAAATTGGCTCAAGAATTGATACTTTTGATGCTATTGTTCTTGGCTCCCCTGTTTATTATGCAGGGCCTAGCGGGCAACTTTGTTCTTTTTGTGATCGTTTATTCTTTGCCAATTCCGGTAAAATGGCCGGTAAACTTGCCGCTGCGGTGGTATCTTGCCGAAGGGGCGGGGCAACGGCTTCTTTTGACAGATTAAACAAATATTTTACAATTAGCAATATGCAGGTAGTAGGTTCGCAATATTGGAATATGGTTCATGGTTTTACGCCCGAAGATGTCCGCAAAGATTTAGAAGGATTGCAAACTATGCGCACTCTTGGCGAAAATATGGCCTGGCTTTTAAAATGTATTGAACTTGGCAAACAAAACGGAATTAATAAACCGACTTATGAGCCTATAACATTTACAAATTTTATAAAAGGAGATAAATAATGAAAAAAATAATCAGTGTAATTGTTGCATCAGTAGTTTTCTGTGCCTGTAGTAGCGCACAAAAGGAAGTAAATAAAGTTGAAGCTGTATCCCAAGATAAACCTATCGTTTATTTTACAAAAGACATCAGTCCGGAAGGCCTTGTCAAAATATATGATAAGATTTCCCAAAATATTGACGGTAAAGTAGCCATTAAATTTCATACAGGCGAACCGCATGGCCCCAATATTTTACCTGTTCCGATGGTAAAAGCACTTTGGGAACATATCCCTAACAGCCGCCTTGTGGAAACAAATGTTTTTTATAGTTCCCCTCGCCAAACTACCAAAGGCCATAGGGAAACTTTAAAAATAAACGGCTGGACTTTTACCGAAGTTGATATATTAGATGAAGGAGGTACAGTTATGTTGCCTGTAAAAGGCGGCAAACATTTTAAAGAAATGTCTATGGGCGGCCATATTCTTAACTATGATTCACTTGTAGTGCTTACACATTTTAAGGGTCATACTATGGGCGGTTATGGGGGCAGTATGAAAAATATTGCTATTGGTATGGCAGATGGTAAAATCGGTAAAAAGATGATACATCAAAAAGGCGATAATCAATGGGGTTATACAGGTGGGATCTTCCAAGAGCGTATGGCAGAATCAGCCAAAGCAACGGTGGACCATTTCGGCGATAAAATCGTATATATCAATGTTTTGCGCCGTATGTCTGTTGATTGTGATTGCGCAGGAACTTCAGCCGCAGAACCAAAAGCACACGATATCGGCATTTTAGCATCTACAAATATCGTTGCCGTAGACCAAGCATCTTTAGACCAAATATGGTCCTTGCCGGAGCATGAAGGACACGATTTAAAAGAGCGCATAGAATCGCGCGAAGGTTTACGTCAAATTTCCAGCATGAAAGAACTCGGTATGGGAACAGGCGAATATAC
>JAZOVE010000006.1:0-1032 GCA_045658545.1 Elusimicrobiaceae bacterium
AAATTTTGGATTATTTCAAATTTCTTGAAAGCATGGGTATAAAAATTGCAATTGTGTCAAATAATCATAAAGAACGTGTAGAAGCATTTTCCAAAGACTTGGGGTACACGTATATACCAAGAGCCTGGAAACCCTTTAAAAAGAACCTTAAAAGGATAAAAAATGAATTCGGACTGCCTGCAAATGAAATTTGTTTGGTTGGAGATCAGATTTTTACCGATATATATGGCGGACTGCGTATGAAATTCTATACCGTTCTTGTAACTGCCGTGGGCGAAAACGAAACAAAATTTGTAGCTTTTAAACGTATTTTTGAGAAGGCAGTCATGGATGAATATGCCAAATTACACAACAAAAAAATTTTTTAAAATTTTTCGCAAAAAAGTGTTGACAAACTTAAATTGTTGTGGTATCATATACAAGTCGCTTGCGAGAGGGTACACCTTGAAAAGCAGGATGACACTTGGTCTTTGAAAAATGAACAGCATATAAAAAGTAATGAGGTTCTCGTTAATTTGAATGAGAATGTACTTTGAGTAAAAGCTTAATGTTAATGCTTAAATGTACTTTAAACTTTTAGTAAATTTCGTTAGTTGTTTTAATGAGCTAATGAACTTTCTTAAGAACTTAAAGTCCTAAGGGACTTAAATATTTTTTTAGAGAGTTTGATCCTGGCTCAGGACGAACGCTGGCGGCGTGCCTAACACATGCAAGTCGAGCGGGAATTTACGAAATGATTCCTTCGGGATGAATTTTGTAAAGGATAGCGGCGGACGGGTGAGTAACGCGTGAGTAACCTGCCCTTAAGAGGGGGATAACACACCGAAAGGTGTGCTAATACCGCATAACATATTTTTATCGCATGATAAAGATATCAAAGATTTATCGCTTAAGGATGGACTCGCGTCTGATTAGATAGTTGGTGAGGTAACGGCTCACCAAGTCGACGATCAGTAGCCGAACTGAGAGGTTGATCGGCCACATTGGGACTGAGACACGGCCCAGACTCCTACGGGAGGCAGCAGTGGGGAA
>JAZOVE010000007.1:0-18704 GCA_045658545.1 Elusimicrobiaceae bacterium
TGCATCAATATTTTTTACGCGTACAGATATGCTTTCACAAAATATAGGAATTTGGCAAGGTAAAGAAACTTTAAAAGTATCGCCGTCGTAAACTGAAATTATTTTGACATTATAAAAATCTTGCGTCGGTTTTGCAAATAAAGGACTAATAAAAAACAGTAGGCAAATAATTATTAAAGTTTTGTGTTTTCCAATGAAAACGGCCATAATTATCTTATGCTTACGCAAACCCATAAAATAAAAACAGCCGTAACTCTCTAAAGAGAGTGTTTGGCATAAAACAAAGGGGTAATTATGCCCTTTATTTTATACCTATACGAACTATTTTGAGCTTGCGTAAGGTCTTTATGAAAACTCATAAAGACGGTTCCTTTTCTTAAAAAGAATCCCAAAAATAGAATAAAAATTGTACAAAACAACCGTACACTATAATTATACCAAAATTGAAAAAATAAAACTTAAACCGTTAATATACCCCTTAAACGCATAATTTTATATAATGATTATATGCGAAAATTAAACCTCATATTTTTTTTGTGCCTGTTAAATTTATCTTGTTTAGCGGCTTCTTTTGCATCTAAAGACAATAGCTTTAGCATACCATTACCGAATAAATGGCAAAAAAGCGAAATAGTAAAAGACGAAGTCCTTAAATTAAAAAATAAAGACAGCCAAATTATATTTTCAGCATTAAAGCAATGCAATACTTTAAAGTGCCTTGAAAATACTATCACAAAAAGAGTAAAACAATTAAAAAAACAAAAAGCAGAAATTATAAAAAATACTTATTCCGGCGAAGAAATTAAAAAAACAGAATTTTCCACTTTGGACCCAATGCTTTACTTTAGTTATAAAATAAACGGTAATGATTATACCGAAGGTTATTTTTTAGCGGACTCAAAGGGTTATAAAGTTGAAATTTCCGGCTTAACTTATTTGGAAACGGAAAGGAATATAATTCCCATCATAGAGCCAAAACCAAAAGAAATAGAAGATCTCCCTATACTTACCGAAGAACCACCGCTAATTGAAGAATCAATAATCGTACCGGAAATTAAGGAAAGTGAAAGGCAACCCCTTGCCACAACTTTTGCTAATAAAGAAAATTTTAAAACGGAAAAAATAAAGGCAAATAATCCGTCAAAAAAAGTTACAATAACTATGCTTTTAATAATATTTTATGTGTTTATTGCGATTGCTTTTTTTGCGTTTAATTCCTGCTTCTCCCAAATACCAAATAGAATACCTACAAACCCTAAATCTTTTTACCCGATAAGAGGTAACCGCCTGTACGGATCCCCGGATATGTTTTTGAAAGTATACGACAGCCAAGGCCATAATTTTATTATCACATATCAGCGTTGGAGCAGTTTTTTAAAAGAATATGGTTTTTACGGCGCAATATTATTTATGCTGGTGCATTTTGTACTCAAATCAATGCCGATACAAGGAAATATTTTGCTTAATACGGCTTCATCTTTATCTTATTTGTTTGTTATTTTGAGTATTATTTTTATGGCCGCGGGTTTAATACTTGATATAATCTTCCCTGCACCTATCTTTGTTTATACCGATAAAGGCACTGTTATGTTTAAAATAATACGCCGCAGGAAAGGGCTTTTAAAATATTCTTATTTGGTTTTAACTAATGCTTATACCGTAGTTTTTAGTTTGGAAACACCAAAATTCTTCCTAAAAAGACATTGGGTATTATTTGATAATGATAAACAACTTGCCGTAATAAAAGAAAAATCTTTAATCAAATCTTTAGCGCGTAAATTGTTTGGGCATTTCGGAGGAACTTTCCGTTCAAATTATATCATAGAGGGTAATAATGAAAGCCAAGGGCAAATTACCTCTTTACGCAGTATAAAAACAGATTTTGAAATTGATATAAACAAACCGCAAGCTATCCCACCTGATGCTTTAATTGCCGCATCAGCCATCATGTATACTACGTATAGGGACAGATATTACCCCTGGTTCAATTAATATGCGTTTAATAGAATGTGTACCTAATATCAGCGAAGGTAATGATAAAAGTAAAATAGAACAAATACTTAAAGAACTTTCTTCAGTCAGCGGTGTAGAAATTTTAGGTTGTGAGATGGGTAAAAGTGCAAATAGGACCGTCATAACTTTTATTGCCCCGTTGGAAACGGCTAAAGATGCCGCTTTAAAGCTAATTAAAAAAAGTGCCGAACTTATAGATATGCGCCGACATAAAGGCGTGCATCCTCGTATAGGGTGCGTTGATGTCTGCCCTTTTATACCTTATAAAAAAACCACACTTGAAGAATGTGCCGAAATTGCAAAAAATACCGCACGCGAAACAGGGCAGATTTTAGGAATCCCCGTCTATTTATACGGGGCTGCGGCAATTAATACGGCTTACAATAAATTAAGTTTTTTAAGGAAAGGCGGCTATGAAATTTTACCTGCAAAAATGGCTGAATTTCCGCCTGATTTTGGCCCTAAAAATTATGATGATAAAGTTGCAAAAACAGGTGCCTTGTGTATCGGCGCTAGGAACTTTTTAATTGCCTATAATATTAACCTAAACACTAAAGATTTAACGGCAGCAAAAGCACTTGCCAAAGAATTGCGCGCACGAGTAACAGGTATAAAAACACTTGGTTGGTATATTCAGGAATATAATTGTTGCCAGGTATCAATTAATATTGAAGATTATAAAAAAGCACCGCTTTATTTGGTGTATGAAACTTGTAAAAATTTAGCAGGCAAATTTAATATTCAAGTTACGGGTAGCGAGATTATCGGCCTACTTCCGAAGGAAGCCTTGCTTGAAAGTGCAAAATTTTACTTAAATAAACAAAACCGCATTATGCAAGGTATTCCGCACGAAGAAGCTTTTGATATAGTAATAAAAAACCTAAATTTAAACCAAATTGAGCCTTTTATACCTTCTCAAAAAGTGCTTGAACTTAAAATCAAAAGTTTAAATTAAAAATTTAGATAAAATATTCTTTACAAAGGCTCAAATAAATGTTACATTATATAGAGGTATTATGACCCTAAAAACTTTAAGTTTATACGCCCCTGTTAAAGGGAAAGCAGTTGACATTTCCAAAGTACCGGATGAGGCTTTTGCACAAAAAATGTTAGGCGACGGTATCGCCTTCGAACCGGAAGAAAATTTTATATCATCCCCTATTAATGCTACCGTTAAAAATTTACATAAATGTTTGCACGCCATAGTGCTTGAAAAAGACGGTTTTGAAATTTTAATACATATCGGGGTTGATTCCGTATCTTTAAAGGGGCAGAACTTCAAAGCCCTTGTTAAAGAAGGGGACACCGTAAAACAAGGCCAAAAATTAATTGAATTTGACAGGGAATTTTTAGCAAAATATATTCCAAGCAATTTAATTATTATGGTTATTGCTTCCCCCTTAGAAGTAACTTTAAAGAAAGAACATGTAAAAGTAGTAAACAACAAAACAAAAGTTCTTGATGTTTCCCGTCAAGATAACGGCCCGGAACCTAAAGCTGCTAAAACCAATCAAATGTTTTTAACGGAAGAATTTGCCGTTACAAATAAAACAGGTTTGCATGCAAGGCCGGCTGGGGAAGTTGCCTCTTTAGCACAAAGTTTTAAAAATACCGATATATTTATATTGAAAGATCAAAAACAAGCCGATGCAAAAAGTATCGTAGAAATTATGGGCCTATCTATTGAATACGGCGACAAAATACAAATTAATACTTTTGGAGATAATGCACAACAAGCCGCTATTCAAATTCAACATTTTATCTTAAAAGAACTTAAAGATAATGTAATTAAGGAAAACCCTTTAAATACACCCGTAGAAGTAACTGATAAAGGTGAATTAAAAATTAAAGGTATAGGTATTCTTGACGGGTTAAGTATAGGGAAATCTTTTGTAGTTAATGAATCCCAATTTAAGGTTGAAGAAAAGTCTTCCTTAACACCGGCAGAAGAACTTGAGAAGTTTAGAGGTTCTCTAAAAAGGGTAAAAAGTGCATTAGATAAAGAACGCCATGCCATATACGGCCAAAAAGACAGGGAAGAAATATTGCTTGCCCATATCACAATTTTGGAAGACCCGTTTTTAATCAAAGAGACAGAACAAACAATCGCTAAAGGATTCAGTGCCGCATTTGCATTTTCAAGCGCAGTAAGAAGGGCAGTTGAAGTCCTAAAAAATACCGGAAATGAAATACTGCGTTCGCGTATAGCTGATTTTATTGACCTTGAAGCCCGTATGCTTACCGATTTGACAGGTAAAAGTTACGGCTTACCGGAATTTAAAGAAGATACAATAATAATAGTTAAGGAACTATTGTCCCATCATTTAAAAGAACTAAATGAGCATGTAACAGGCGTAATTATGGCAGAAGGATCTGTTTTATCCCATGTATCAATTATGCTAAAAACTTTGGGATTACCTACAATTATCGGCGCAGGGCAAGCCGTACTTGAAATACCAAACGGTAAAGATATTATTTTAGATTCTAAATTGGGAATTGTTACTGTAAACCCCGCAAATATAAGTGAAGTAAAAAAGAAAGCAGAAGAAATTAAAATAAACCGTAAAGAAAATTTACGCCACGCCTTTGAGGCCGCAAAAACTAAAGACGGTGTTGAAATTACCGTTACCGGTAATATCGGCACATTAGAACAAGCCAAACAAAGTGCTGAACAAGGGGCGCAAGGAATCGGCCTTGTAAGAACTGAATTTTTATTCGCCAATTCCAAAAAAGCACCCACAGAACAAGAACAATACGAAATTTACCAAAAAATTGCCGATTCCCAAAAAGGGCACCCTGTAATAATACGCACTTTAGATGTAGGGGCTGATAAACCTATACCGTTTATCCCACAAATAGAAGAAGATAACCCGATTTTAGGCAGGCGCGGTATCAGGACTTCTTTTGCTAATATTGAACTTTTCAAAACGCAACTCCGCGCCATAATGCGTGTACGCCCTTACGGAATAGCAAAAATAATGCTCCCTATGGTAACTTTTATTGAGGAAGTTACAACAGCCATACGCATAATAAAAGAAGAACAGAAAAAACTTGGAATTGATAAAGTATCAGTAGGTATAATGGTAGAAGTACCTGCCGCGGCAATAATGGCAAAGGATTTCGCAAAAGAAGTTGATTTCTTCTCAATAGGAACTAATGACTTAACACAGTATACTTTGGCTTTAGACAGGGCACATCCAACATTAAATTTCCTTTCAGACAGTTTAAATCCTGCTGTACTTATAATGGTAAAAAATATTGTTGAAAGTGCGAAAAGCCAAAACAAACCCGTAGGTGTTTGCGGTGCAGTAGCGAGTGAAGCGGCAGGTGCAATTTTACTTATAGGGCTTGGAATAAGGGCATTAAGCGTAGTGCCAAGTACTATCGCAGATATAAAAGCTTTAATCCGTAATTTAGACAGTAAAAAATGTGAAGAAGTAGCCAACAAAGCTTTAAATTGTAGAAGTGTGGGCGAGGTAAGGGCTTTGATAAAAAAGGAGTTTGATTTATAATGAAAATATTTTTTACAAAATTAGCAGCATTTTTTGTAGCTTTGGGTAAATCTTTAATGTTACCTATTGCTGTATTACCTATTGCAGGGCTATTGCTTAGGTTCGGGCAACCTGATATGCTTAATATTCAATTTTTAGCTGCTGCAGGAAATGCCGTATTTGATAACTTGCCAATTATTTTTGCTTTAGGTGTTGCAATAGGATTTTCAAAAGAAGAGCACGGCGCTGCAGCCCTTTCCGCTTTTGTAGGTTATGTTGTTATGACAGCTGGCCTTAAAGTTTTTGACGATAAATTACAAATGGGCGTTCTCGGCGGTATTATTATGGGTGTAACGGCAGGTATGCTTTACAATAGATATAAAGCAATCAAACTCCCCCCGTTCCTTGCATTTTTCGGCGGGAGGCGTTTTGTACCGATAATTACAGGTTTATTTGCTGTTTTTTATGCTTTAATATTTTCAATAACTTGGCCGGCTATTTCAGGTTTAATCTCAGATTTCGGTAATTGGGTTATCAAGAGCAATAATATAGGTTTATTTTCCTTCGGTGTCGCAAACCGTTTGCTTATTCCGCTCGGTTTACACCATGTTTTAAATAACCTTGTTTGGTTCCAATTTGGAGATTTTAGCATCATAGAAGCCGGTGCGGAAGTTGTTAAACACGGCGATTTGTGGCGTTTCTTTGCAGGGGACCCTAATGCCGGTGCATTTATGGCTGGGTTCTTTCCTATAATGATGTTTGGACTTCCGGCAGCTGCCCTTGCTATGATACTTGAGGCCTATAAAGAAAACCGCAAAGCCACTGCAGGTATTTTGCTTAGTGCCGCTTTAACATCCTTTTTAACAGGTATAACAGAGCCGATAGAATTCGCCTTTATGTTTTTGGCTTTCCCCCTCTATGTATTACACGCAGTTTTAACAGGTTTAAGTATGGTAATTATGAATATACTTGGGGTTAAACTCGGTTTTACATTTTCGGCAGGTTTATTTGATTATCTTTTAAATTTCGGTATCAGCACAAAACCATTGGCTTTACTCCCTGTCGGGCTTTTATATGGTGTTTTATATTTCTTTATATTTAGGTTCGCTATCCGTAAATGGAATTTGGCAACACCGGGGCGTGAAACTGTTTTACAACAACAAACTGTTGATACAACTACAAATACAGAACCCATAATACAATCTGCTGCAACAACACGCGGTGCAAAATATTTGGCAGCTTTAGGCGGTAAAGAAAATATTAAGACATTAGGCGCTTGTGCAACACGCTTGCGTTTAGAAGTGTTTGATAGCGCCAAAATAAATACCGAGGCCCTAAAAGTATTAGGGGCAAGAGGTGTGTTAAATAAAGAAGGCATTGTACAAGTAATTATTGGGCCGGAAGCAGATTTAATTAGTGATGAAATAAACCAAGCAAAAGGAAATTAAAATGAAAAAAATATTTTATTTATTTATATTTTGCACTTTAAGTTTAAATAGTTTTGCTTTTAGTGTCGGGGATGTGTTTATTAAAAATTCACGTTTTTGGCAAAATAAACTTTCCCTTGAAATACTGACAAATGATGATGTTTCAACAGGTTTAAATTTTTCTTTAACAGACCATAAATATCGTAAAGAAAATATTTATAGTTTCTATCTACCAATTATGATGAAAACAAATTTTGTTGACTTTATCGTTGAACCGTTTTTCTACCCAAACACAAATAATGATGCAAGCGCTTACGGCGCTAATTTATTAATCAAAGGGATGTTACAGGAAAATGAAATAGACAGCAGTTACGTTATGGGTTATTTAAAAGCTGCCTTTGCAAACCAAAAAGCAAACATTGATAGGACAGGCACACCTGTTAAAGAGAATTTTAAAGAATTTGTTTTTGAAGGTGGTTTAAATTATAACCTTGCCAATATTTTCAGCTTTGATATAAACGGTAATATTTTTACTTATAAAGACAAGGTAAAAGATATTATCAATTTCGGCGGGGTAATGAACCAAAGAGATATCGCCGATTTAGGCACTATTGATTATGTCTTAAATTTCCCGCTTTATTCCGTCGGCGGTGCTATGACTTGGATATCAAATGATAATAATGCAAAAAGTTCTATATCTTATAAATACATAAATTATGAACAAAATTTAATAGCACACTCGGTAATGGTACAAACGGTGATACCGGTTAATTCAAATTTTTTAGTAAATTTTATTTATAACCATTTGTTTGAAAATCACGGAGTTAACAGAGATTTATTTGGGGTAGGGTTAAATTATCTGTTTTAGAGGTATTTATGGAACAAAATAATAAACATGCACAACATACAACGGTAGGGGACAATTCACTTGCTAAAGATGCGGCAACAAGGGTGCTGTCTTTAGTATCACATAAATTAAAAACCCCACTTTCTATTATTAACGGATATTCAGAAACCATTTTATCAACCCTAAAACCGGGGGAAATGTCTGACTTTAATGTAAAAGCCCTAGAAGATATAAATAAGCAAGGGGAAAAGTTAAGCGCTTTAGTAGATAAACTTGTAAGGTTTGCTAACATTAGCGATTTACTACCTGAAGATTTACAAAAAAGTGATGTAAATATAAGGAAAATATTTTCAGACGCATCTGCAAAATGTATTTTTAGAGACGATGCAATAACCGTGATGTCCTCAGATAATACTATAAGAAGAAAAGGCCCATCTATTGAAATTAAATGTGATAATAATATTACTGTATTTGCAGATAAAACCTTGCTTGCAATAGCTGTTGAAGAACTTGTAGATAATGCAATAAGATTTAATAATAATTCCTCTAAAAAGGTTCGTTTATTTTACTATCAGGACCAAGGTAAAGATGTTATGGCTGTTGCCGATAACGGCGTGGGTATAAGGGAAGAACATATAAGCAAAATATTCCACAAATTCTACCAAGTAGATGATTTTTTTACCGGTCAAATAGAAGGTTGGGGGTTAGGTCTTGCTTTAGTTAAGCGCATTATGAATCTACACGGCGGGAATATAACAGTCCGTTCTCAATATGGGGTTGGAACGATTATTTCTTTAGTTTTCCCTAAACACGAAAATAATGATAAAAAACTTGAAAACATTTAACCAAGAGTTTAGTGATAGAACTAAACAATTCTCCGAATTAATAAAAAATTTCAAAGACCTTGAAGACAGGTTTGATAAAGTTTTGGTCCAAAAAAAACGCAAATTTGAAGTGCGTGATACCGCTATTGAACAAGATTTCGCCACCTTTGCTTTAACCCTGCAAAAATTTGCATTTAGTATATATGAATCTATGCAGGAACTTCGTTTTAACTCTTTAAAAATTTTCCCTAACGAAGAAACCCTAACCTTAAAAGAACTTGCTATTGCATGTTTGTTTTTTAATACACAAATAAGGAAGTTTGATGCTTTATTCAAAGTATTAGATCCGCAAGTTCCGCTTGCGCGCCTAAATTTAAAATGGGGGCTTATAGAAATTGCCCATAATGATTTTTTAAATTTAGAAAAGCAACTTATATCTTTAGTCAAAGAGGTCAAAAAATATTATGAATAAACCTACAAAAACCAATCTTAAAACATCTACAACATCTATAAGCACTTATAATAAAATAAATACACTTTGCTTAACTATCATTGCAGCGGTAAGCATAACGGTTGCTTTAATTTATACGCGCACCATCTTAGTGCCTTTAGTAATATCTATATTTATTTTTACTATGATAACACCATTAATACGATATATAAAATTTTATACTCGTATGCCAAAATGGCTTTGCGTTTTAATAGCAACAACAATTGTTTTGGTACCGTTGGTGCTAATAATCATTTTTGTTACGAACTCAATATCAAATTTTGCACAAGAAACCCTTACCTACCGCTTTAAATTGCTTGAAGTTTTAAACCATTTTACAGCATTTTTAAAAAATTTAAAAATACCTGTTCCGGAAGAATTGCTTAATTTTACAAGTATAAGGGAGGTCCTAGCCGTTCCCCATTACGGTAAATTTTTAAAGGGTGTAGGATCCAGCGCAATGACATTTATTTCCTATTCCTTTTTAATATTTATCTTCTTATTTTTTATGTTACTTGGCAGCGGGCGTACAAAAATTACAAATGAACTTCTTAGGGAAATTCAAAATAAAGTTTCCGCTTATCTATATATACACATTATTATGTCAATTATAACCGGTGTTTGTGTTTGGGTGGTTTATGCGAGTTGCGGGCTTGATTTGGCAATAATGTTTGCCGCATTGACGGTTTTGCTTAATTTTATACCTAATATCGGCTCTGTATTAGCAGTATTATTACCTATGCCTATTGCCTATTTACAATTCGGTTGGGGCGTAAAATTTGTTTTAATTTTATTGATTCCTTCAGTCCTTCAATTTGTTTTAGGCAGTTTAATTGAACCTAAAATTTTAGGGGAAGGTGTTGATTTACACCCTGTTACGGTAATAGGTTCATTGATTTTTTGGGGTCTTGTTTGGGGGCTTCCAGGAGCATTTATGGCGGTTCCTATGACGGCAGCGCTTCGTATAATTTTAGCGAGAATTGAACCTACAAGACCTTTTGCCGAATTACTTTCCGGCAGATTACCAAAGTAAAAATATAAGAAACGCTTGTATTTTACACAAGCGTTTCTTATAAATAATTAAGTATGAATTAATACGGCTGTAAAGTAACACCCATATAACTACAACCATCTTGCTCAAGTATATTTCTATCACGAGCCCATTCGCATGCTTCTTTTTGACCGGGTGCCTCATCTACTTTTATAATATACCAAATCATTCTATCATATCTCATCTCTAAATATACATTAAGGTTATAAGGTCTATGCAAAAATTTTAAGCTTAAATCCATATTACAAATATTGGAATCACAGCTAACATGATACTGAACTAAATCAGTTTCACAATAACCATTAGAACAATTACCCGGCCAAGTTATATCAACTGTATTATTATTACCGGTAAGATTCACAGCTGTAGGTATGCCATTCGTCAAAAGATATGATTGTATATTCTTTTTAGCCACATCCACTATATTATCTACTTCAGCAAACCTTGATTTGTTTACTGCTTTGTTATACTGCGGCAAAGCTACTGCCGATAGTATACCTATAATAAGTACAACAACCAAAAGTTCTATTAATGTAAAACCTCTGGCAACACTTTTTATTTTCATTTTATTTTCTCCTAATTTAATTTATACAGTGTTTTAAGCACCATATATCAAAATTATAGAAAAAAAAAAAAAATGCAAGTCAAGAGACATCGTCGTAAATTTAAACTCATATTAGGAAAATTTTACAACCCCCTCACTCCTCCGCGTACGGGTAGAATTACCCTTTGCGAGCAAAGGGGCGGGGAATTAAAGGAAATAATTTTTATAAAATAAGTCAAACAATGTACACACACCCGGCAAGTATTTTTGAGGAAATTTTGATTTTTATCACGACGACTAGTACATAGAAGAATGGGAGCGGAGCGACTCTCGGTACTTTAGGAGTGAAAAAATCAAAATTTACCAAAAAGAATTTGACGGCAAAGAATAGTAACTGCAAACTTCTTATTTTATTTCTTTCCAGGCGGTTAGGAAGTCCTTAGGCGGCTCCACTTCAAAACACTCTTGACGGTGTGTAATAGGATTTTTAAATTCTAGTTTGCGTGCGTGTAACATTAGGCGCGGTGCAGTTGCGCCTTTATAAAGCCAATCACCCAAAACAGGGCAGCCAAGCCAATTCAGATGCACGCGTAATTGATTTGTACGCCCGGTTAAAGGGTGTAATTCCACCCAATAAAATTTACCTTTTTGTTGTTTGACTTTAAATTTTGTTTGTGCTTCACGCCCGACGGGTGATGCCTTAATTCTGCCACCCGCTTCTCGCCCGATAGGCACATCAATTAAACCTTCTTTTTGCGGCATTTCACCGCAACAAATTGCATTATATGTCTTATGAACTTCGCGGTTTGCAAACATTTCCATCATAGCAATTTGAAAACGCTCATTTTTTGCAATTAACATTATGCCGCTTGTTTCTTTATCTAAACGATGCACAAGCCCAAGCCGCGGCATATCCTTATCAAAACCCGACGGTGGATTTGCAAAAATAGCGGATACCAAAGTTTCTTCTGAAGCAAAAAGTGCGGTTTTATTTTCTTCCCAAGCCGGGCTTTGAGGATGCACCAAAAGCCCTGCCGGTTTATTAATTACAAAAAAATTTTTACCTTCAAAAATAATTAAGTCCTTAATATTTAAAGTATTTTTTACTTCGGGCCAAGTTATTTTAATTTCGTCATTTTCTTCTAAAGGATAAGAGGGTTTTACTACCTTACCGTTAACCGTAATTTGCCCTTTTTTTATAAGGTTTTGTATTAAATTTCTTGAGTGTTCGGGGAAGTTTTCCGTCACAAAAATATCAAGGCGTTCTGCCCTTAAACCACTATAATTTAAAGTATCTTGTTTTGCTTTCATTTTTCTTTTCTCTTAAATAAAAATACTGATATAACTATCAAAATTATAGCAATTATTTGTGAAGGTGAAAAGCCAAATAAACCTGCCCCCCTATCGTCAAACCTAAGATATTCAAGAGCAAAACGAATAAACCCGTACCCTAGCAAATACCCTGCAAAAATTACACCGTTTTTATGCGGCTTTTTATAAAAATAAAATAAAATGAAAAATAAAATTAAAACCGCTAAACTCTCCATAAGCTGAACAGGATATAAACCGACATCATGCAAATGCGCAGGCACTAAACTGTTTGGATTTGTAAACTTAACTGCTAAAAAATTATGGGAAATTTTACCGTAACAACACCCTGCCAAAAAGCAACCGATGCGCCCTATTGCATGCCCTAGTGCAAGCGGTACAGCAAAAAAATCCATAGCAGGCAAAAGCGGTTGTTTATATTTTTTAAGCCAAATTATACCGGCAATAAAACCGCCCAAAAAACCGCCGTAAAAAACAAAACCGTAGCGGATTTTTTCAATAAAACCGGATGCGGCAAAACTGTCAAAATTAAACCAAATATAAAACATTTTACCGCCAATTAAAGCACCTATAATAAGCCAAAAAATTAAGTCAAAAATTTTATCTTTTCCAAGGTTTAAGTGCGCTTGTTGTTTATAACAATAATAAACAGCAGCGATATAAGACAAACCCATCATTAAACCATAAGAAGGAACAGAGAAACCGAAAATATTTATAAACGGATGCATTAAAGCATATCCTCCAAAATTTTAGGGTTTTCCTTCGCCATTTTAAAATATGGGTTTGAGGCAAGTTCTTGCCCGATAGTAGATTTAAAACCGTTTTCCTTGCCATAAGAGTGACCTGTATAAATTACAGTATCTTTCGGTAAAGATGTAAGCATAATTAAACTTTTAACTAAACTTTCGGGGTTTGCACCCGGCAAATCCGTCCTGCCGACGGAATTAATAAATAAAGTATCCCCTGTAAAAAGCACATTGCCGATTTTAATACAAACAGATCCGCGCGTATGCCCCGGCGTTAAAAGAACTTCTATTTTTAGACCGGCAATTTCAAAAATTTTAGGTGCTTTATAAAAAGTCATTAATTCTTTGGGTAAGGTAGAAAATGGTTCATCCTTTTCTTCTAAATAACCTTTTAAATTATATTCGGTAAGTAGTTTATCCGCCTCAGCCATATGATCTTCGTGCGAATGTGTAAAAAATACCGCTGTTGGTTTTAACTCTTTTTCCGTCAATAATTTTTCTATTGCCGTCATATTCCAAGACGGGTCAATCAAAATTGCCTGCCCCTCATTTTCAACGATATAAGTGCAATTAAACATTGGTCCTAAAATAAGTGTATATACTTTCATTTTTTTATCCTAAATTCAATTTCCCCTTCAAGTGCCATATTATAATTTACCCTTGCTGCTTCCTCTAAATAAGATTGGTCACCTGAAAGAATTTTATTATATTCTTCTTCTAATTCTTTATATTCGGCATCCAGTTGGGCTATCTTTTCATTTAATTTCCGCATTTTAAAAGAATTATGAAGTAAAGCAAAGAAACTATTATTAAGCAATAATACCGCCGCCACGATAGCGGCGGTAATTAAAACAATATTTCTTTTACTTTTAAATATTTTTAACATCATTTTTTAATATAACAGGCATACCTCGCTTTTTTACCGAGTTCCGCCTCAATTTCAAGTAAGCGGTTATATTTTGCCGTTCTTTCGCCGCGCGCAGGCGCACCTGTTTTAATTGCACCGGCATTGACAGCGACGGCAAGGTCTGCTATAAAAGTATCTTCCGTTTCACCGGAGCGGTGCGAAATTATCGGCAAATATTTAGCTTGCTTTGCAATCTTAATAACTTGCACCGTTTCCGAAACTGTGCCTATCTGATTTAATTTTATCAAAATTGAATTTGCTACGCTACTGATTATCCCTTGTTTTAGACGGACAGGGTTTGTAACAAACAAATCATCCCCAACAATATTTAGTTTCTTACCAAGTTCTTTTGTTAAATATTCCCAAGCGGGCCAGGCATCTTCCTGTAAAGGATCTTCTAAAGAAATTAACGGGTATTTTTTTGCCCAATTTTTGTAAATTTGCGTAAGCGCTTTATAATCAAGTTCTTTGCCTTCAAAATAGTAAACCCCGTTTTTACAAAATTCACTTGATGCGGCATCCAAAGCAATTTGCATTTTTGGGTAACCTGCTTTTTTTGAAGAAGCAACTAATAATTTTAATGCTTCTTCGTGATTTTTAAGTTTGGGTGCAAAGCCGCCTTCATCACCTACGGATACACTCAAATTTTTACTTACAAGCAAGGTCCTTAAAGTGTGGTAAGTTTCACTTGCCGCGCGTAAGGCAGCACTAAAAGTTTTGAAAGCAGAAGGCACTATCATAAATTCCTGTATATTAAGCCCGCTGTCTGCGTGTTTACCGCCGTTAATAATATTTAACATCGGAACAGGCAAAAGGTAATGTTTTTCTTTAATTCCGTAAACTTGCCTTAAATATTTGTAAAGCGGAAGGTTTTTACTCGCCGCACCGGCACGAAAAAGCGCCATAGAAATACCCAAAATTGCATTAGCTCCATATTTAGTTTTATTTGGAGATCCGTCTAATTTAAGTAGTTCTTTATCAATATCTAAAATATTTTTGAAGTTACGGTTAATTAAATGTTTTTTTAATTTTTCAACATTTTTTTTGGCTTTTAAAACACCTTTACCTAAGAAACGGTTTTTATCTTTATCCCTAAGTTCAAGTGCCTCGTGTGTGCCTGTTGAAGCACCGCTAGGTACCCCTGCAACTCCGATAAAACCGCCTTCTAAAACAACAGTAGTTTTAAGCGTCGGAAATCCGCGCGAGTCCAAGACCTCGCGCGCATAAATATCTTTTATTTTCATAATACCCCCGTATTATTTTGATAAGTTTGTAATTATTTTTTTTGCTTCGGCGATTAAGATATCCGGAAGTTTCGGGTCTTTTGCCTCAGCGTAAATTCTTATCAAATTTTCAGTCCCTGAAGGGCGAAGAGCTAGCCAAGCACCGTTTTTTAAAATAAATTTAAAACCGTCACTTTGGTCAATGCGCCACACAGACATTTTATTTATTGATAATGGCGGCCTTAAATTTAGATTTTCCATAATTTGCATTATCTCAACTGCTTTTTTGGGGATACTTACTTTTTTATCATAAGAGGGTTTGTAATTCTTGTAGAAATCTTTAAAAATTTGTTTTAGATTTTTACCGCTCATGGCAATCATTTCAAGCACGAGCATACAAGCCAAAATACCGTCTTTATCGGGGGTATTTCCAAGCAAAGCTATACCGCCGGATTCTTCCGCACCGAAGATATATTGCCCGCTTACCATAAGCTCATTAATGTATTTGAAACCGACAGGTGTTTCGCGCACTGTCATACCATGACGTTTTGCGACTTCGTCAATCAAATTTGTAGTAATTAAACTGCGGCACACGCGGCCTTTTTGTTTGCGTTGCAAAATAACATGTTCAAGCAAAACAGGCAAAATTTGGTTTGGGGAAATCCATTCCCCATCCGGCCCGATTAGGCCGAATTTATCACAGTCACTGTTACAGGCAATACCAAGATGCAATTTTTTGCTAACAACCAATTTGCTTAAATCTTTTAAAGATTCCGGCCCGGCATTTGGAACATGCCCGCCGAACAAAACATCGCGCCCTTCGTTAATACCGTATATTTCAACGCCGCCGCATTTTGTTAAAAATTCGCGGAAATAATTATCTGCTGTACCGAATATCGGGTCAATGGCAACTTTCAATTTTGCTTTTTTAATGGCTTTTACATTTATAAAGGACATTAAATGTTTTAAATATTCATCCCTAAAATTTTGTTCCGTAACTGCAGCATTTTTATAACCAAATTCGGTGATAGATTTTGTTACCATATTAACCGGCAAAGTTTTATTTTCAATATCGGCAACGACTTCATTATTTGCGATACCGCCGTAATAGGAAATCCATTTAAGGCCGTTTTGGGTATATTCGCCCTCACTTGCCGTAATAACAACAGCACCGACGGCGCCCTCATTTAAAACAGCCCACTCGGCAACAGGTGTGGGTAAAGGGTATTTTGCGCGGTGAACGGTTATACCTTTTGTGGTTAAAACATCACAGACAATATCAGCTAAATTTTGGGACATAAAACGCGTATCGCCACCCACTAAAACAAGCGGGCGTTTGAATTTTAAACCCTTTTCGGCTAAATGTTTTTTATAACCCTCGCCTTCAAAACCGTAATAAGGATCAGTAAAAATATGTTCAGCGATAGCGCAAGCCAAACGGTAGATATTTTGGGCGGTTACAGTTTCTCCCAAAGTGCCACGAAAACCGGCGGTAGAAAATTTTAAATCTGTTGCCATAAAACACCTCTAAGATTGGAAATTGTCCCCTAGAGTATATTAAATTAAGAGATAAAATGCAACTATTTTTCTATATATCTTGTATTAACGATTTCGGCAAAGTACATTGTATGAGTGTCTCCGTCTTGATACCAAGTGTCATTAACAATTTCGTCAAGCTCAGAAAGTTTTATTTCATTTTGATATAAAACCATACACTCATAATGTAAACCGGGGATATTTATGCAAGGTGTATTTATTTTTTCGCTTTCAAGCAAGGTCAAATTTTGCGCGGCAAATTTATCTTCATTTTTACCGGAAACAGTACCGCAATAGGCAAGTTCTTTTTGCATATTGCAAAAAGGGACGGAAACCGTAAATTCTTTTGCTCCGTCAAGTAAATTTTTTGTGTAGCGGCTTTTGCGCACTAAAGCCATCATTATGGGCTTGCGCCAAATTATACCGATTTGCGCCCAACCGATTGTCATAACATTATTTTCCCCACCGTATTGCGTGGTTAAAAATGCACCTTTATCTAATTGTTTTAAAAATTCCGCAATTTTATAATCATAAGCTACATTTTGTATGGTATTTGTTTGTTTGCACTTATTTCCTTTATTTAATGTTTTCGTCATAAAAACCCCCAAAAATAATTTCCTTGATAACTATTTTACATTATTTTTAGTTTATAGGCAAAAAAATCCCCCGCGGGGTGTTGCTCTTTTATACCCGCGGGGGTTTTTTAAACTTTTAACTTTTATTTTTGTTTACTACTTCTTAAAAGGTTTTAAACCTTTCCCTGTTGATTTTGTTTTATTCCACTGAACAGGTGCTTCCGCGCGTTTCTTTAGTTGTGCAGCAGTTTCTTCAGAAACACTTTTAAGCATCATTTCAGGCACTTTACCGCCCTTAATTTCTGCAGCAAGTTGTTGTTTCGTGGTATTCGGATCTGCATTTTCATTTGTTTCTTGTGTTACCGTTTGCATATTTTCCATATACCAATGTTCAATTTCCCTATCTATGCTTTGGGAAATCTTTTCCTTAATTTCTGCTTTATCTATGTGTTTATAAGAACGGCTTAAACTTATTAAATGGCTTATGGTTTGTTCATTGCGTTGTTGCAAATTTTGTTCTGCTTTGTTTTGTTTATTACCACGTGCAAAAATTGCTAAAGGTAATAACAATGTTAAAGTTAATACTAATAATTTTTTCATAATTTACCTCGCTTTTTATATACCCCTATATTTTGAATATAGGGGTATTTATATTTTTGATTTTATCTTATGGTGGGTTTAGTAATAATCTGGATCACCTCCGAAAATGTTTTCCGAGATCTCATACTCACCTTCATCCATTTCTCCGTTACCATTTATATCGTCCCAAGATATTCCATACATTCTAATCAAAAATTTTAGAGATACTTTATTTCCGTTTTCATCATATGTATAAGTGCTAATAGTTTCATTACCGCCAGTACAAACAGAACCTTGAATATTGTAACAGGTTGAACTAGTTTCTTTTATCTTATTCCCGTTCGCATCATAGGTGTAATCAATACGAGAATTAGAATAAACACTGCAAGAGCCGTCCGCCGCTACGGTTTCACAATAGCTCTGTGTGAGCATATTCCCGTTCGCATCATAGGTGTAATCATAATTACCGTAAGTTTGATAACCACTGCAAGAACCGTCCGCCGCTACGGTTTGACATGCGCGCTGTGTGAGCTTATTCCCGTTTGCATCATAGGTGTAATCATAGTTATCGTAAGTAGCATAAGCACTGCAAGAGCCGTCCGCCGCAAAGGTTTGACAATGGCGCGATGTGAGCTGATTCCCGTTCGCATCATACGTGTAATCATAGTTATTATAAGTATCATAAGCACTGCAAGAGCCGTCCGCCGCTACGGTTTGACATGCGCGCTGTGTGAGCTGATTCCCGTTCGCATCATAGGTGTATTCATAGCTGCTAGAATAATCACTGCAAGAGCCGTCCTCATTATTGCTTTTGCATCTGGTAGTGTACATCATATTACCATACTCATCATAAAACTTTTCCATTTTACTAACACATTGATCAGTTACACTTGGATCGCAAGTTACTTGTTTTGTCTTTTTACCATCTTCATCATAAGTTGAATTTACACAAACTGCTGATACACCATCACTTGCAGGTGAACATACCCTTTCACTAAAACTGCCGTCTTCATTATAGGTACCATAGCAACTGTAACCTATTGCCGTGTTCCTTGCGCAATTCTTTGAGCACGGGTATACACCGCCTTCGCAACTTTGCCAACTGCCTATGCTGGTTGTAAA
>JAZOVE010000008.1:0-146192 GCA_045658545.1 Elusimicrobiaceae bacterium
GGCTGATGTTTCAGTATAAGATTGTTCCAATAAAGCTAAAGCATAAAGCATATTACCGGTTTGATTTTGGAAATCTTCAAAATAATTTTCGGCTATATGCGTAAAAGCCGCATCTTTCATATTATCGGGTAATTGTTCAAGGAGTGCGTATAAATTATTTCTATTATCGTCTACAGCATCCATTAAAGCAAAACTTGCTTGATTCTTATTTGCCATATATTTTTTAATTCCGTTCGTTTTTATAAACATTTGTCCTAATTCTAATAAAGCTAACAATGTTATACCTAAAAAGAAACTACCCTCTTTGGTAAATCTTTGTACAGGTCTGTCTTTGAGTATGTTCTCCAAAGTCGTCATTTGACCTGCTTTTTCACTATAAACTAAATATTTATCTTCGATCTGATGTTGGAACTTGACAACTTTCCTTGACAAAGCCGGACTGTTTCCTGCTTGTTCTGCTTTCTGGAAAAGTTCTAACTCTTTACTCTCTAATTCGGCGGCTATTTTATCAAAATCTTCGTGATATGTTGTAATTATCTTTAGAAAGTCCTCTTCCGTTACCGCTGATGTTAATGCAAGTGATGACTGATAATTGCCTTTAAGAAATGCTAACTGATGTGCTAGGCTGCTCAAAAGTGCTTCATCATAGGTTAATGATTTTAGTAATTTGGGTGATCCATTAAAATTTTTATAAGCTTGAATAAATTGTTCGGCTGTTATTCCTGCCTTTTCACAAGATGCTTGAAATAAATTCTTTGCTTTTATAAGATCAGATTCATATAATTGGGCAAATATCTCCGAATTAGTATTTAAACCCTTTAATTCTTGTTGTATTACTAACTGTCGTTCATAGTTTTCATAATTATCTACGATATCAGGGGCTATAGAAAAAGCTTTATTTATAAAGTCAAAAGCTTTTTGGCTTTGCAAATCCATATGTTCGGTAGCAATTTCATTAGCAGTTTGGGTATCTTTTAATGTTTGATATACCGCGGGGTATATTTCTAAAATAGAAGCTTCAGGTTTTACCGGAATATTAAATTTTGCAAGCAAATCCGCAAATTTTTCTTTAGTTGTCATATCGGCCTGTGCAAAAACCATATCTAAAGCAATAATAGGGGTTATTTCGTCATCTTTGGAAAGATCTTTTAATACAGGGGCAGAATTTATTCTTGCGCTAACTTTATTATAAATATCCGCCACCTGTTGTTTGGTGGGGTTCAATGTTTGTGCAAAACTAAAGTTTTGTACAAACAATATACAAGATAAAGTTAAAGCGAATATTTTTTTCATATTTTTATTTTGTATTACCGTACCACAAATTTCCGTCCTTATTCCACTTCTTCAAATTACCTTTAACATCTTGCGGGACATTTAAACTATCTATTTTAATTGAATTACCTTCAAATTTCTTTTCTTGTTCTTTTCTAAATTCCTCTTCTATTTCCAAATGCTTATTCCATTTTTTAGCTGCCTCAGCTTCTTGTTCCTGCCTGCTGATATCCATAAGCTGAACTAAATAATTAACCTGCGCACGTTTGAGTAAAGTAGGGGAGTAAGTTAACCTAATTCTTACTTCTTCCTGCAAGTCAGAAGATATTTCAGGGTATTGATCCATTTCCACAACGTTAAAATATCCTAATGCTTGTGCAAATTCTTCACTCTCTACTGTATCTTTTATAAATATTCCGCTGGTTGTAAAATTTATATAAGTTATTTTATATATAGTTGACAAATCAATAATTGCTCTTTTATATCTTAACGGGTCATTTTCATCTTGAAGTTCTTCATATATAACTTTTAATGCATAATAAGTGCGTAATAATATTTCCCTTTGTGTTTGTATAGCCCATTCATTTTGTTTGTTGTAATCAATCAAAAATTTGCCTAAAGCTAACTTTAATTGAAGTTTTTTGTCTTTATTTACATCATTATAACCTTTGTGAAAATAAGTTCTAATTAATTTTTTATCTTCTTTGCTGATTTTTTTATTTGCAAATTGTGCATCTAAAAAATTATCTACCTTTTTATCCCTATCATTTCTGTCTTTTAATGATTGAAAAATTGATTTATTTGCTGTTCCTTCTACGATGACTTGTCTGTAAAAATCTGTTTTATTTTTTAAGAGGTCAAATTCCTCATTTGCTTTTTGTATATGAAAGGCGACTTGCTCGCTGATAAAAATATCAGCTGCAAGCAAAGGAATAGATACCGCAAAAGCTATAAGCCATTTAACAAAGCCATTGGAAATAGCAGTTTTGGCAACAACTCCGGCTGCTACATAATCAGATACTCCCAAAGTAATAGCAGATGATAAAACCAACAAAACAAATGAAGGCGCCATCCAAGAATATGTTTGTATTTTTTCGTTTTTATACTCGCGATTTTCTGCAAACAAATCGCTGATTCTTTGGGAAATTAAATTATATTTATCCATAATCATTAGCACGTCTCTCTCACCTATTCCTTCACTATCTTCAGGTTGAAAAGCGGTATATTTCCAATTAGGAGATTCTTGCGGGTGATCACTATAATATAAAAATTCACTATATGCCTGCCTAACTCTTTCAGATTGTGTTAAATGATTATATACACCGGGTTGAGGTTTTGGATGTACTAATTCTTCATCCCAAGTTTCTTTATTATTTAAATCATCTTCTAAATTGAGAAAAAATTGTTCTTTATCGGTTTTACCTAAAATAAACTTGTCATACACAAAAGACATTGCAGGGTGGTATTTCGTATTATGCTCAAAATATAATAATGGTTTCCCCTCTGTTTTATTTTTTAAAGCTTGCTGTGGATTATATTGCGCAAAGCCCTGAATCGGGCTTAAAATTGACATTACAAAAATTAAAATATAAGTTATAAATTTTTTCATTTAATATATTCTCCTATATCAATTTTATTGTTTTTATTCATACTTTTCAAGGGAATTAAGACCTAGTTCTGTATAGGACTTTTGGGTAACTATTAAAAATACCCTCCGTCGTAAGCAGAGGGTATTTGACTTTAAAACCCAAATTTTATTTTTTGAGTAATGCGGTTAAGCCCGGTAGTTCTTTACCTTCCACAAATTCCATACTTGCGCCGCCACCCGTTGAAGCATGGGAAACTTTGCTAGCTGAAATTTTTGCTTTTTTGAGCACATTTAAACTGTCCCCACCGCCGATAATGGTGATGGCACCGTTTTCTGTCATTTTAACCAAAGTTTCGGCAATGGCGAAACTGCCTTTTGCATAACTTTCCATTTCAAAAACACCGACGGGGCCATTCCAAAAAACTGTTTTGCATTTAAGTAATTCTTCTTCAAAAAGTTTAATGGTTTTAGGCCCGATATCAAGCCCCATATAACCGGCAGGAATATTTTGGTTTTCCGTCGTAATCGTCGGTATACCGTCTTTAAATTCTTGTGCGCAGACATTATCAATAGGTAATAAAAGTTTAACGCCTTTGGCTTTTGCTTTTTCCATTACTTTTTTGGCTTCTTCAATTTTATCTGCTTCAAGTAAAGAGTTAGAAACTTCATAACCGAGTGCTTTATTAAATGTAAAAGCCATACCGCCGCCGACGATTAAAA
This sequence comes from Elusimicrobiaceae bacterium, assembly GCA_045658545.1. Taxonomy (GTDB): domain Bacteria; phylum Elusimicrobiota; class Elusimicrobia; order Elusimicrobiales; family Elusimicrobiaceae; genus Proelusimicrobium. Next base: position 3,581 of record JAZOVE010000008.1, read on the forward strand.
CATTTACTTTATCAAGCAAATTATTTAAAACCATAATTTTGTCCGATACTTTTGCACCGCCGATAATTGCGGCAAAAGGGCGGGCGGGGTTTTCAATAGCACCGCCTAAAAATTCAACTTCTTTTTGAATTAAATAACCGGCTGCTGCAGGTAAAAATTTTGTAATTGCGCTTGTTGAAGCATGGGCGCGGTGAACTGTACCGAAAGCTTCTTGAACAAAAACATCACCGAGTTTTGCAAGTTCTTTTGCAAAGTTTTCGTCGTTCTTTTCTTCTTCTGGGTGGAAACGCAAATTTTCAAGCAAAACAATTTCACCGGGTTTTGCTGCGGCAACTGCGGCCTGAGCTTCAGCACCGATGCAATCTTTTGCAAAATGTACTTTTGTACCCATAATTTTTTCAACTTCCGGTGCAACAGGCGCTAAAGAAAATTCCGGTGCAACTTTGCCTTTCGGGCGGCCAAGATGTGCAATTAAAACAATTTTGCAACCTTGCCCTAAAAGATATTTAATGGTTTTTTCCGTCGCGGTAATACGTTTTGGATTATCAACTTTGCCGTCTTTTAAAGGGACATTATAATCAACCCTCATCAAAACGGTTTTGCCTTTTAAATCTACATCTTGAATTTTTACAATATCATTTAAGTTCATAAAATCTCCTATAAAAAAAGGCGCCCGTAGTGAGCGCCTTTTTTACAACTAAAGTTATTTGTTAACTGATGCCATGTGGGCAATCAAATCAAGAACTTTATTGGAATAACCGATTTCGTTATCGTACCAAGAAACGACTTTAACGAAAGTATCGGTTAAAGCGATACCGGCTTTTGCATCAAAGATTGAGGTGCGTGTATCACCGAGGAAATCTGAAGAAACTACTGCATCTTCGGTATAACCTAAAATTCCTTTAAGTTCGCCTTCGCTGGCTTCTTTCATAGCGGCGCAAATTTCTGCATATTTTGCAGGTTTTGCGAGGTTAACTGTTAAGTCAACTACTGAAACGTCTAATGTAGGAACGCGCATTGACATACCGGTTAATTTGCCGTTAAGTGTCGGGATAACTTTACCGACTGCTTTTGCAGCACCTGTTGAAGAAGGAATAATATTCCCGCTTGCTGCACGGCCGCCGCGCCAGTCTTTCATAGAAGGACCGTCAACGGTTTTTTGGGTTGCGGTAACGCTGTGAACGGTTGTCATTAAACCGTCTTTAATGCCCCATTTATCGTTTAAAACTTTGGCGATAGGTGCCAAGCAGTTTGTTGTGCAGGAAGCATTTGAAACAAATTGTGTACCTTTTACATAGGTCTTTTCGTTAACGCCGACGACGAACATCGGGGTATCATCTTTAGAAGGTGCAGACATTACAACATATTTTGCACCTGCTTTAAGGTGGGCTTGTGCTTTTTCTTTTGTTAAGAATAAGCCGGTTGATTCAACAACATATTCTGCGCCGACTTTATCCCAAGCAAGTTCTGCCGGATCTTTTACTGCTGTTACACGAATTTTTTTACCGTTTACGATTAAGGTGCTGTTTGCAACATCAGCTTCAACAGTACCTTCAAATTTGCCATGCATTGTGTCATATTTGAGCATATATGCTAAATAATCAACAGGGCACAAATCGTTAATACCGACAATTTCAATATCGTTTCTGTTTTGGGCAGCTCTGAAAACAAATCTGCCGATACGGCCAAAGCCGTTAATACCAACTTTTATAGACATACTAGTACATCCTCCATGAAATAACTTCTTCCTATATATTTTACAATTTTTTAAGGGGAGTTGCTATAGGTTTTTTAAACAATAAAAAACCCCCAAACATTTTCGGATTATTAATCTTGAATATTTGGGGGTTTTTAAATTTATTTAACTAACAGATTTTTTTCAACGCGAGCTGCAGCTTCAGGATCTACTGATTTAATTTTATCAAATATCTCTCTTACATCAGCATAATTAAATAGAATTACTTTATCTGTACGAGTATTACTAAAATTGTCCCATAAATTAGTTGCATTAGCAAAACCCAATAAATATTTCTCACCATTTTCCACATAGAATAATGGGTCACCCGCTCTAAGTTCTTTTCCACCGATCCAAGTAGTGCTTAATTTAGCGAGAACCTGCTTATTATCTTCATCAAGCGATTTTATCGTTTTAGGATAATTTTTCCTCTCTACTCCATAGTATGCAGAAAAATTATCTTCATAAGCATCACCCGCATCACCTGTATCAGATTTATGTTTATTAGTTCTATTGACTTCAAAAGCACCTTGCGCAAAATTAGAATTAAATTTATCTATATCTTTAGTAGTGTTATATGTCAATTTTGCTTTTGCAGATTGATGAAAAAGTGGATTTGAATTTTTGTCAATAGCGTATATAAGGAACAAATTGTTTGTATCATATCTTTTAACTGAAGCCCAAATATCTGCTGATGGTTTCTTACCTTTTGAATATAAAACTCTAAGATTATAAATTCCTACCGTTTTTACTTTAAAGGATGTGCTATTAATTCTATCACCTACAGACAAACGACATTTCTTTGAAGCAACAGCCCAAGCGTCATCGATGACAATAGCAATACATTCGTGGGATATACTATCGACATTATCATAAAATTTATCCTCAAGTAAATAGCTTTCCCCTTCGATATTTTGATCGAATCTAAACACTTTAATCATACCATTATCGGTGTAATTAACTCCAACTTCATCTTTTCCCCAAGATTCATTACTTATTTCAGATTTGAAAGCCTTGGTAATTGTACTTTCAATTTCTTTAGTATTAATAGCATCCTCAGCATAAAGTTCGACAGATAAAGGTATCATCGCAGCCATAAGGAACATTAATGTTAATAATTTTTTCATACTAATCTCCTTTGATTTTTAATTTATACTTTTATTATAAAAGTTATTTTACAAAATTTCAAGGGCAATCAAAAAATTTCTTACGAAATTTATTTAATCTTTTTGTTCCAATTTGTGCCCTTCACGAACAAATTTAAAATCATTGTATATATTTTGCCAATTCGGTTCTAAGACATAAGACATATTTACACCGCTTGGGGTTGTAATAATTAAAACCGGGTAAGTTTCAACATTTAAAGTAACAGTTTTTCCTTTATATTGTACGTTCACCTGTTTTTCAGCATTATAATTATCAGCCTTATTAAATGAAAAATATTTAGGTGAAAATCTTATAGTAAAATCCAAAGCTTGGTCAATATATTCCATAGGAATATCGGTTATACTTTCTTTATCTTTGAACTCCACATCATAATCTAATTTAAAAGAAACATCTTTACCATTACTACGTAATAAAATACTTCTATTAGATACAAACGGAAAATAAAAGTAAGGCTCATTTGCGTCGTAGGTAAAATCTACCATAATGTATTTGTTTATTTTATACCCTTCCGGTACTGATATTTTGATTTCCACATAGCTATCAGTTATAGAGGTTTCTTCATTAAGGAAAACTACCTCTTCTTCGAACATTGAAGCTGCTTCTAATTCATCAATCGCTGCAGCTTGTTGTTCGCAGGTTACATATTTGTCATTTACTATGTTTGGCGGTGTGAATTTCAATCCACCTTCTACTTCACCTTTTATAATATCTGATACATATTTCTTATATGTAGATTCTATATTTTGAAGGAATTGTGCATTTCCAATTTGACCTAAACATAAAGCGCATATTAATGCTAATAATAATTTTTTCATACAGTCTCCTTGTTATTAAGTATAATTAAATTGTAAAACTTATTTAATAAAATTACAAGGGTATTTAGACCTATTAAAAAAGTACCCAAAAGACCTATATGATAAAAGCCCCCGTCTAAAAGACAGGGGCTTAAAGTACCGTTAGAAATTGAGGATTACATCATCCCCATTCCGCCCATGCCGCCCATCGGGGGCATTGCAGGGGTTTCTTTCTTTTCAGGTTTATCTGCAATTAAGGCCTCTGTTAAAAGCACAGTTGATGCAATTGAGGCGGCATTTTCCAAAGCGGTTCTTACCACTTTTGCCGGGTCAACAACACCTGCTTTCAATAAGTCCTCATAAGTATCGGTATCGGCGTTAAAACCTTCATTACCTTTTAAGTTGCGGACTCTTTCCACAACTACGCTGCCGTCTAAACCGGAGTTTTCGGCAATTTGGCGTAAAGGTGCAGTTAATGCTTTTTTGACGATATTGATACCGGTTTGTTCATCTTCGCTTTCGCCTTTTAAACCTTCCAAAGCTTTCTCACAGCGGACTAATGCAACACCGCCGCCGGGGACAAGCCCTTCTTCAACGCCTGCTTTGGTTGCGTTTTTAGCATCTTCCACTTTTGCTTTTTTGGCTTTAAGTTCGGTTTCTGTTGCAGCACCGACGTTGATTACTGCCACGCCGCCTGCAAGTTTTGCCAAACGTTCTTGGAGTTTTTCTTTGTCATAATCAGATGTTGAAAGTTCAATTTGTTTTCTGATTTGTGCAGAGCGTTCTTCAACTGCTTTTTTGCTACCGCCGCCGTGAACGATGGTGGTGCTTTCTTTATCAATAATTACGCGTTTTGCTTTACCGAGCATTTCCAAAGTTGCATTTTCAAGTTTTAAACCGCGTTCTTCAGAAATAACTTCACCGCCTGTTAATACGGCAATATCGGCAAGCATTTCTTTGCGTCTGTCACCAAAACCTGGGGCTTTAACTGCACAACCTTTAAGTGTTCCACGTAAGCGGTTTACGACTAAAGTTGCAAGGGCTTCACCGTCAACATCTTCTGCAATAATTAAGAATTGGCGGCCGCCTTGTACAATTTTTTCCAAAATCGGTAAAAGTTCGTTCATAGAAGAAATCTTTTTATCCGTAATAATTACGGCACAATCTTCCAAGACGCATTCCATTCTTTCTGAATCAGTTACAAAATAAGGTGAAATATAACCGCGGTCGAATTGCATACCTTCAACGACTTCCAAAGTGGTATTTGCGGTTTTACCTTCTTCAACGGTAATAACACCTTCATAACCGACTTTTTCCATAGCTTCGGCAATTAAATCACCGATAACTTTATCATTAGCGGAAATTGTTGCAATTTGTGCTTTTTCCTGTTTGGTTTTTACAGGATGTTGCATTTTTTTAAGTTGTTCTTTAACAGCTTCAACAGCTTTTTCAATACCGCGTTTAACCAAAGTCGGGTTTGCGCCGGAAGTAATATTTTTGATACCTTCGTTTAATAAGGCATTTGCAAGAACTGTTGCGGTTGTTGTACCGTCGCCGGCAACATCATTGGTTTTTGAAGCGACTTCGCGGATGAGCTGTGCGCCCATATTTTCAAATCTATCTTCAAGTTCAATATCTTTTGCAATTGTTACACCGTCGTCAATAATAAGCGGTGAACCGAATTTCTTTTCAAGAACAACGCTTCTGCCACGCGGCCCAAGGGTTACTTTAACCGCATCGGCTACTTTTGTGATACCCGCTTTCATTTTTGCACGGGCTGTTTCTGAAAATACAATTTGTTTTGGCATATATTTAATCTCCTAACCTAAAATACCATAAATATCATCTTGATGCATAATGATATATTTTTCTTCGTCAATTTTAATTTCGCTTCCGGCATATTTGCCGTAAAGCACAATATCGCCTACCTTTACATCCATCGGTAAGCGTTCGCCTTTTTTATTTAAAGCTCCTTTACCTACTGCAACAACTTCCCCTTGCATAGGTTTTTCTTTTGCACTATCGGGAATAATAATTCCGCCTTTAACAACTTCTTTAGGTTCTGCGGGTTTGATAATAACTCTGTCACCTAAAGGTTTAATTTTAATTGCCATAATTCCTCCTAATTAAATATTGTTAATTTTTTGGTTTATGCAGCCAAATCTTTTTTGGCAGCCAAAACCTTACACTGCTAATTAAAGCATTATTTTTAATAATTGTCAATCCCCTTATTTGAGTGCTAATTATTTTTACGTCTAAAAACAAGGGGATTAATATTATTTTTTTAAATTATTTAAAAAGATTTCTTATGCTGCTTAAAAAAGTTTGTTCCGCTTTTGGAAAAAGCTCCAAAACAACACAGGAAGTATTATCTTTACCGTCTTTTGTAGCAGAAATCTGAACTATTTTTTTGCATAATTCAGAAGGTCTTAAATTAGCTTTTAAGAGGTCTAAAATTTCTTCATCGGTAATACCTTTATTTACACCGTCTGAACACAAAATATAAATATCCCCTATTTTAGGTTTAATGTCTATAATATCGCATTTCATTTCGCGTTTTAAACCAAGAGCTTTCATTAAAATATTCTGTATACGGGATTTTTCTGCCTCTTGTTTGGTCATATTACCCAAAGCCACTTGCTGCTGTACATAAGAATGGTCCGTAGTTATTTGGGATAATTGACCGTCCCGATACAAATAAACCCTACTGTCGCCGATATGAACTATAGCGGAATTATCTTCATCTTCTATATATATGGCACTTAAAGTAGTTCCCATACCATTTCTTTTAATATTTTCGGTAGCTAAAGAATATACCCTAAAATTAGCTAAAGAAGAAGCATAAAGCAGTTTGCGACCGACAGGGGAATAAGAGGTTTCATAATCTTGGGGCAAAACAATTTTTTTCTCTCTTAAATCTGTCAAAGTTTGTTCTAAAATACTAACGGCTAAATTGCTTGCAATTTCCCCGGCATTATGCCCCCCCATACCGTCAGCAACGGCACCTAAACATAAATCAGGGGAGATTAAGATAGAATCCTCATTTTTCTCCCTTATTTTACCTATATCGGTATAGGATGCAAATTCTATATCAAATTCCATTTTTCCTCTCTATGCACAAGCATTCTGATTATAAACATAAACAGCCCATACATAACACCCATGATCAAAACAAAGAAGAAAGTATTTTGAATCTTATAATAATAACTAAATCTTGATATAGGTTCTGTTAGAGCAAAATTCCATATAATAGAATCAAATTTTTCTTTATCTTCTTGGTTATAATTCTTTTTTAATCTTTCTATAAAAACATGCCTTCTTTCAGCAGGATTTAAATTATTTATATCCCTATAAGAACGCATAACTTGCCAAGTTAATATAGGTTGTTCCTCTAACAACCGTGTAGCTTCATCAGATAAGCCTGAAGTATTTACCTGATATTCAATCTCTTCTTTAGGCATTTGATTTAAGATAGCATAAGCATTACCTGCACCTTGATAAAGCCATATTGAAATTGCCGCAAAAACAAACATTACCATAGTCGCCATTCTAATTAAAAAACTATCACGCATAAAAGGCATAACTACAAGTGTAATAATTGTAAAAACAATAGCATAGAGTAAAGTAGTAATCATTTCACCTGACGCGAATTCCACAGGTGCAAAAAATTTATATAAAGCCCATAAAGAACACATCAACAAAAACACAGTCAGCAAACGATAATACAATGGCAAGACATCATAATCATCAATAAATATTGCCATAAATACAAACAAGAAAGCATATACAGGAAGGTAAGAATAAGCTACCAACCCATTAATCGAAGTTCCAAAAGAAGCGAAACCGGAAACCCCAAACAGATACGCTACCACAGATAATAATAATGCATATACAGAAATCTTTTTTAACAATTCGGTAGTACTAAGAAGTAACAAAATTAAAACATAACATACACATACTATGGCCCAAAATATTTGTCCTGAGGGTATAGGGCTAACTTTCCAAGGTAAAACAAAATAATTTAAAAACCCAGAATTACCGTCAAGTGTAGGTGAACAAATAGTACCAAGTTTAAGAAAGCATAAAACACCACATATTAGTAATATAGTTGCTAAAACCGTATTTAAAAAAGCACGGAATAAAAAGCTGTTTTTCTTTAATGAAAACGCACCGGACGGATCTATAAAGTTATTTGTGATGGAAGACATTTTTTTAAGTTCCCGCTTCCTTCCTTCTATATATTCTTCCGTCTTAGTATTACCGATAGTTGCAGAATCTAATGGCATCATTTTGATATCTTCTTTTTTCGGTGCATTAGATTTTACCACATTATCTCCGCTAACACCATCTAAAGAAGGTAAAGCGGGTTGTATGCTTTGTACGATTTCTGCATTTTTTCTCGGTGATTCACGCATATCATTACTGCGTATAGTGAAACCGACTTCATCATCAATATTAATATTTTTTGCGGAGTTCAGTTGTTCATCCGCACGCCCTTTTTGAAAGAACGCCAAAGCAGCTGCAGCACTTTGGAAACGGTCATCAGGGTTTTTAGCCATTAATTTTTGTATAGCTTGAACTACCCAACCTGGAATACCTTTTCTGTACTGGTTCATATCAGGCACGGGTGTATTAATGTGTTTTTGTATAATTTCCATTGAATTTTTGCCGGTAAAAGGATATTTGCCCGTTAGCACATAAAACATACTTGCACCGACCGAATATAAATCAGCCCTTATATCAATAGCTTTACCAGATGCCTGTTCCGGAGAAAGAAAATAAGCAGTTCCGGCAAGTTCCGTAGTTTTCGTAAAACCCTTTTCCTGATCCACTTTTTTTGCTATACCGAAATCTACGATTTTAGGTTGTAAATTTTTAGTAATTAAAATATTTGAAGGTTTAATATCACGGTGTATAATACCTTTCTCATGGGCAGCCTGTAAACCTTTCAAAACGCCCATAAAAGTATCAACAATAAATGCCATAGGCAGATTAGGGCGCTTTCTGACTATATGTGATAAAGGTTCCCCCTCAATAAAGGACATAACGATGAAATACACACCGTTTTCTTTACCGACATTATAAACCTGAACTATATTTTGATGGTCGAGTTCAGCGACGGCTCTGGCCTCTGTTAAAAATAAACCGACAGCTTTTTTATCCTTAGCTAAAGCCGGGCTTAAAATTTTAACACAAACTATACGATCTAAAGCTTTATGTTTGGCTTTAAATACAGTCCCCATACCGCCTTGGCTGATTTTTTCCAAAATCACACAACCGGAAATTTCTTTTCCGATTAAATCTAATTCCGGCTTTGTTTCCTGCCCTGATTTAGGAGGGATATTTGCCCCCTGCTTATTATCCATATTAGAAACCCCGTAAAATATACAAATTATTTATTTTCAGCAAAATATGCTGCAGTTTTCGCAAAAAGTTCTTTGATTTCTTTTAATTTTTCAAGAGGTAAGCGTATACCTTTTTTAGTCCAACCGGTATAAGCGCTGTCTTCTTGATATTGCCTTAAATCAAGGCCTTTTGAATTCATATAAGAACTAATCCTTAAAACTATATTTAAGCCTTTTCTTTTTGCAAAACGTCCAAGTTCTTTATCTTCAATTTCAGCAATATTATCCGGCAAAGCGTTAATAGTTTGTGAAACTTTATCTATCATTTCCGGTGAAAGGGTAATACCAGCTTTTGTCGGGCCTGTATAAGTTTCTGATTTTAAATATTTTCTTATAGAAATATATTTGTGTCCTCTAAAAGAATCTACCGAAATTTTTATTTCAGCTCCTTCGTCAATCGGCAAAACACCGATAACCTGCAAAATTTCAAATGTTGTATTTGGCATATAATATTCTCCTTAAAATAATTTTCCTATACTGGATGCTACACCTTTCAAACCGCTAGCTACACCTGAAGCCGTATTTGTGGACATTTTAACCCCGCCCTTTACTACTCCCTTAGGAAGATTTGCTAAAGATGTTACTGTTGAAAGAACATCAACGGAATATTTAGGGTCGCTCATGGTGCCTTTTATCTTTAGCACCACAGGTTTAAATCCGGAACCGGTAACTTGACCAAAATGAGTGTCTACTTTCATATTCAAATTTTCCGAAACCAGATCTACTGTACCACTTGCTTTAACTGTAAGTAAATTGCTAACTATGGTTGATTTGTCTAAATTTATCAACCCATCTTTAATTGTATAATCCCCCTCTATTTGGCTATATTTTATAACATTTTTATCGCCCAAACTAAGGCCTTTAAGTTTTGCTGCGGAAAATACTTTTTGTATAACTTTAATTACTGAAAATGCTGCCTTAATAATTTTAGAGGACTGCATTAATTTATTTATATCCCTTATCTCGCCATTGCTTGAAGAAAAATTCAAAGTGCCTTGTAAATTACTAAAATCATTTGCGAAATTTTTAAGGTCAGCTTTTAAAACGAGATTATTAGCTGTTAAAATATTATTGGCAACTTCTTTTACTTTGACATCTGCCTTAATATTATATGTTCCGAAATCTGCCGATTGTGTTTTTTGTTTTGCAGGTTCGTTTTTGCTTTTATTTACGGCTGTATCTGCGACTTCGGGGGTAAATAATTCATCAAAATTAATATCGTTTAATGTATACTTATCTAAATTGAGCATAAATTCTAAATCGGTAGCTTTTGCATTTTTGGGTTGAACATAAGCCAAAGAAGTTGTAAATTTAGAATTATTAAAAATCCCGACCATAACATTTGTCTTTATGTTATTAATTGCAGAAATATTGATATCACCGTTCAAATTTTTAAGCTCATTATTTAATACTGAAGCAGTAAGATTTTTTAACAAAATCTTACCTTTTACTTTAGGGTAAGGTGTTGCGGAAACTGTGTTAATAGTGCCGGAAATATTACCTTGCGGTTTAATATCTTTAAGCAATTCTTTTGCAGATTCATAAACATCATTTAAGGAAATATTTAAATTTGTATTAACTTTGTAAGCTAAATTTTCAGAAGAAAAATCTACATCAGCTTCATTTCTTATATAAGATTTACCGAGTTCCAAATCCGCTTTTGTTATTTTTGCGTTATTATTATCTAAACCAACATTTGCTTTAAGGGAAATATTAAGCGGTGCTAAAGAAAACGCCGGCAAATCCATAGGTGTAATTGAGGTAATTATTTTATTATCTATACCCTCTATTTTACCGTTTAAATTTATAACCGGGTTTATCAAATCTTGAATTTTACCTGTAAATACTGTTTTTGCAGTTTTATACGACATAACAAGGGATAAAATATCAACATATGCTTTTTGTAAATCAAGGTTTTCCAAATGCGCCTTACCGTTTAAATTCATAATTACAGGCGCAATTGAAATATCTGCCATATTAAAGGAAGTTTCAAAATTGACGGTAAAATTAAAAAAATCGGTTAAAGAAAAATCATCAATAAATATATTCAGTTTATCAACGGCAAAATCCATTTTTGTTTCTTTATCTAAGTAATACAAGGAAGAATTTTGCAAACTTATGTCTTCTGCCTTAAATTGAAACCCCGAAGTGGATTCTGTTTTTGATTCCGTTTGTTTTTGTGTTTCTTTTTCTTCTGAAGAAATAAAACTGTCAAAATTAAATGTATTGTCTTCTTCCTTGATAATATTTATTTTTATTCCTTTTAAAATCAAATGGTTTACCTTAATTTCTTTTTTAAATAAAGGCAATATATCGAGTTTAAGAACGGCACTTTTAGCTTCTGCGAAAGTACCGTTACTAAAATTACCTTCTTCGGAAATTTTAAAATTATTCAATTTAACGCCGATTAAAGTTAAAGAAATACTGTCATATTCAAGTTCTCTGGAGTAATTGTTTCTTACATAATCTTGGGCCATTTGTTTCATTTTTTCAGGTGGAAAAATAAAATACAAAGCCCCTGCAGCAAGCGCCGCAAGAGCTAAAAAGATAATAAGCGTTATTTTAAAAAATTTAACTAACTTTTTCATTATTTTATGACTTCCGCATCAATAGTGTTTTTCTTATTATATTTTTTTGTATTTTTGAAATATCTGAATTTTTCCAAATCGGGCGACATTTTATTTAGTACATAAATTAAAACGAGCAAATCATCTGCAGCCCCTAAACCGAACATAGCAATAAGAGGGTCCGGTATTAAATCAAAGGGTATAAAGGCATAAACTAAAAATATAAAAATCCACACTAAACTTCTTTTAGGTAAAGGATATTTACCGCAACAGACGTTAAAGAACATTAATGCGGTATCTTTTAAATCACGCCATAATTTTATGGGATTAACGGTAAATTTTTGTTTTTCTTGCTCTTTATTTTCCATATATATAATTATATAATGATATACATTAGTTTGTCAAATGAGTCAAAGGACCTATTCCCATATAGGTCTTTTTGCCCTTGAAAAGTATAATTAATCCATATAAAATTATATTATGAAGATACTTAAACTTTTTGTAATATCAATTCTAATAACATCTAACACACTGTGGGCCCAAAATATGCCCCAGCAATCATTGACGGAAAATCAAAAAACAGAATCCGCCGCCTGCAAACCTTTTTCACAAGAAGAAATAGATGAAATAAACAATAATATTGCAAATATTTTAGCAGAAAATTTTGCACAAAAAGCCGATCTCCCTTCAGAATCAGAGCCGGCAGAACCTGAAATTTACGACGATTGGTGGGCAACTTCTATTTTTACCACTAATCCGGGGTTAAGATTATCTTTAGTAGAAAAATATGAAGCATATAATGAGGCACGTTATAAAGATTGGAAGGAATCCCCTTACGGAAAAATGAGCGCTGCGGAAATAGATGAAATCACAAACAATTATTTTAAATCAATACGCAAATCATTAAAACAAAATCCTGTATACCGCTCTAACCGCATAGGCCAAAATTGCGGGGAATTAGGTTTTGCTTTGACGATAGCAGCTGTTTTTGAGGGATTATATGCTTTAGCCGCAGCTGCCATGCCTTATGCAGGAACAGCTGAGGCATATTCAACTTTATCAGGATTTTCAACTATGAAACATCTATTTCAAAAAAAACTGATAAAAGAAGAAATTTTAAAATTACCTCCTATATTTATGGCTAGAGCAAGCGAAAGAGTCAAGTATATCGGTGGTATTATAGGTTCAGTATTTCAATTTTACGGTTCATCAGCAATCGCAGAATCCTCATTGAATATTAAAGACCGCTTTTTAGGCACTTTTGATGAAAGTAACAGTTCACTTGGCGCTCAAGCAGATGCACATACCGCATTAAAACGTGCTATTACTCTTGCTGATCAAATAGAAGAAATTAACAAAGATTCCGATTTAAACCCTACGCAAAAACGCAGACGTATTAATACAAGATATAAAGAAGCCATTATTAAAATTTATGCTTTAGATTATATAGATAGTTACCTTGCATACGGCGAAAAACCTGAAAAATATTTATGGGCAATACTTGACTTAACTACAATTTTGCAAAACAGAGGTTATGTTACTTTTGAGGGCGAATACGGCAGAACAATAAATATTGAAATGAAACCGCGCTTAATAGAAAGAACGCCTGAAATGCAACAAAGTTTGGAAAAGATAATGCGCAGTATTATATACGGTTTTAAAATTCTGGGTTATGGGCGTTTATTGAAAAATAAAGTAGAAAAACGCGCAATTGAAAATTTTAATAATTCCGATATTATGTTGAACTATAATTTGAATTAGATATTAATTACTTACCAAATAAGTTAAAAATTCATCTTGCAAGGCAGTAATTTCCCGGCTTTTGGCTTTAAAATTATTTATGAAGAAACAAAAGGCAATATCTCTGTCTTGTTTGTCTTTAGTATAACCGGCGATATTGCGGGCCTTATCCAAAGCACCGGTTTTAATAAGTGTTTTTAAGGCAAAAGGTTTTTTGGAAACTCTAACGCTAAAAAAACCTTTCTCGTCAGATTTACCGGCTATAACCAAACTGTCTTTGAAATCTTTTGCATAAGGTTTTTTCAAAATTTCTTCAAGCAAAGTTACCGTTGCTTTACAAGAAACATTACTTGAATAAGAAAGCCCGCTTGCATCATATATATCAAAATCTTCCTCGGCAATACCTAATTGTTCTAAATTTTCTTTTATTTTTTTAAGTCCGTCTTTTGCCGAACCGTCACCGCCGCTATATGCGCTGATATCACGCATCAAAACTTCCGCATACAAATTATCACTCTTTTTATTTGTATGTTTTACAAGCTCTTTAACAGTCGGTGAAATATTTGTAAAAAGCAGTTTTTTGTTGGGATAATCTTCCCCCTTTTTTACCTCTGCTTTGCCTGTAATTTTTATACCGGAATTTTCAAAAATTTCAAATAAACTTTCAGTGGCAAATTTTGCGGGGTTTGGTAAAGAAGCATAAATTTTTGTTTGCTTTTCCGTAACAGGTAAAACACCGTTTAAATTGACGATACTGCTTGCAGGTTCAAAAGTTGCATAAACATCCTCGCTGTTAACCTCTGCGGAAGCATAAGCGAAACTGTTAAAAGTAATACCTTTCATAGTAGGTATAATTGAAATGGGCTTTATATCTTTATCCCCCTCTTTGACAGACGGGAAAATGATTGTATATTGATTAGCGGCTATGCTTAAAGCATCTGCTTTCGGGGCAAAATAATTGCCAATATTTTTAAAGCTTGTGCGCCAAGGGAGTAGCATACCGCTGAATAAACTATTATCGGAATAAATATTGCCTTTAATTTTTGTGATACCTTTTGCTTTTAATTGTTTGGCCCAAGAAGAAAACACTTCGGTATAATAAAATTGTTCGTCAAAATCTTTACTGCCAAAACTCGGGTCCCCTCCCCCCCCCAAATAAATATCACCTTCAAATGTCTTGCCTTTTTGCACGCCGTCAAAATAAAGTTTTGTTTCAAAAGTTTTATTTGGGCCTAAAATTTCCAAAGCGGAAGCGGTAGTAAAAAGTTTCAAAACACTTGCCGGAACAAGCAGTAAATTTTTATCTTTAGCTAAAATTTCTTTGCCGCCGACATATTTTGCATAAACGCTGAAATTTGCATTTTTTAAAGCAGTTGCTTTGGCTAAATTTTGCAAAAAATTAACCCCGCTTATTTGTTCACAAAACGCAAGAGTGTATAAACAACAAAAAAGCAGGGTTAAAATTAAACGGCGCATTTTATTTTTTAAGCGGCAAAATCTCGTCAATTATGCCGTAGGCTTTTGCTTCTTCGGCAGACATATAATAATTACGCTCGCTGTCTTGCCTGATTTTTTCTTTTGACTGGCCTGTATGATGTGCCAAAATATCAAGCAAATGCTCTTTATTTTCACGCAATTCTTTTGCCTCAATTTCAATATCGGTAACTTGGCCCGATAAACCTCCCCAAATCAAAGGTTGGTGTATCATAATTCTTGCATGCGGGAGTGCATAGCGTTTGCCTTTAGAACCTGCTGCTAAAAGAACAGCACCGAAGCTCATTGCCTGCCCCATACAAATCGTCGTAATAGGGGCTTTGATATATTGCATAGTATCATAAATTGCAAGCCCTGCAGTTACTACACCACCTGGAGAGTTTATATATAAGTTAATTGAACGGGAAGAATCTTCCGCATCCAAATATAAAAGTTGTGCAATAATTATATTTGCAATTTCTGTGCCGATTTCCCCTTGCGGCCCACCGACGAATATAATTCTGTCTTTAAGCAAGCGGGAATAAATATCGTAAATATTGTTTTTTTCTACTATGGTAGGTATCATTGTTCCTCCTAAAAAACCGAGTTCCAAGAGCGTGTAGTAAATCTTAAAATTACCCTTCTGTTACAAGCACGGCCTTCCGGCGTATCTACGGTGGTTACAGGTTTCCTACTACCATGCCCGAAAGTTTTAATATATTCTGAAGCAACACCCCTTGAAACTAAATAATCTTTTACTGCAGAAGTTCTTGCGCCGGAAAGCCAGTCATTATACTCATTTGAACCGACCTGATCACTATGCCCTTCTATGACCAATTTAATTCTCTTATCTGCGTTCATAACTTCGGCAACTTTATCTAAAACATCATAAGAACTATGCTTAATTATAGTGCTGTCAAATTCAAAGTTGATATACGGAATTTTATTTTCTTCCAAGATAGCTTTTGGGCTTTTCTTGAGCCATTTTCTGGCCCTTTTATGTTCATTTCTTCTAGACGGGCAAATAGCACTGTTGGTGAGCATTTCCTCTTGTGTTTCATAATATCTAGTTTCGTCACCCGCACAAGCACAGGCAAATAATATAACTATTAAAGGGAAAATTAGCTTTTTCATATATTCTCCTGTTAATATTATAGCAAAAGTTTTATTTTTTTGCTTTTAACGCGGCCTTAACTAAACCGTCAAACAAAGGATGCGGGTTCATCGGGCTGCTCTTAAATTCCGGATGGAATTGCACCGCAATAAAAAACGGATGATTTTTATATTCCACAATTTCCGGCAAAGTTTTCTTATACCAACCTGTAATATGCAAACCGGCTTTTTCTAATTTCGGTGCAAATTCAGGGTTATATTCATAGCGGTGGCGGTGACGTTCTTCAATAAGATTCTTTTTATAAAGTTTATGTGCCAAAGAACCCTTTTCAAGTTCGCAAGGGTAATTACCAAGGCGCATTGTTCCGCCGAGCATCTTGACCTTTTTTTGTTCTTCCATCATTGAGATAACAGGATGTGTCGTTTTAGGGTCAAGTTCTGTTGAATTTGCATCTTTAAAGCCGACTAAATTGCGTGCCGCTTCAATAACGGTGCATTGCATACCAAGGCAAATGCCAAGGAAAGGAATTTTATTTTCACGCGCATATTTGACTGTTTTGATTTTACCTTCTACGCCGCGTTTACCGAAACCGCCAGGAACGATAATACCCTGCACACCTTTTAAAGCTGCAGGTATTTTATCCGTTTGAGTATTTACATATTTGATTTTTACTTTTACACCGTTTGACATACCGGCTAAATTTAAAGATTCGGCAACTGATTTATATGCGTCATGTAACTCTGCATATTTACCGGCAATAGCGATAGTAATTTCCTTACTTTGCTTTGCCGCTTTTTTGACGAAATTAAACCATTTACCGTCGTTTTTCTTTTTGGGTTTTAACCCCAAACGTTTTATTATAAGGTCAGTTAAATGTTGTTGTTCAAAATTTTCAGGGAGTAGATAAATTGACGGCACATCTTTTGCTTCAATTACCGCGTCAACGGGAACACTGCAGAACAGTGAAATTTTCTTTTTCATATTTTGCGGAATTTCGTGTTCAGAGCGGCAGATTAAGACATCCGGCTCAAGCCCGATTTCGCGAAGTTTTGTAACAGAGTGTTGCGTCGGTTTTGTTTTAAGTTCGCCGGCACTTGCAATATACGGAATTAAAGTTGCATGCACGCACATAACATTTGCCCAACCGCGTTCAAGTTTAAATTGGCGGGCCGCTTCAATAAACGGCAAACTTTCCATATCTCCTACGGTTCCACCTATTTCAATAAGGGTAACATCATAATCTTTTTCAAAAGGAATAAAGCGGGATTTAATTTCATTTGTAATATGCGGAATTACTTGCACAGTTGTACCATTATAATCACCGCGCCTTTCCCTATCTATTACAGTTTGGTAAATCGAGCCGGCGGTATTTGTGTTATGGCGTGTCATTTCAACGCCTAAAAAGCGCTCATAGGTACCGAGGTCCAAATCTGCTTCTGCACCATCTTTGGTAACATAAACTTCACCGTGTTGATAAGGACTTAAAGTGCCGGGGTCAACATTTATATAAGGATCGCACTTAACCATATTAACTTTTAAACCGCGAAGTTGCAAAAGCTTCGCAATACTTGAACCGGAAATACCTTTCCCGAGTGAACTAACTACACCGCCTGTAATAAAAATGAATTTTGACATATTATCCTACCTTATTTTTTATGTAATTTTTTTGCATAAGCTCTTGCTTTGATTAAATCCGCCGGGGTATCAATAGCAGGGCCTGCCTTCTCAATTAAAATTGATTTAATTATTAAACCGTTTTCCAAAGCTCTGAGTTGTTCTAACTTTTCTAAATTTTCCAAAGTGCTTTTTGGGAGCTTAACAAATTTATTTAATGCGGCTTGTTTATAACCGTAAATTCCGCAATGAATATAGAAAGGCACTTTAGCCGTTTCTTTTGTTATTTCCCTCTTAAAAGGTATAACGGAACGGGAAAAATATAAAGCTTGTTTTTTACCTGTTAAAACTGCTTTTACATGGCTTGGTTCAATAACTGTTTTTTCATCTAATGTAGGGTAACACGCAGTTGAAATGTCAGCCTGTTTATCTTTCTTTAAAAGTTTGACGACATTTTTAATGGTAGACGCTTGAACAAAAGGTTCATCACCTTGAACATTAACAATATATTTATAAGCTTTTTTTGTTTTCTTGTAAGCTTCAAAAACTCTATCAGTTCCGCTTTGGCATTTTGCGCTTGTTAAGACGGCTGTTGCTTTAAATTTTTTAGCGGCTTCAACAATTTTTTCACTTTCTGTGGCAATTAAAACATCACCGACTTTTGCATTTTTGCAAGCATTATAAACCCACTCAATAATGGTTTTACCTTCAATTTCTGCTAAAACTTTGGCAGGTAAACGCGTTGAACTGTAACGCGCCGGAATAACAATTAAAGTATCTTTCATTTATTTAAAACTCCTTTGATTTCATCAGTAGTAACTGTTGCGGTGCCAAGTTTTGCAACAACAAGGCCGGCTGCTTCATTTGCAATAAAAGCTGCATCTTTTAAACTTGCTTTGCATGCCAAAGCAAGAGTTAAAACGGAAATTACCGTATCCCCCGCACCTGTAACATCAAACACTTCTTTTGCGGTCGCTTTAATGGTGGTAATTCTGGGGGTTTTACCTTTTTCAAACAAACTCATACCTTGTGCGCTGCGTGTAATTAAAATAGAATCTGCTTTCAAAGTTTTTAAGATTTTTTTACCTAAATCTAAAATTGATTTTTCATCTTTTTTAGGCGGTAAGCCCATGCCTTCCCATGCCTCTTTGGTATTTGGTGTCATACAAGTAATATTTTTGTATTTTAAGAAATTATCAATTTTTGGGTCCACGCAAACAGGAATATTTTTTACGCGGCAGGCCTTAATAATATCTTGAATATTATGTTCAGAAAGCATACCTTTACCGTAGTCAGACATTATTACACCTTTTGCGGTTTTTAATGCTTCCTTAAAATTTGCCAAACATTCAGCGGACACTTGTTTGTTAATTTTTGCTTTTGATTCCCGATCAACCCTAACAACTTGCTGGCGTTCTGCAATAACACGCACTTTTTGGGTTGTAGGGCGCGTTTTATCGGTAACTATTTTTGAAGTATCTGCACCCTTGTTTTCCAAAAATTGTTTTAAAATTATACCGTTTACATCATCACCAAGTACGGAAATTACCGTCGGTTTTGCACCAAGAACAGCCAAATTTACTGCAACATTTCCTGCACCGCCGGCAACAAAATCTTCTTCATCAACGCTAACTACCGGTACAGGTGCTTCCGGCGAAATACGGCTTACACTCCCTTTAACAAAATGGTCAAGCATAACATCGCCGATAACTATAATTTCTTTACCTTTAAATTTATCAATTAAAGTATTATACTTTTTTAAGTCAGAGGTTTTCATAAATTCCCACCTTTTTTATAAGAGTAAAGTTCTGCCTTTACAGAACCTATAAAAACTTCAACCGCCATTTTTACAGGTAGGCGGTATTCATCATCTGTAAGCCAAACTTTTAAACTTTTCCCTTTAACAACAAAAATACTTTCACCGCTTATCATAGGTTCAACTACGATACAATTAAATGTACCTGCTTTAGTTTTAACTTTTTCTTTACCATGAACGATTACTTTAAGCGGATATTGCTTATTTACATTAACTATATCAAAATAAACGGTATCTTGCAAAGAAATTTTTGGGTTTCTGACGTAATATAAAGCACTTAAGACATCAAAAACCGTTGTTCCGGTAAAAGGCGTAGTAAATTTATAAAGTTCGCCTTTTTTGTTTTGCTTATACATATTGTAAGTGTTATTTTGATAATCAAAATTAAGCCACTCGTCGCGTTTATAAGAACCTTCGCGCACACTTTGCCAATAACCTAAAGATTTGGATAAATCTGATTTTATCCAAGACATATTTATATCACGCACTTTAAACATTTTGTCAATTACAGGGTAAGATTTGGCAAGTGTTTCAATTTGATAAGCATATTCTTTGCCGTTATACAAGATTTTTTCTGCTTTTATTGTTGCTTCGCCGGCGGTAATAAAAGCCCAAGAGATTTTATAATTTAATTCTTCCCCGAACCAAAGCGGTGCTTTCCCTTCAGGGGTACAAGTTGAAACTTGCATAAAATACCAAGGGTGTGTTAAACGTCCGTCATCAGTTCTCATAATTTCTTTTGGCGGGTTTGCGGGGTCAAGTTTAACTTCGGTGGTAACTGTTTCTTTTTCTTTGGAAATTTCTTGTTTAGGTTCTTCTTTCGTTTCTTGTTTTACTTCGGGCTTAGTTTGTTTTATTTCCGTTGTTGCGGTATTTTGTTTAACCTGTTTTTCTTGCTTTACTTCTGTTTGAACGGGCTGCTTTTCAGGCACAATTTCTTGCGTGGCAACTTGTTGCTGTTCTTCTTTCGTTTCTAGAGTCGGCATTTCTTTTTGCGTGGTTTTGCAGGCGCAAACAAAGGCAAAACACAAAATTATAAATAATAATTTTTTCATAACTCCCCTTTACTTAAAATATAATTTGCCGCACCACTCAAATCTGCACAATGTTTGAAATTTTTAAGTTCTTTTTTATATTTTTGCGCTTGCTTTCTGCCGTTACCGGTTAAGACCAAAACACCTTCCGCACCGATATTTTTTGCAAAATCCATATCACTTTTTTTATCGCCAATCATAAAACATTTTTTAGGGTCGAGTCTATAACCTTTAATAATGTCTGCGCCCATTTTAGGGAGTGGTTTTCTGCATTTACAATTTTCATTTGGCGCATGCGGGCAATAAGCAATACCTTCAATTTGCACACCCTTTAATTTTTTTAGCATCGCCGCCATTACGGCAAGCATAGTATCTTCATCAAAATAACCGCGACCGATACCTGACTGATTTGAAACGACAAACAATTTATACCCTGCTTTATATAATTTTTTAAGCCCCGCCAAAGTATTTTTATAGAGGACAACTTTTTTAGGGTCCGCTAAATAAACGCCGGGCTTTTCAAAAATAATAGTGCCGTCTCTGTCTAAGAAAACGGCCTTATTTTGTGTTTGAGTTTTAGTCTTAATCGGCACGGACTTTCCCCTCCTGCATAGCTTTTTTTGCCTCGTTTTCGCGTTTCCATCTGTTATGCGCCCAAAGCCAATCGGCAGGGTGATTGATAACATTTTGTTCCAATTTAGATTGCAAAACTTTTGTAAAGTCAGCCACTGCTTGCGTGGAATATTCAACTTGCGGCGGGTAAATAGTTTTCGTGCAGCGCGCAACAAATTGTTTGCCGTCGCGGTAAACTTCCAAACAATGTACGGGAACACCTGTCTTTAAAGAAAGAACTGCCGGCATCGGGGAAACTTCCGCCGGCCTATTTAAGAAATTCATATAAAATTTTGAAGATATTACGCTTTGATCTGCCAAAATTGCAACTAAAGCACCTTTTTTAAGAGCGCGGCAAGAGGCAAAAAACGGGTTATGCGAACTTATCAAAGTACTGCCGAAAGCACTTCTGAGTTTTGTAATATATCCGTCTACATATTTGTTATTTTGCGGGTATGCGACAAAGGCCATTTTTTTGGCTATTATCGCAGTTGCAAGGCCTAACACTTCCCAATTCGCAAAATGCCCCAAAAGTAAAATACCGCCTTTGCCTTGTTGATTATCTTTAAAAAATTTATCACAATTTTCAAAGCGGAATTTTGAAAGTATTTGTTCTTTATTAAGTTTTGTAGCTTTTGCAAATTCTGCGACTATGCGGCCCATATTTTCCCAAGATTTTTTGGCAATTTCGGCACACTCTTTTTTAGTTTTATTCGGGAAAGCTTTTTGAATATCTTTAATACTTCTTTTATAACGGTTTGGCATAACTTTTGTTAGGAGCAAGCCGATTATACATCCAACTTTAACTATGAATTTTTCGGGCAAAAAGGCCAAGGTTTTAACAAGAAGTTTTAAACCAAGGTACTGGATGTAATCAAAAAAACTTTTCATAATAGATATTATACCAAACTAAGAGGATGTAATGGTAAGGAAATTTAGAGATTATTTGGTTTTAATTTAAACGGGCAGTAAAAAAGGGCTGTTTAAACAGCCCTTTTAGATTTTTTAGATTTAAAAATAATTGTTTATTACTCATCCATTTCATCAGCGGCTTTTTGTATTTTTTCATCTAATTCACGTGTAGCTGCGCCGATGTTTTTTTGCTTAGTTTTTTCTTTAGCTTGTGTAAGCAATTCCAATATTTCTTCCCCTCTTTCATAGCGGCTTTGATAATAAGAAACTTTAGAATCATTATTTGCCCACAAAGCTTGCTGATTTAAATTCTCTGCCATATTATCTTCAATAGCTTTAATATACCTATTATATTCGCTTAAAGGCATATTTTGATCTATTAAAAACTTAACAAGATTTATTTTATTATCCGCCATATCGGCATATGTGATATTATTAATTGTATCATCGTGAATTGCCGCCCAAACCTCTTTACCGCCTTTATTTAACAGGAGTTCAAGTTTTTGAACAGATAAAGGATACTCATTTTTATAGTTAGTTAAACCGTTGGCTACAATATCGGCAGCATAACTTATTATATTTGTAGATTTTCCCATACTTCCGATACTAGTTTCATCTTTGGTAATATCAATATTTTGATCCATTAAAAAGTCAAGAATATTTAAACTAATCTTTTTATCTGAAGCAACCATATAATAAACAGGGTTTGCATCATCATCTTTTGTTATTTTAGCAATATTGATTTTTTTGTTATTAACAAAGTATTGCAAACATTCCAAGTCGTATTTGAACAATGCTTCATATATTACTTGTTTCTCGCCGTGTGATAGATCATAATATTGTTCACAATTCCGTTCCGTACTTTGGGCAATACTTGGCACGACACCACTAACTAAAACTGCTAATGCTAATAATAATTTCTTCATTTTTACTCCTATTTGTAATTGAGATCAATAAGATCCATATGTATTTCTATTTCCGGAGATGCTTTTTCTAAAATTGTATCAAAACTTTTACTAACATTATCATTTGCTTTTTGGTTTTTAATCGCTTTAGCTTGTTCAAATAATGCTAATATTTGTTTAGCAATTTCATATTTTCTGTTTTGTTCTAAAATTTCTTCATAGGAATTAACATAAGGTGCAGTTTTATAATCTGAAGAAGACATAATCTCTTTAGTTTGCTTAATATATCTATTATACTCACTTTCAGGCATACCTTGATTAATTAAAAATTCAATAAAATCAGTGCTATGCAAATTTTCTATACTTGCATTTACAACATTTTCAACAGTCGCATCATAAATCAATTTCCACATACTTTCATTAGTGTCTTTTAGGAAAAATGGAATTAATTCCATAGTAGCAGAATTAAAATTCCTATTCTTTATATAATCAGATAAACAACTATTAACTGCATCATCTACTTTATTATAGTGATATATTTCAGTTTCAGTATTAAGATAATCTGTTGTATCATTTACAGAAGATTCGGAATAGCATTTAGGATCATTAATGCAATTTTGTGCCATATTCGGCATGACACCGGCTACTAAAATTAATAATGCTAATAATAATTTCTTCATTTTTACTCCTGTTTTTAGTTTTTTACTACTACTAATTATATTATCACACAAAAAAAGTTCTTTTACAAGGGCATTTAGACCTAGATAAAAGTACCCAAAGGACCTATGTGCAGAAATTTATTTTTTAATACTTTCAAGTTCGGCTTTAAGATATTTGCCTGTATAACTTGGGCTTTGCGCAACTTGCAAAACAGATCCTTCCGCGACGATATAACCGCCCTTGTCCCCACCCTCAGGGCCAAGGTCAATTATCCAATCAGCGGTTTTGATAATATCAAGGTTATGCTCAATTACCAAAACGGTATTGCCTTGGTCGCTCAAGCGGTGTAAAACTTTTAAGAGTTTATCAATATCGGCAAAATGTAAACCGGTTGTGGGTTCATCTAATATATATAAGGTATCACCTGTTGATCGGCGGGAAAGTTCATCTGCAAGTTTAACCCTTTGTGCCTCACCGCCTGATAAAGTGGTAGCACTTTGACCTAGTTTAATGTAACCAAGCCCGACATCTTGCAAAGTTTTTAATGTCTTTTTGATTTTGGGGATATCGGCAAAAAAATCAACTGCTTGATCAACAGTCATTTCCAAAACATCGGAAATATTTTTGCCTTTAAATTTAACTGTCAGTGTGTCTTCATTAAATCTTTTACCATCGCATTCTTCGCATTTAACATAGATATCGGGTAAAAACTGCATTTGAATTTTTATAATACCGTCACCCTCGCATTTTTCGCAGCGGCCGCCTTTTATGTTAAAACTGAAACGGCCTGCTTTATAACCGCGGCGTTTTGCTTCGGGCATTTGTGCAAAAAGTTCGCGTATAGCGGTAAACACACCGGTATAAGTTGCGGGGTTTGAGCGAGGTGTTTTACCTATCGGTGTTTGGTCAACAATAATTACCTTATTTATATGTTCAAGCCCTTTAATATCTTTATGCGCGCCGGCTTGTTCTTTTGAACCGTAAAACTTTTTAGCAAGCGCATTATATAAAACATTATGTACCAAAGTTGATTTACCTGATCCGGAAACACCCGTAACGCAAACAAATAAACCAAGCGGAATTTTGACGTCAATATTTTTTAAATTAAATTGTTTTGCGCCGCGTACTTCAAGCCATTTTTTAGACGGTTTTTTAGGATCTAAATTCGGCAAAATTTGTTTTGTTCCGTTTAAGTAAGCGGCGGTTATTGAATTTTTATTTTTAATAAATTCTTTAAAACTCCCCTCTGCAACAATTTGACCGCCGTTTAAGCCGGCAGCAGGGCCAAGTTCAACAAGATGGTCGGCCGCGAGCATAGTATCTTTATCGTGTTCCACTATAATTAAGGTATTGCCAAGGTCACGCAATTTTTTGAGTGTTTCAATAAGGCGGTCATTATCGCGGGAATGTAAGCCGATTGTCGGCTCATCAAGCACATAAAGAACGCCTGTTAAACCGCTGCCGATTTGCGTTGCAAGGTGTATGCGTTGCGCTTCACCGCCGGAAAGTGTTTGAGATTTTCTGTTCAAAGTTAAATAAGAAAGCCCCACGCTGTTTAAAAAGCCAAGGCGGGCGCGAATTTCTTTTAACACTTGTTTTGCAATCAATTCTTCACGTTCGGTTAACTTTAAATTATTTATAAAATCAAGTGCTTGCCCGACTTGCATTTGCGAAATTTCCGCAATATTTTTACCGTTGATTTTAACCGCAAGTGCTTCTTTATTTAAACGCGCGCCATGGCAAATAGGGCATTCAATTTCGCGCATAAATCTTTCATAGACGGCTTCACGTACAAACTCGCTTTCACTATCGCTGTTGCGGCGTTTTAAATTATTTATTACACCCTCAAAAGGGGCATCATTACCGGTCCAAGAAACTTTATAATCTACGCCCTCACCACCAAACAAAATAATTTCCTGTTGCTGGCGCGGAAGATTTTTCCAAGGTGTTGTCATTGAAATATGCTGGCGGCGGCAAACGGATGATAAAATTTCATAATAATAACCTGCCCAGGAATTTTTCCAGCGGTTAGTTTTATTTGTTACAGGGCTACTCCACGCATAAATTGCACCTTCTGAAATTGATAAAGTTTTATCGGGTACAACCAAATCTTCGTCGATTTCAATTTTAAGGCCAAGCCCGTTACACTCGGGGCATGCGCCTTGCGGCGAGTTAAAGGAAAATAAGCGCGGCTCCAAATCACTAAAGCCGATACCACAATGCGCGCAGGCATTATTTTCGCTGTAAGTAAAAGTTTTGCCGTTTTCCAAGACGCGCACTAAACCTTTTGAATATTTTGTGGCAAGTTCTAATGCTTCGGTTAAACGCTCTTTTTCTTCTTCTGAAATTAAAATTTCGTCAACAATTAAATCAAGATTATGTTTTTTATAGCGCGCTAAAACAGGCGGGGTTGATAAATCATATTCTTCCCCGTTCGCCAAAATTTTTACAAAACCCTCTTTTTTAAGGCGCGCAAAAAGTTCTTCATAAGTTCCTTTTTTGCCTTGCACCAAAGGCGCTAAAATTAAAACTGTTTTACCAAAATATCTTTTTAAAATATCTTCGCAAATTGCCTGCAAAGAATATTGTTCGACAGGCCTTCCGCATTCAGGACAATAGCGTTTGCCGATACGCGCAAAAAGTAAACGCAGATAATCATAAATTTCCGTAACCGTTGCAACCGTCGAACGCGGGTTGCGCGCAGGGGCGCGTTGTTCAATTGAGATTGCCGGTGATAAACCCTCAATTAAATCAACATCCGGTTTTTGCATTAAGTCCAAAAATTGCCGTGCATAAGCTGACATACTTTCAACATATCTTCTTTGGCCTTCCGCGTAAATAGTATCAAAAGCCAAAGAGCTTTTACCCGAACCGGATAAACCGGTCATTACCACCATTTTACCGCGCGGTAATTTTAAATTAACATTTTTTAAATTATTGGTCCTTGCACCGGAAATTAAAATATAATCCATAACAAACTCCTAATTAAATTATATAATTTATAAAAGGGAGTTTTATGAACGCTATAAAAAAACATATTTGGGTTATATTAAGTTGTGTTATTTCCGTATCGGCTTTAATTTGGTTTATTTATAACGGGAAAGACAACTTCTTAAAAATCTGGCGCGAAGTTAATACAGGTTATTTAATTTTAGCTTTTCTTGCATCTGCGGTAATTTATGTTTTTATGGGCTTGTCACTTTGGGAAACTTTAAAATTACTCGGCAAAAAAATAAATGTCGGCGCTTGTATGAGCATAGCATTTGTTTCCACAACGGTTAATTATTTAATTTCCACGATGGGCGTAAGCGGTTTTGCTTTGCGCGCGCATTTGCTCGGTAAACGCGGAATTCCGCTCGGTATCAGTGTTATGGCAAGCATTGTTATAACCGTTCTTTTATATGTAGTTTTATTTGCAATTATTTTGCAAGGCACTTTACTTTTAATTTTATCAAGCGGTGTTTCGCGCGAACAAATTATAAAAAACTTTGCCGCAGTTATCGGTATTGCTTTAATAGGTGCAGCGATTACGGCATTTTTCTTCAATAGTGAATTCCGTTACAAATGGATGCGCAAAACATTTATGGTAACGAATAAAATTATTTATAAACTTTTCGGTGCTTTGATACCCAAAAATAATTTTTCTGCTTTTACGACGCAGCTTGATAACGGTATAAAAACCATACACAAAAATAAAAGTAAAATGACCGCTACAATAATTTATATTTGCGGTGATTGGGTTTTTACTATTTTAATTTTATATCTTGCATTTTTAGCTGTGGGTGTAAAAATAGGTATAGGTATATTGCTTGCGGGTTTTGCCGTCGGTATGGCAACAACTTTGATACCTGTTCTACCGGGTGGTATCGGTGCTATGGAAATTGCTATGGCAACGGTATTTTCACAAGCAGGTATTGATTGGGATACCGCTTTAATGGCCGCCTTAATTTACCGTTTTGTTTACTATATTATCCCCGGTATTATCAGCATTTTTGTATATTGGGGTTTAAAACTTTCCGAGCCGCGCCCGATGCGCCAAAACCGCGCAAAAGATTATTTGGAAAAACATATCAAGTAGGCATAATTATGGCAACAATTATTTTAATTGAAGATTCAAAAACTTTAGCCCAAGCATTAAAACCTGCGCTTGAACTTAAAGGCCATACGGTTTTATGGGTTAACGACGGCCGCGGTGCATTACTTGAAATTAAGAAATTTAAACCGGATATTATTTTACTTGATTTAATGTTGCCGCATGTTAGCGGTTTTGAAATTTGCCAAGCGGTAAAAAGTGATATGGCTTTGATGAAAACACCTGTAATAATAATGTCCACTTTAACTTCACAGGAAGACCAAGAACGCGCGCAAAATGCAGGCGCAGACCATTTTATTTCAAAACCTTACGACTTAAAACAAACTTTAGCAGAAATTTTTAAATTTATTCCAAAGGCAGAAAAATGAACTTTAGAATTATAAGAAATACACAAGTTGTAACAGATTCCGATTTGGCGATATCACTAGATTTACTGCCTAAAAGTTTTATTTCTTTTTTTAAAAGGAATATTTCCGTTTTCCCGCAAAACACTTACTTTCAATTAACGGAAGAAGAAAAAAAAGATCTGGTAAAAAATTATTGTATCACCCATGCCGAGCGTTTGAGATATGCAAAACGCTTGCCTTATGTATTTACCCCAAGCGGTGCTATGCTTTGCATTTATCTTCTTAAAAAATGCAAAAAAGCCGCAGAACTTCGTAACAAATTGCTTGCTTTAAACAATCAAGAAGATATTATTAATGCACTTAAAATCTAGGTCCAAAGACCTATTTTCATAAGGGCCTTTTTGCCCTTGAAATAATTTACATTTGGTGCTATCATATTGTTAGGGTATATTTATGAAACTTAAATATTTAATAACTTTTATTTCCTTAATTTCCTTGACTTTTCCGATATATTCCGAAAATATCGTTCTTGATTTACAACAACAAAAAAAAGAAATTAAAGAAATTATAAATGCTAGTACTCCCACTGCTATAGTGGCGAAACTAGCGATGTTTGAAGCTTTAGATCGCGTAAATAAATCAAAGGAGATAAAAGACCCAGAAGCAATTACGGATTTTGGCAGATTAATGAAAAATAAAATGAAATTCTTACCACCAAATGAAAGATTGCCTTTTTTAAAACAGTTAAGAACAGGTATAACCGATGAAACTCTTAGAACGAAGGTCGATTGGTATTTTATAACAGAAGAAGCATTGTCAAAACCTAATTTCACAGAAAAAACAGTAATAAAATCAGCAGCAAGTCATGTAGCCAAACTAAATAAAGCTTTATTTTTAGGTGAATCTCAAGAACTCGAAAATATTACCCGACTTTTAAAGCAGGATATAACAAAATTGGTATTCCAAGGAAATCCCGAATTACTTGAAACATTTATAAAAACATATTCTTCACAAGCTGCACAATATTGCCAAATGGAAAGGTCATTAAATCTTTTTCTTTCCGAATTAATGAATCATAATTTGCCATTAAATTTAATAAAAAATACAACTGTTCCTATGGAATCATTAGTAAGAAATACTATCCCAGCACTAATGAAAAATTTTTCATGGAATAGTTTTATAACAGAACATCAAGGTATAATATTACAAGATATACTCCAATCTAATAAAAAATTTAGTTTTTTCAATTTTACAAATATGGTAAGCAATGCTTATCTTGATAAAAAATTGTCACAAGTTGAAAGAGAATTACAGGCAAAAATATCTATTTTAACTGAGATGGCTAATATTGCAGATCCATTGTATCAGAAATTTAAACCACTAGCATCAAATGGTTACATCGGTGAAAGATCTATTCTTAGAGGAGTATCTTTGGGTGAAAATTTTGGTAAACTTCCACCTAAAAATGCCAAAGAATTAGCAAAGATAATATATAGCGTCCCAATAGAAGAAATAAAACCTGTTTTACCTAATGCAAGTAGATGGATTGAAGGTTTTAGCAGATGGATTTTAAAAAGCTTTAATGGAAAAAATATTATACTTACTACCGCAAGCATGATTGCACTGGTAGAAGCGGAAGAATTAATTAAATTTTACACCAACTATAATCCTTCAAATGCTTATTTAAATATTATGGATGAAATTACGGACGCTCTTGCAATTGGCAATAATATAAAAT
The DNA here is from genome assembly GCA_045658545.1 of Elusimicrobiaceae bacterium. GTDB lineage: Bacteria > Elusimicrobiota > Elusimicrobia > Elusimicrobiales > Elusimicrobiaceae > Proelusimicrobium. The sequence continues at coordinate 33,307 of JAZOVE010000008.1, forward strand.
TAGTTTATAACACTGTTTACGACGGTAATTTCGCTAAATATTTCCTTTCATACGTTGAAGAAGGCAATTTAACAAAAGAAGAAGAACTTGCATATATGGAAACCTTTGATAATTTTGAAAGTGCAATGTATGCAAGTTTTTTCCAAACTGCTGAAGACAATATCGCTGGAAAAGATTGGCAATGCTTTGTTTTGAACGAGAACTGCCCTAACAAAGCATAATAACAAAATCAAACAATTTATATATTTTCTTTTTTAAAGGAAAGTGTCTTTATACTTTCTTCAGCAGTAATTTTGGCCCATTCATTAATTTCGGCTGCACCGTGCAAGGTTAAAGGGCCTGCGGTGGGTTTAAATATACTCAAAACTTTTTCAATTACTTTTGCGATATCGGTAAATAAAATTTTACCGTCTAGGAAAGCGGCAACCGCGACTTCATCTGCGCCGTTTAAAACGGAAGGATACGCCCCCCCTTTTTTTATTGCATCAAGCGCAAGCGCAAGGCAAGGGAAACGTGAAAAGTCCGGCTCATAAAAATCAAGATGTTGCATTTCAAGTAAACTTAATTTATTGACGGGTGAAGGTAACCTTTGCGGATAAGTTATTGCATACTGTATCGGCAAACACATATCGGGGTTTGATAAGTCTGCCAAAATTGAACCGTCAATATATTCCACTGCGGAGTGAACTATTGATTGCGGATGTATAACAATTTTTACCTTCTCAAGCGGCAAATTAAAAAGGTGCATTATTTCAATAGTTTCAAAACCTTTATTCATTAAAGTGGCGGAGTCAACGGTAATTTTTTTACCCATTTTCCAACGCGGATGTTTTAGGGCTTGCGCCGGGGTAACTTCATCTAAAGAGCCTTGATATTTAAAAAACGGACCACCAGATGCAGTTAATAAAATTTTTGAAATACCTTCCGCTTTATGATATGTCTTACTATCAACATTTTCAAGGCATTGAAAGACGGCAGACGGCTCTGAATCAACCGGCAAAATGGTGGCGTTCCAACGCTCACACTCCTGCATTAAAGGTGCACCGGCCATAACAATCGGCTCCTTATTTGCAAGTGCGATTATCTTGCCAGCTTTAATAGCCGCAATTAAAGGCGAAAAGCCAATGCTGCCCACTAAACCGTTAATAATTAAGTCTGCTTCAGGTAATGCGGCAAGGAAATTTAAACTTTCAATTTCCGGTTCAAGAAGTTTTGTCGTTTTGGGCATTAAGGGTTTAACTTTTTTATAACTTTCTTTATCGTAAACGACAGCGTAAAGAGGGGCAAAATTTTTGACTTGTTCCAAAAACAAATCAGTATTTCTATTTGCCGTTATTGCAAGAACCTTAAAATTGGGGCCAAGATTTTTGATGACATCTAATGCCGATACACCGATAGACCCCGTTGAACCCAAAACAACAATATTTTTCATTATTTAGACATGTAAAGCGCAATATAATAAATTACAGGTGCGGCTAAAATGAAACCGTCAAACCTGTCAAAAATACCGCCGTGGCCCGGAAGAACTTTTGAAGAATCTTTTACACCTGCGCTGCGTTTAATTAAACTTTCTGCCAAATCGGAAATTTGGGAAATTACGGAAATCAAAACACCCAAAATTATTGCTTGGTTGATTGTTAAATAGTGCGGGAAATATAAATCCCACAAAAACAAAGTGGCAACTGTTCCGAAGATAACTGCGGCAATTGCACCTTCCCAACTTTTCTTGGGGCTGACTGCTTTATTCAAGCGGTGTTTGCCAAGCCAGGTGCCGATTAGATATGCAAAACTGTCTGCAATCCAAATTGTGATGAATAAAATATAGGTGAAATATTCACCGTAAGGTTCGATTGCGCGAATTGAAACTAAATGCACCAAAGCCCAAGGTATAAGCATTACACCGAGGAAAGTATTTGCCACGCGTTCAAGAGAGCGTTTAGGCGATAGAATTTCCACAAAGAAAATGCCAAACAAAGTTAAAGCAATAAAAAAGTTTGGCAAATATACTGCTGCACTACCTTCAACAACGGGCAAAGTGCCGACGGTAGCCGCAATCATCATCAAGAAACCGAAGACGATTAAAGAAACACGGTTTACCGGTTTTTTTGCCGTAAACAAAATGACCCCATATTCGTATAAACAAAGAAGGGTGATGGCAGCAACAAATGCCATGAAGAAAATGCCACCATAATAAATGGAAGCAAGGACTAGTGGTATACCGACTAGTGCGGTTAATATTCTTGGTAATATCATAATAACATTTTACCAAATTTAGACGAATTTATCATTACAAATTACGCGTTGTTTTTCCGCATACTGTCAATTAACGTACTAAACGCGCTTGCCGAATTTTTAGACACTGCAACAACATTATATACAAAACCCTGCTTGAATAAGCAGGGCTTTGTAGAATTTAGAAACTAAATAATTTTAGAAATTCGGAACGATAGTCGGTCCAATTTCTTGTTCATCTCTATCATAACCGTTCCAGAATATATTTTCAACTTCTTTATTTATATTTTGGCGTTCGGCCTCGGCTTCCTGTATGGCTGCTTCACCAAGTTTTTGGACATGTAACAAACCGCCCAAGATATTACCGAGAACTAAAAGATCATTATCAATACCTTCTGTGGCTACTTCATCAAGTGAATAAGCAATAACTTCATCATCTGTAGCTGTACCATTTATAATTCCATCTCTTATTGCGGCGATATCGCTAATATCAAGTGTTTCTGTTGCATTAGAAGCATAAGTATCGGTAGTAGCAACAACTGTTGCTACTGTAGCAATTAATACTGCTAATGGAGTTAAAACAGATAAGCCCTTCACAACTTTTCCTGCTTCGGCGCCTTCTCCTACTTTAGCAGCTTCTCCTTTTTTGATTTTCTGTCCTAAATTTTTGTATCTTACGTGAGTAGCAGCCTGACTAACAGGCATATCAGCAAGAACTTTAAATGAATTTTTATATTTAGAGAGTTCTTGTAAAAAACCTTTAAACCAAGCTTTAACTTCTTTAGCGAAATATCTGCCTTTAAAAGGAATTTTACCGCCAGAATACTGATATCCGACAAACAAATTATCAGCTGTTAATTTCCCTTCTTTTATAATTGACCTCATCAATTTATTATATTCTCCGGCTTTAGTAGATGTAAAAGAAATAGTTTTAATATTATTAAATAATTCTAAAGTTTCCTTTTCCAATTCAGTAACTCTTCCTGCTGTCCCACCGGAATTAAAACTATATACATTTTTTACACTTGAAGAACCCATTGAGTTCAATTCATTTATATTTAACTCTATTTTATTGAGTAATGCATTACTAAAAAGTCCATCAGCTGAGAATTTCCTAGATAGTAAAGTAACGCCTGACTCATCAATAGCCTTAGTCGTAGCTGATACAGAATTTATAGCTTGTTTAAATTCTGTTAATGTTTTAGACCATCTATTCATATCTATAGTACCACTGGTAGATTTTGCTTGCTTAAAGATTTGTTCAATAGCACTTTCGAAATTCTTAAGTGCCTGTTCTGCCTCTACTGACGCTACATTTCCTTGTGCAAATGCCATGTTGTTTGACGTAATTAAAACAAAACTAAGCATTAAGCACAGGTACTTCTTGATTGTTTTTTTCATGTTATCTCCTTGGCTTATCGCCATACTTACACAAATATTATAAATATTTTTACTTTGCTTAACAAGGGCCATTGGGCCTATATTAAAAAGGACCAAAGGACCTATGCCATATTTTTACATTTTAAGGACTTACCTGCCGCCACCGCCGCCGAAGCCGCCCTTTCCAAAACCTCCGCCGAAAGCACCAACCCCTACACCTGATGATTTATATGCCCTTAAACAAGCTGTTACCGTAAATAAAAGACCAAAATTAAAAGCAGTACCGGAAATTAATGGGTCATAAGCATCTTGTAAGTGAAAATCAATTTTACTTTTAAATTTTTTAAACCATTTGCTTTCCATACCAAAAGCATAAGCATAGGGTAAATAATCGCAAAATATTTTGCCTGCTTTAGTCGGGTCTGAAAGGGCTGTACGCCCGCGTTCTGCAATAGTCATATACTTTTTAAATGCGGCAAGTTCGTCGCGTAAAATAACACCGTTAAGCATTAAATTATTTACAAGGTGTGCAAAAAGTGCCGTCATAAAACATGTAATTAGTATTGCCAAAACATTTGGGTTTAGTAAAAATTTAGCAGATAATACCGTCGAAACCACCACCCTCGTAAATACAATAAGCATAGCAACAAGTATTATAACCCTTTTAATATTCCTTGTATAAACACCTATTAATATAGGGATAATAAAATTAAGTATTACACCAAACAATAATTCCGGCACGACACCGCGGCTACAAAAATAAAACAACATAGCAATAAAAAATATTATAGGGAAAAGCATATACATAAAATTATTTATTATATAATCTTTTATCTTTTCTTCATAATAATAATTGATTGATAATAAACCCTTTTCCAAATATTTATAGCCGTCTTTATCAAACTTGAATTGTGACGGTAAACTCATCATCATACGGGCCTCGTCTTCCTCTAAATCGGAGTAACCATTGTCTAATTTTTCGCACTCGGTCTTTTTCCATTTATGAAATGTAATTTTAATTTTTTTCTTCACAAGTAAAGAGGCAAGAACCGTCGCCAAATTCCTGCTGCTGAATTTACCGTTTAAAAAGTAACTTGCAAAACCGGCGGATATTCCTTCCGGCGGTGAAAACCTTTGCGGCAAATTTCTTTCCTTAGGATCCCGCCCAACCAAATACCAAATAATATAGTAGTAAAGTAAAATCAAAATGCAAACAAGAACGGGCATATATTCCATCTCATACCACTTGAATTGAAATAAGCCCTTTTTCATCGGTAAATATATACTGAAAGCTTGGCCTTGTTTGAGCGGTTTTGAGGTTTCAAAAAAGAAAACATTTTCTTCCAATTGTTTAAATGATGGTTGTTCTATTTCGATATTACCGTCGTAAATTTTTATTTTATTGTTTAAAACTTTTGCGACAAAAGGGACTGTAAGTGTAATGTTTGCATTTTCTATCGGCAAAGTCCAAGATACACCTGTTACCGGCCAAAGTAAAAAATCTTTAAAAGCACCGGAGCTGACGGTATTTTCCAATGTATAAGTGAAGGCATAAGTATGTTTGCCAAGCGGTAAAAAATCATCTGTACCGAAATTTATTTTTAAGCCGCCGTTCTCATCTACGGCATTATAAGGATGTTCCCTGCCGTCTAGATATAAACTTTGTACTTTTATATATTTTCCGGCATCATAGGGTATTTTGCGGTATAAACCGCGCTTGATTTGGTTATGCTCCGCCGTAAAAGTTATATATTCTTTGACGGTGGCGGAAGTATCATCTTTTAAATGTAAATGGACTTCGAAATTATTTATTTTTTCTTCCGCCGCAAGCGGTAAAGAAAGTGCCAAACAAAGCGCCGAACAAAGCACGACCGCAAACAATTTAAACAAATTTTTCATACTAATATTATATCAAGTTTTTGTAGTGGTTAAATTTTAATATTCACAATATTTTTTGCTATAATTAATAACTATAACCACAATAATTGGTATAACTGCAAGTCCCTTTCTTTCTTGTTTCCTTTTGACATAAACGGTTTGGAATATCAGAAGTATCTTTACTGTATGCTAAGCAATATTGAGGTTTATTAGTAGATCTTGTTATGTAATAAGATACTTTTTTACCTGCAATTGTTCTCCAACAAACAGTTTCATCTACGGTAAACCTAATCGAACATCTAATACCTTCCGGAGTAGAAAACTCATATTCGCCGGCATCTGCATAAGTTCGTTTCGCGCCGGGGAAAGATATATCTAAATCAGCCAATTTTCTTGGGGTAGTATTATTAATCAGATAATAACGCTGGATAGATTCGGCAACACTTTTAGCCATATTTTTTACAGTAGTGAATTTACTTTTTGCAACCACCATTTTATATTGCGGCAGGGCAATAGCTGCAAGTATACCGATAATCAAAACGACCATCAGCAATTCAAGCAAAGTAAAACCTTTTTTACTATTTTTTAATTTCATAATTTCTCCTAAATTTTTAATTTTTTTACAAATTTACTACTTAAAATTTTATTTCACGGTTTGCCTCCTTTTTTAAAATAAAAAAAGCAACGGTATATTAATGGAATTCCAGTGACACTAATAACCGCTGCTTTTCTTATCAAAAAGATAAGAAAGCAAACGATTATTTGAAGTCTGGAATTCCCTCTAAGGTTACCCTTAAAGTTCAGCTCGGGCTTCCCCCAAGCATCAACAAATAATCTGCTTACAAATTTAAAAGCCAATTATGGCTTACATCTTAATATTAAAAATTTTTTAAAGCATTTTCAACTTCTGAAAAATCACAATCTAAATTAGCACTCTAAAAAGGGGATTGACAATTTTGAAAAAATTATATACAATATTAGCAGTCGCTTAAACAGGGTGCTAAAAATAAGCATAAAAAGCGGCGCGGTAAAAACGAAATTAAATCCGCAAAAAGAAAGGTTAATTATGAGAATACTAAAACCGGAAGTTGTAAAAGACAGGGAAGAAAAAATTCTTAGAATGATTATTCAAGAATTTGTGGAAAACAGAAAACCGGTCGGCTCGGAACTTGTAGCCAAGAAGGGCTTAAAAGGTGTTTCCAGCGCAACTATCAGAAATATAATGAAAAAGCTTGAAGATGACGGCTTTTTATATCAGCCGCATGCATCGGGCGGTAGAATCCCCACCGATAAAGCTTATAGGTTTTATGTAGATTACCTTTCAAAAATACAAAAAATAGCGGTAAAAGAGCGTCAAAAAATCGAGGAAGAGTATAAACAAAATATAGGCGAAGTTAACCGCCTTATGACGCAGACCTGCAAAATGCTGTCTGCCTTAACTCACTCTGCGGGGTTTGTCCTGCAAAACAGTGTGGAAGAGTCCACCGTTCAACGCTTTGATTTTATACCGCTTGGGCCTTGTAATGTTCTTGCCGTTTTGGTAACGGAAGAAGGTTCAGTAAAACATTGGCCGGTTAGGATAAGGAAACCCATTTCCCCGGCGCGTTTGGTGATGATAAATGCCTTTATTAATGAGGAAATATCCGGTAAAAGTTACCGCTCTGCCCAACGCATTTTATGGACCGCTTTAAATCAAGGCCAATGCGATAGCGAAGGCTTCACCGAACTTGCTTATAATATATTAAAGGAACTTGCAGAACACCAAACAAATGCAGACCAATTATATATTGAAGGTTTAAGCGAGCTTATTGACACCGTCTCCCCCGAGGACTTTATGGACTTCGGCCAGATGATGCGCGTTATGGAAGAACGCGACAAATTTGCATTACTCTTAAATGAAAAAATGCAAAATTTACAAAAAGCAGACGGACAAAACCAAATATCGGTAACTATCGGTGAAGAAAACCGCATGCAGGAATTAAAGAATTTAAGCATAATATCCTCTGCTTGTAAAGTGGGTGGCAAAACCGTGGGGCTTATCGGCATAGTGGGGCCGAAGCACATGGAATATACTAAAATGATTTCCCTCGTTAATTTTATAGGCCAAATGCTCGGCAGCACAATTACAAATTGGCGCACTGAGTTAGAGGATAAGGAAGGTAAATAATGTCAAAAAAGAAACTTAAAGAGGAACTTGAAGAAGAACTCGTGCAAGAGCACGAGCCGCTTGAAGACGACATGGAAGACATGCAAGATCAGCCGCAAGAGCAAGAACCTCAAGACAAAGCCCTTGAAGAAGAAAAAGCAAAAGCCCAAAATTATTTGGACCAGCTTCTCCGCCTTCAGGCCGACTTTGAAAATTACCGAAAGCGCACGGAAAAGGAAAAACCTTTGCTAATCTCTTTCGGGAAAGCCGAGGTTTTAAAATCACTCTTGCCGATGTACGATAATTTACTTAAAGCAAAGGGGGAGTTTAATAAAGAAGGTGTAGAAGTAAAACATTTAAAACACGGGCTTAATATGATTTTAGAGGAAGTTGAAAAATCATTTAAAGCTCAAGGTTTAAAGGTGTTAGACGGGGTTGGCAAACCCTATAACCCAATGACCCAAGAAGTTGTAACAACCGTGCCTTGCCCTGCCAAAGACGACGGCAAAGTTTTGCAAGAGCTTGTTAAAGCTGTGGAACTTGACGGCAAAATCATCAGGCCCGCGCAAGTAGTAGTTTGCAAAGCGGCCGAAGTTAAAGACGGTAAAGCACAAAACGAAGCAGCAAGTAACGACAATAAAGAAAATCAAGATAAATAAATTTAAGGAGAAAATATATGTCTAAAATTATTGGTATTGACTTAGGAACATCAAATACGGCAGCAGCCGTTATGGAAGGCGGTAAACCTACAATTATCCCTTCTGCAGAAGGTAACTCTATCGGCGGTAAAGCATTTCCGTCATACGTTGCATTTACGAAAGACGGTCAAAGATTAGTCGGCGAACCGGCAAGGAAACAAGCAGTTTTGAACCCGGAAGGTACCGCAACCGCTTTTAAACGCCGCATGGGTGAAAATTATAAATTTGATTTACGCGGGCATGAATTTACCCCCCAACAACTTTCAGCTTTCGTCTTACAAAAAGTTAAAAAAGATGCCGAAGCCTTTTTGGGTACAACCGTTGAAAAAGCAGTTATTACAGTTCCTGCTTACTTTAACGATAACCAAAGGCAGGCAACAAAAGACGCAGGCAAAATTGCAGGGCTTGAAGTTGTCCGCTTATTAAACGAACCGACCGCAGCCGCACTTGCTTACGGTATTGATAAAACCGGTAAAGACCAAAAGATTTTGGTTTTTGACCTCGGCGGCGGTACACTAGATGTTACCATTATGGAAATGGGTAAAGAAGGTACATTTGACGTTTTAGCAACTTCCGGTGATACAAAACTCGGCGGAACTGATATGGATAATGCCATAATCGATTGGTTAGTTGATGACTTTAAGAAAACAACCGGCATCAATTTAGCAAACGATAAACAAGCCATGATGCGTTTAAGAGATGCGGCTGAAAAAGCAAAAATCGAACTTTCCACAACAATGGAAACAGATATTAATTTGCCTTTCATCACCTCTGACCAAAACGGCCCGAAACACTTGGAAACAAAACTTTCCCGCGCTAAACTTGAAAGCTTAGTCCGCCCCACAGTTGAACGCTGCGGTGCTTCAATTGACAGAGCAGTTAGCGACAGTAAACTTTCAATGAGCAATATTGATAAAATCATTATGGTCGGCGGTCCTACACGTATGCCTATCGTGCAAGAATATGTTGAAAAACATGTCGGCAAAAAAATCGAACGCGGTATTGACCCTATGGAATGCGTGGCAGACGGTGCCGCAATTCAAGCAGGTGTTTTAACAGGTGATGTAAAAGATATCCTTTTACTCGACGTTACACCTTTATCACTCGGTCTTGAAACCTTGGGCGGTGTTATGACAAAACTTATTGACAGAAACACCACAATCCCTGTAAGGAAAACCCAAGTATTTTCAACCGCGGCAGATAATCAGCCGGCAGTAACAGTCAATGTTTTGCAAGGTGAACGCCCTATGGCAAAAGACAATGTACCACTCGGTAAATTTGACCTTGACGGTATTCCGCCAGCCCCGCGCGGCGTTCCTCAAATTGAAGTTACTTTTGATATTGACGCAAACGGTATCTTAAAAGTTTCCGCAAAAGATTTGGGCACAAATAAAGAACAACATATTACGATCAGCGCCCCAAATAAATTAAGCGAAGAAGAAGTCAATAACTTCGTCAAGCAAGCAGAAAAGTTTGCGGAAGAAGATAAGAAAACCAAAGAAAGAATCGAAGTCAAAAATGAGGCTGATACCGTCTTATATACAACCGAAAAAGCACTGAAAGAACACGGTGATAAAATCGGCCAAGACGAACGCCTTAAAATTGACCAGGCACTTTCCGAACTTAAAGAAGCCGTCAAAACCGACGACGTTGAACGTATCAAAAAAGCAAAAGATGAGGCCTTAACGGCAAGCCAAAAATTGGGCGAAATTATTTATAAAGAAGCCCAAGCAAAGGCAAACCCGCAAGCAAATGCTAACGGTGCAGCAGGCGCACAAGCGCAAGCAAATCCGCAAGGCGAACCTAAAAAAGATGATGTAGTTGAAGCAGAAGTCGTAGACGGTAAATAAGTTGTAATTTAACCCCTGCCGAACAAACGGCAGGGGTTTTAATTTTTTATAAAGTGTGCAAATATGGCAAAAGAAGATTATTATGAAACCCTAGGCGTTAGCAGAAATGCAAGCGCGCAAGAATTAAAATCAGCTTACCGCAAATTAGCGATGAAATATCATCCGGACCGTAACCCCTCGCCGGAAGCTGAAGAGCAATTTAAAAAAATTAATGAGGCATATGAAGTTTTATCAGACCCTCAAAAAAAGCAAATGTATGATACTTACGGCGCAGATGCCGTAAATAACGGCGGCTTTGGCGGTGGCTTTCAAGGCGGTGGCTTTGGCGGTTTTGAAGATATTTTCAGTTCAGTTTTCAGTGATATGTTCGGCGGCTCTTTCGGCGGCGGTTTTGGCGGTAAACGCAAACGCGCGCGCCGAGGAAATGATTTACAACAAAAAGTTGAAGTTACTTTAGAGCAAGCCTATACCGGAGTGGAAGAAGAAGAAATTACTTATTCCCGCATTGATACATGTGATGTTTGCCACGGAACAGGCGCGGAAGAAGGCTCATCCACCAAAACTTGCCCGACTTGTAAAGGCTCAGGCGTAGTGCAATTCAGCCAAGGGTTTTTCTCCATGCGCCAACCCTGCCCCGATTGCGGCGGGCAAGGCACAATTTTGGAACGACCCTGTAAAGCATGCAAAGGCAGCGGCAGAACTAAAAAGAAAAATACTTTAAAAGTAAAACTCCCCCCCGGCATAAAAGAGGGCAGCGTTTTACGCGTTGCAAACGGCGGCGATATCGGCACATTTGACGGCGGATACGGCGATTTATATTTGCAAGTTAAAGTTAAGCCGCACAAAATTTTTGAACGCGATAATAATGACTTAATTTTGAATACGGAAATTTCTTATCCGCAAGCGGTTTTGGGCGGCGAAATCAAAGTCCAGAATTTAATGAAGGAAGAATTAACTGTGGAAATCCCCAAAGGTTCAACCGACGGTTCTGTACTTAATATTGAAGGGCAAGGTATGCCTGTTTTGGAACGCGCGAACAAAAAAGGTGCTATGCGTGTTGTGCTAAACATTAAAGTACCCAAGAAAGTTACACCGCGCCAAAAAGAACTTTTGGAAGAACTTGCCAAAACCTTTGACGAAGATATTAAGACGACGAAAAAAGGCCTTTTTGACAAGTTATTTGGTTGGTTCTTATAAGCGGTTTTTTGTGTTGCTTTAACAAGTTTATAAAGCCCCCGGCTTCGCCGGGGAATATTTATTGTTGTGAACTGTGTTGAAAATTAAAGTTGATATTCTTCATAACCATCAATTAGTTTTCCACCGAGTGCTTTGCAGACTTTATGGGCTTCATCACCAGTGGGTGAACAGATTATTTTATCACGAAATTCTTCGTAATCTGGGTCATCAGGTTGGTACATCCATATTGAAAACGTTTTACCTCTATCTATATCATGTCTACAATAAACATAACCTGTTGCTTCCTCATTAGCAAAACAATACCAATAATCATTTTCGCATTCTACGCTATCACCACAATCTCCGTCATTCCAATCACTCGGCCAATTAACACCTAAAGCAGAAGCATTTCTTAAATCATAACTGCCATGTCGTAATTTATATTCTTGCAAAGCATCTTTCCAACGACGCATGATAGGTAAAATGCTTGCTACTTTTGCTTTTGTTACAGCCATTTCATACTGCGGTAATGCAATACTTGCAAGTATGCCGATAATCAAAACAACTACCAGCAATTCAAGCAAAGTAAAACCTTTGCTTGAGGAAAAGATACTTAAAGTATCTTTAATTTTATTTACTAATTTTTTCATACTTTCTCCTTTTTTGTTTTTTAACAAAATTGTTTACCTTTAAAATCAGCCAATAAAAAACGGCCGATATATCCAAGAACTTTGAGCAGACCTTAAACATAACAGCCGTGGCTTGTAAACAAAAGTTTACAAACACTCGGCACGAAACAAACGGCTCATGACTTCCATCTATTTCGTGCCTATAATGCTGTATTTTGACGCTCAAAGTACTTTTTTCAAAGTTCTCCGTGTTCTTCACACGGCTCAAAAACAGTTAAATTGTTTTAAGCCTAAAATCAAGGCTTACATTACTACAAAACTCCTTTTTTTAATTATATTGAATTTTTTAATTTTATGCAACAGGTAAAATTTCCGCCACTTCCAAAACTTCGCCTTTGCTTTGTAAATCTCGCAACGCAAGTTCTACTTTGAGCATGGCAATGCAGTCATCTTCATTATACATCAAGACCTTTTTGAGTGCGGCTTCATCACCGTCACTCAGCCACTTGGTAAAATAAACCATACTGTCCATCGCACCGCAGTCCTTTTGGCGCCAATTAAAACCCAAAGCAGGCGCAGCCGCCTTTAAAGATAAACTCGGCGCAGGTAAATAAAATGCCTTTTCCACTTCAATTTTTAAGTCAAGGCAAACGGAAACCAAATGTTCAAGTTCCGTCTTAATATTTGGGTATTTGTTGCAAAGCGCTTTCATTTTTTTAACTTCATATTCAGTCCAATGATAAAGCGCAACATCCGCGCCGCAATTTGCAACATAGTCGGCAAATTGTTTGAAAATTATTTCTTCTTCCTTTTCTTCTTTTGCGATAAAGGGGACAAATTTATCTGCCTCTTTATCCCAAACACCGATTAAATAAATAAAGGAAGTATTATTTTCTTCAAATGTTTCCGTCGCCTCAAAATCAAAATATAAATTGCGCTTTTTTGCCGGCGGCGGGAATTTGCCTTTTGCCCTCAAAACCGGTTTGTTTTTAACAAAAGCCAAAGCATGCGCGTAAGTTAAAACAGGTGTATTATCTGGGTAAGTATCGTCTGAAAGCAATTCTTTTATTCTTTCAAAACCGGCGGTAACAATATCATCATAAGTATTGATATTATTTGCGCGCAAAATTGCACGCATCGTGTTATTAAGATGTGGGATTAAAATTAAATCGTGCTTTTCAAAAGCATATTTGTTTGCATAAACACGCCAGGGCGAAAGCGCACCCTTAGGCGGTTTTTTTGATTCGGGTACTATTTCATTTTTCCTTATTGATTGGTAAAGTGCGCCCGCTTTTTGTGCGCGTTCAAGCACGCGCGCGCAAGTTAAAATTTGCTCTTTTGCTTTAAAAATAAATAAAGCATCACCTGCATCATAACCCTGAATTTCCGTCAAAATTTTATTTAAAAGTGCGGTTTGCAAGGCATAATGTTCCTTCATTTCCCCTGCGCGTTTTAATTGCACAATTTTATAATGATAAGCACCGAAAACGCTTTGCCCTTGCGCTACTTTAAGCAGGAAATTTACCCCCCCGTAAACACCTTCCTGTTGGCGCAAATCCCACAAGTTGCCGCCGATAATACCATCGGCGCCATCTTGCATGGCCTGCAAAGTTTTAAGGAATTTTTCACTGTCACTACCGCTAATAATTACGGGGTTTTTACAATGGTCATAGATCCAATGTTCGCGTATTAATCTATCGGTTTTACCGCGTAAATTTTCGTATAAATTCGGTTCTTCAACGGCTTCTTCTTTAGGTGCGTGGAAGTGGCACCAAAGCCCGAAAGGATCTTCCAAAATTTGAAACATTTTCCCGGCGGGTAAATCTTCTTTCCCCGGTGTTCTGCCTGCGCTGAAAGTATCAAAAAGTTGCTGGGCTAAATTTTTTGTTTCCATATTAAATTCCGGCTTGCTCCATTTGCTCTAAATAAGAATTTATTTTTTCAATTTGCTCTTGCATTCTTCTTATTTCGGCTTCGTCTTGTATTTCTTGCATTCTTTGTTTATAGCGGTCTAAAGCGCCTTCTAATTTGTTTTTCATCTCGGTAAAATTTTCTTGCGACCCGCTGATCTCCGCATCCAAAGCCCATAAATCGGGGTTATCAGGGTCAATTTCTAATCCTTGGGTTAAATATTTTTTAGCCGTATCATAATCTTTTTCTTGAGCAATTGCAATTGCCGCGGCTTGCTGAATTTTTAAATCTTTAGGTTTTTCTTCCGCCGCTATTTTAAACATCTCGCTTGCTTCTTTCATTTTGCCTTGCCCTTGATAAGCCAAGCCTAAATTATAGGCATTACCGGCGTCGGGGTTATCTTGATAAATTTGCTTAAACAAATCTGCGGCCTTGTCATACTCTTGCCTTTTAAAAGCATTAGCGGCTTCCTGAAAACGCTGATTTGTACGTGTCGTAATTTCTTGCCCTTCAAGCAATTGATATTTTGTTTGCGCATCTTCCGCAACTTTATTATTACCGGCTTCTGCGGCAAGTTCCGCGGCATTCTGATAAGCTTGTTTTGCCTGTGCGGTTTGGCCTAAACTATTGTACATATCGCCTTTAGCCAAAGCGGCTTGATAATTGTTTGAGTTTAACTCAAGAACTTTATTTAAGTCGTTAAATGCGGATTTATAATCACCTTTTTGATAATTTGCAATAGCGCGGTTATAGTAAAGGGCTTCATTATCTTGGTTCTTTTCAATAGCTTTATCTAAGACGGAAGTAGCGCCCTCAAAATCTTTTTGGGAAACTAATTTTTTTGCTTTTGCAACACTTTCAAAAGGTGTATCTTTTAATAATTCTTTTTTTGAAATTTTGGGTTGCTTGGTGCTTTGCTCGGCAACTGTTTGTTCAAAACTCGGCGCAACATCATCTAAACTTGCTTTAACATCTTCAACAAGAGCGGCGGCACTCTCGCCTTTCGGCAATAATTCCTGAAAGTCTGAAAATGTTTCACTTTCCGAAAAATGCTTTAAAGATTTTGAAATTTTATCCATCACATTTTTATTAACTGCCGGATTAGTTTGTGCTTTAGATTTATTTTTACCGTCGGAAATTTTGCCTGTTTGCTTTTTGTTTTTAGAAGTATTTGTTTGCGTAGCTTGATTTTGCGCGTTCTGTTTTAACCCTTCGGTCAATAAACCGGACATATTTTTTGCCTGCAAAGAAGCGCCTAAATTACCTTCTTTTTTATACAAATTTTGTGCCTTTTTAAAATCTTGATTTGCCGCCTCATAATTGCCTAAATTCAAATTAGTTACGGCGCGGTTATAATAATTATCTGCCTTTCCCGAAAGTTGTGCCGCGATAGTAAAATCCCTTTCGGCTTCATCAAAATCTTGGAAATTAAAATTAATTTCCCCCCTAACTTGATAATAATTCGGGTTTTGCGGATCCAGTGAAATTGCTTTATTTATAGCTTCTAACGCCGACGGTAAATTGCCTTGTTTTTGCAACATTTGCGCTTTTAAAGCGTGCAAATTAGCGTCTTGCGGGCGGTACTTTAAAATTTCATCTAAAGAGGAAATAATATCTTTAGGTTCTTTGTTTTGCATATTCATTAAATTTTCAATGGCGCGTTGCAATTTTTCCTGATTATTATTTGTTTGGTTTTGACGGTTCCCCCTTATCTTATCAAAAGCGGAAACAGTATTTTGCTGCGTCGGTAATACAGTTTTATCTTCTCTCTTTAAAGATATCACAGCTATACTTGCAATTATTACACCTAAAAAAATTCCTAAAATAAACTTTTTCATAAATCACCTAAAGTAAATCTTTTAATTTAATATGCCTTTCTTTATGAATTGAATAAGGGCAGCGCATACGCATCAAGCATTGTAAGCAAGATTGCGTGCGTGGTAAAAATTCCTCACCGCTTTCAAGTTTCTCGCCTATTTCTATATAACGGCCTAAAATATATTCTTCGTTAACATCTTCAAAAGGAATTGAAAATATTTTATTTAATGCCACAAAATAAATGCTTGCTTTCCCTTCAGTTTTGCCCCAAGCCCGCTTTGCACCGATAGAATAAAGCGCAAGCTGCAAAGAATTATTTACATCAAAATTATCTGCAATTTTAGCATCTGTTTTATAATCAATTACATGGTAAGAACCGTCGGGCAATTTTTCAAAGCGGTCAATTTTACCGCGGAATTTCCAACCCTCATACTCAAATTGAAACTCTTTTTCACATCCTAAAATTTCACTTTCTCTGTACTGTTCGCGTTTTGCATAATCTTCAATTATGCGTTTGCCTTTTAAGTAAAATTCCATTTGTTCGGCGGCATTTGCATAACCTGCACCCAAAAAACAACGGTTGTAATAGACAAGTAAACTTCCGGGTTCATTAGAGTGTGTATGATATTCCTCTAAAGTTTTATGGATTGATACCCCCAAAGAAGTTACTGCAACAAGGCCTTCCCTTCTGCCGTCGATATATTTTAATTTATAAAGGAAAGGGCAAAATAAATAAGTTGCTATTTTTGAATAATTTAATTCGTGATAATTATTTGGTATCATTTGTATTTTAAAAAGTGAACGACGGTATCGCCGTATTTTTCTTCCCTGATAATTTGCAAAGCAAGCGGCAGTTCAAAAGTTTCTTTTTTATGATGCTGGGCAACTATTAAGCCGTCCTCTGCAAGAAGTTTTGACTCCGCAATTTGTTTTAAAACAGGCCCTGTAAAAAACAAAGGAGTATTTTTAATATCTCTATAAGGCGGACCCATAAAGATAATATCATACCCACTTCCTTCACTGTAAGCGCTAAGCCAGGCAAGCGGTTTTAAAAGGTCGGCTTTTAAAACCGTTGCTCTGTCGGTAAAACCTAAATGTTCCGCATTACGTTTAATGGCTTTAAGGCAAGCTATTTCCTTTTCTGCCGATACAGTTTTCAAAGCACCGCGTGATAATGCTTCCATCGACACATTACCCGTTCCGGCAAACAAATCCAAAAATACTGCCCCGGTTATTTTAGGGCGTATAATATCAAAAACGGATTGTTTTATTCTATCCGAAATCGGCTTAACGGGAAGCTTTTTTGATACGGAAAATAATTTCCGCCCGCGTGCTGTACCGGCAATAATTCTCATAACTAAATATGGGCGATGCCTTGTTTTAAAGCATAGCGTATAAGCTCTGCCTGCTTATGGATATTAAGCTTTCTCATAATATTATTTCTGTGCACGTGAACGGTATTTAAAGAAAGTTTAAATTCATCAGCGATTTTTTTGCTTGTAAAGCCTTCTGCAATAAGTTGCAAAATTTCGCGTTCTTTATTGGTTAAATGGACGATAGGGCTGCTGCGGCGGCCTTCTGCTTTATCTAAGAAACCTTGCATTAAATATTTTGCCGCTTGTGAGCAGATAAAAAACCTGCCTGCCATAACTTCTTTAATTGCTTCAAGTATTTCTTTTATTGATGCATCTTTTACCACAAAACCATAGGCACCGGCTTGAACGGCGCGTTCAACGGAGGCCCTATCATCATACATACTTAAAATGATAACTTTAGCTTTCGGTTGCATTTTCATAATACGTTGTGTTGCATCAATACCGTTTAAAAGCGGCATACCGATATCAACTATATAAACATCTGCTTTATGTTGTTTAGCGGCTTCTAAAAGTTCTTTACCGTTTGAAACTTCGGCAACAACTTTTATGTCTGTATTTTTTCTTTCAAGTACAGAGATTATACTTTGCCTAACGATGACATGGTCATCAGCCATTATAATTTTTATCATAGATATTACCTTTGATAATTAGATTTAGGGCATTTCACACTGATTGCCGTACCTTGCCCTAGTTTACTTGTCAATTTCATTGTACCTTTTAGGGATTCAATGTTTTCCTTCATACCTGCAAGCCCCAAACTTTTAGCACTTCTGTGAACTTGCGGTTTAAAACCTTTACCGTCATCTTTTATATTAAGATATAAGTAAGATTTATCTTCTTTTAGTTCTACCGTCAAATTTTTTGCTTTAGCATATTTAACGGTATTACTCAAAGCTTCTTGAACTGTTCTGTATAAAACTAATTTTACCGTATCGGTAAGTATAGTTTTATCTTGAATTTTATAAGAATATTTAATTTTTATTTTTGCCGTTTTAGCGGTTTTATCAAGCAAATCTTGAATAGATAAATTTAACCCCACAGTATCAAGTTGCGGCGGGCGCAAAGAAGTTATAATTTCCTTCATGGCGGAAACGGAATCTTTAAAAGAATCCTGTAAACTTGAGAGGGTATTTAATACGTCTTTTTTAGATTTTTCTTTTATATCTTCTTTCAAAAGTTCAATTAAAGCATTTATTCTGACGGACAAATTACCTAGCTGGTCATGTATCGCGGAAGTTATCAAACGTTTTTCTTCTTCCCTTGCTTGCATAATAACGCGCACGAAACTTTGCCCGGCCTTTTCCGCAACGACTATTGATTTATTTTGATTAACGGATAGCTCATCCAACATCTTTATGACAAAGAGAACAGTATTTATTTTCCCTTTATCGTCGGTTAAAGGTATGGCGATTGTATTAAAAAATACGGGGAAAGTGATATTTTCAAACCAATCATAAGAAATGCGCTTGCCGGAAAATGCCGTATTGCGCGCGGAATCATGCACACTATTTGTTTTGAGATTCTTTTTAAAATAATTATCAAAAATATTACGTGAACCGTAGACATAGGAATAGTTACCGGCTTTATCACACATATACACGCAAACATAGCGCCCAGACAAAGTAATTTCCGCAGAACCTTCCTTTAATGTATAAGGTACTCTGCTTGCAAGAGCATTACTTGTAATATTTGGGGTTTTAGGTATCATATTTAACATATTATACTATATTTTAGTTATGAAAGGTAACCCTTTTTAAGATGTTTATAATTACTTATTTATAAGTGTTAAGCGGGCGCTTATTTATCTTTATGCTGTAAGTTTTCAAGTTCTTTGATTAGAGTATTTAAAGTGGGGTACAAATTATTTAAATACTCATTTTCAAAAGTGGCAAGGCGCCGCTCAAGAGTATGTGCTAAAGCTTTGAGTTCATTATAATGTTTTTGTTCAAGCAAACGGTTTTCTTCCAAATTATAACTGAAATCTTTTACTTTATCTTTTAAGTCAAAAATTTCGCGCAACGGTAAAGAGTCCGTTTTAGCAAATAAACGCTGCACTTGTTGAACTGTATTAGCTTCTTCTTTAACTTCTTCAATAAAATCTTTTACAAGCCCTTGTTCGGTTTTATTTTCTTGTTGTTCTGTTTCGGTTATAGGGGTATCAGTTTGCGGGGTATCTTCCCAAGGGAATTCTTCTTCCGGGGAATCTGCCTCTTTATACTTTGCGATGAAGTAAAAGAGTAAACCTAAACAAAATAAAAAACAAAGTGAATATATTATCATATCTTTATAATAGCAAATTTTTTACATTATGCGCAAATTTTTTAATTAACGGAAAATTGAGTTTAACAAGCAAAGGTATTTTTGAGATAATTTTTGTTTTTATCGGAGCGAAATAACATAAAGCCAAACCGTGCACAAAATCCGACAAGTATTTTTGAGGAAATTTTGATTTTTACTGCGACGACAAGTACCAAGAAGAACGTGGAGCGAAGCGACATCTCGGTACTTTAGGAGCTGAAAAATCAAAATTTACCAAAAAGAATTAGCCGGCAAATAATAGTAACTGCACATTCATATCCCCCCCTTGAAATTTTGGCAATAGTATGTTAAACTATAATTGTAGTATTATAAGTAGTGCAGTAAGCAGTAATTTGTATTTTTAACTTTTGCCGGTCGGTAAAAGTGTAAAAAACATAGGCATTGTTTATTTTTGGTATTTAAAAATTTGTGCCGCTTAATCACTTAGCGGCAAGAAGTAAAAACAGTCAAGCAACACATCAGGCAACAAAGTGAAACAGCAGTAAGGCAGTAAGAGTTGTATAAATAACTTTTTGCTCGGGTAATTTTCCCTAAAGAGTGAAAAGACACAAGGAGGCATCACTATGCCAAATAAAGATAGTTTCACGTTTAGTGATAAATTGAGGAAGAGTAAATCTGAACCTCTGTCTAAACGTTTGCCCTCAATAGTGGGTGGCAAGAACACGCAAAAGCGAACATTAGTGCAACGTGCGCAACGCGATTTACCGTTCATTTTAGTAGCGGCACTTGCTTTGCTTTTGTTACCGTTTTTAAGCAGAAATGGTAGTGACGATATCGCCGGAACAGGTGATATTCAATGGAATTCCGCACTTGAGGATGCACCATCCTTTGCGGAAGGCGGTTATAATGATATTCAACCTTCGGGTGCTATGACAGACCCGTTGGACCTTATTTTGCGTCCAAGAAGCGCAGTTGAAGCCGTTGGAACCCCGTCAGACCCAACAAAAAGTGCATACGGCAGCAGCGAAAGTAGCAGTAAATATGGCACTTCCGGCAGAGGTAGAGGATATGGTGGCTCTTACGGTACCGATACTGATAGCAGCGGAAGCAGCAGTTATTCCCGTACTACACAAACATCAAAAAAGACACCCGCTTCAACAGATTATGATACACGCAGCCAATACGATAAAACAGTAACGAAAAAAGTAACAAAACCCTCCGCTACGGGAACTTACGGCAAAAGCACAAAACCATCAGTCCGCAAAAGTTTTGAAAGAAAAGCAACTGATATTAACAGGGCATTTCGTCCGTCACAAATGGCAGGCGGTAAAGGTTCAAGCGGTGTAAGTTATTCTTTACCGATTGGCCAAGGTCCGAACAGATCTTCCGGCGGTGCTTTTAGGGAAGGTATAAGGCCTGTTGCTTTGCAACCTATGGAAGCAAGGGGAAATGTCGGCCGTGGTGAAAATTTGTATGCCGAGGCTACACGCTCTATCGGCGCTATGAATGCCGGCGGTCCGGCAAAAGCCAATTTGCTTGCCGCACAAATGCGCGATGTTGACGGCGGTAAATCTCCCGAAGGCAGCTTTGGCGGTCCGCACAGCGCTACAGGCAGCTCAAAAGCGGGTGCAGGCGGCGGTGGCCCCGGTAACAAAAATGCTTATAACTTAGGTAAACCGTGGTGGTGGGATATGATGCAAAGCCGCAGCCAAAAGATGTGGGACTTATACTATTATAAACCACGTGAAATGTTCTGGACTAACCTTTATAATGTCGGTTTAGGAATTTTCAACTGTCTTTTGACCGGCGACAAAGGCGGTGATGTTTCAGCTTTCTTCGGAAAGAGCGCTGGAGATCCTGACAGTGAATGTTTATGTGGTACTAAACCTGTAATAGAAAATCGTAGCAAATGGCTAAAAGGAAGCAAAACCACAAGCAAGAATAAAGACGGTGGTACTGATGAATCTTTTGCTAATGCCGACTGGGAAACTGCATGTGAAAAACGTTTGACAATTAACTGTCCAAACAGGAGTGATTGGCATATAAACGTAAAAGAAAAAAGTGATAAAAACCTTTTCCAAACCCGTGCTGAGTGTTTGGGATTAGATGTCTTAATTGACTGGATGAAAGGTTGGGTCAAAAAAGAGTACACAGCAAATTGCGATGCAGTTACTGTTGATGGTATTAACGGTTATACAGCAGGTGCGAAGAGGAAAGGTCTTTTTCAGAAAGAAGCTACACCCAATGAACGCCTTAGCGAAAAAGCTGTTATTGCATTAATTGCAAAACCTAAATTTGAAGGTATGACATATGACCTCTATCCACTTCCGACATCTGATAATACACAAAAAACACAGATGGTACCAAATCCTGGATATTATGACGGCAATGAATATGTAGTTAAAGTTGAACACAGACAACAATTATCAATGAGTAAAGCAGCTATAGATCAATGGAACAACGAACATCCGAAGTGTAAACTTTCAAAGGTCATCTCTTACATACCTAGTACTTTAAATACCAATGTGGAATTTAGAGTAAATGAACTTAATGGTAAAGACGATGCTCTTATTGATCTTAGCGATAAAATAAAATACTCAGATGAATATTGCAAAACAGGTACTAATAAGAGAGGGGCTGTGACTTTCCAAGAATTAAAGAATATTTTGCATCCTAAGAAAAATTCAGTTAATATGTGCCCGATTCCGTCACCGGAAAAATATGTCAAAACAATGAAATTGAATGGGCTAAACTGTCACAAGGACCCGGCAATACCATATAACATTGATGAAAAGAGTTGGGCTACTGCTACTATAGATGACCCTTCGGGTATGTATGTATTTGCTGTAGTAGTAGAGCAATTGACCAGCATGAGTGACCCGATAATACATGACATCAAGAGCTATGGTTTAGTTTCTAAAGCAAATGCTGATAAAGACGAAGAAGATCTAACTACGGGTTACATATTCAAAGACGATAAATTTACTTTCTACTATGAGAGTAATTTTGCGGTTGAAGGATTTGGTAGTGGATATTCAATAACTCCGAATGCTGTCCAGCACTCCTCTAACACAACAAGAGGCGATGGTAAAATATTCTGGATTGTTACATCGAAACCTAATTTAAAGAAAGAAATCCAAACAGGGGATGCAGCATTTAAAGGAAAAGCTTTAAGTCAAATCTCTGCTAAAGATTTCGTAGATGACTATGAAAATAGCGGCATCTGCCACTATTTCTGGTGTGATAAAGAAGATAGATGTGCTACACTTCTATCTCCCAAAGAGCATTGTGTGGACCCTGCTGACAATAACGCTTACATTTCTCACGAAATAGAAGTGAGCGGTAAGGTTATACGTATCAAGGATGAATATCTCGGTCCCCAAGAAAGTGTTTCTACGGAAGGATTACCAGAATGTCCTAAACTCTGTTACACTCCAGATGGTAAGGTACATACATGTGATAATGATGGTAAACCTCAAGATAAGGAAATATGTATGTTAAATGAAATTCCGGAGGACTATCGTTCTAAAGTTAAACCATGCCCTGATTGTTGTAAATATAATGGTACCAATTATAAGAGTGTTTTACTTAATGTAACCGGTACACCAAAACACTATATAATTGATGCAACCCCTCTTGAGAAATGCAACTCCGGAAATACATGTGATGTCGCAGCTTGGAGCCAACAAAGCGAGGATCTTATAGTGTATGATATGTCAACATATGATGAGAAATGCCTTAAATTAATACCAACACTTAAAGCCGGTAGTGATGTCGTATTTGCGACAGCTAAAGGCACTGCTAAAGATTGCCCTAAAGTCACATTGCAAACAATAGATAACAAGCATTTCAACTTGATTCACGAGCAATCTTATACCATGGATCCAAACAATGTCCCAGGCGACCCGCATTTCTTTGAGTTATTCCCTAAACTTTCTTTACCGGGAGAAAGGGATATTATAGATGCATGTACCTTTAAATTGACATTTAATTACCAAAATGCATCTATAGAACCGCAAAATCCTGATTATCAGGAAGCTGCTAAGCTCATAATGGAATGTATTAACAAAATTAATACCCTCAAAGCAACTCAGCCGGAATTAGCGGATAAATATTCAACGCTTTATTTCCACGGCTTTGCAAGTTTCGGCGGAACTGATTATGAAAATTGCGATCAAAAAGATAGATCAAAATCAGGACAAACAGGCGCTCAATGTAATATGGC
Source organism: Elusimicrobiaceae bacterium (assembly GCA_045658545.1). Classification (GTDB taxonomy): domain Bacteria; phylum Elusimicrobiota; class Elusimicrobia; order Elusimicrobiales; family Elusimicrobiaceae; genus Proelusimicrobium. The sequence goes on from JAZOVE010000008.1 coordinate 56,885, forward strand.
TTTAAGTGAAGATAGAAACTTGTTTGTAATGGATAAAATTGCCGAACTATTGGAAAAACAAGACTTATCTATCGGTAAAGAAGGTGGGAATATTTCCTACAATGGTTTCACTAATACTAACTATAATGGTACACCTGCCAAGTTCCCTTATCGTTATCTCGATAGAAATTATAATGCTACCAGCGGCAGAGATATAACGTTTAAGTCAGTTCCTTACGGTAGTGATGGGGCTACTCCTACTAACAAAAAAATGAGCACAGAACAAATAGAAGACATACACGCCGTTGACAGATTTATATTAATTAATATAAATCCAACTGCCACAAGAGAAGAAGCGGCTAACGGATATACACCATGTTCTGATTCCGGTGTTTGTTACCCTAGCCCAAGCCGTACACCGTACAAAAAATAAAAACAAGTTGTAAACATTTCCCCCGCGCGTTAAACAACACAGTTAAACAACACCGCGGGGGATTTTTTTATCGCCCTCACCCGCGTGGCGGGCGGAAGGTGGCTTGCGGGGATGTTTCCGCAAGACGAATGGGGGATTTGGCAAACTTTCCTTTCCCTCCTCTTACCTTTTTTTAAAAGTATATGCTATACTATATTTATAGGATTTATTATGGCATATATTTTTATGGATGAAAGCGCTTGTTTGGGCTTTGACTTTACTAAACCTAAAACCTCAAAAAATTTCATAGTTACTTTTCTGTTTATAGAAAATGACAATATTTTGAACAAAATAGTATCTAAAACTTTTAAATCGATACCTGATAAAAAACGTAAAACACATGCCGGTACTTTGCATTGTAATAAAGAGGATAATAAAACACGCACTAAATTATTCTCATTATTAAAAGATAAAGACATTTCTATAATGGTAATTTCATTAAATAAAAAACGCGTTTATACAGATTTAAAAAATGAAAAAACAATTTTGTACAATTATGTCACAAATATATTATTAGATAGAATCTTTACAAAAAAATTAATTAGCAATAAAAATAAAATAAATTTAATAGCATCCCGAAGAGAAACTAATAAATTTTTAAATGTAAATTTCAAAAATTATTTGGAAAATCAAATATCAAATAATCATAAAATTAAAATAGAAATTTCTATTAAAACACCTGCTTCAGTTAAAGGTTTGCAAGTAGTTGATTTCGTATCTTGGGCAATATTTCGTAAATATGAACATCAAGACGATCATTTTTATAATATGATAAAATCTTTAGTTATAGAGGAGAATCCTTTATTTTAAGGCAAAAAAAGAAGCGAAGAACCTTAAAAACATTTTAGGTTTTAACCTTGAGGAACCATTCGGAGCCCCATTTTTAAGGGAATTACCTTCGCTTAATATAGTATAACAATATTATGTCGATTTGTCAATAGCAATTGTTTTATAGCAAAATAAAACACAAATTCCCCGACGGAAAATAAATTTTATTTGCACTCACACTAAAATATTTGCTATAATTAATTATCAAGTTAAAGTATTAACTTAAATTTAGTTCTTTGTTTTTTAAAACTTTTTAAAAGGTTGGGTGGCTGAGTGGTCAAAAGCAACGGTCTGTAAAACCGTCGGGCTACGCCCTACATAGGTTCGAATCCTATCCCAACCAATTTTTTTATGTAACAAAGTGCTAATAATAAATTTTTCGCGCTGTGGTCGCGCGAAGTAAAATTGTGATAATAGGACCCGAGTCAAATCCTATAAAACACAAAGGTATAAAATGACAAAAACAACACTCCCTTCAGTTAAAGAAGTGGAATCTACAAGAAAATGGCATCACTTTGATGCCGAAGGTAAAACATTGGGCCGCCTCGCTACACAAATCGTGGTGTGCTTAATGGGTAAAAATAAAAGAACTTTTACCCCGCATATTGACTGCGGCGATTTCGTCGTAGTAACTAATGCGGCTAAAATAAAAGTTACCGGAAATAAAGCTATTGAAAAGGTTTATTTCTCACACTCAGGTTACGCAAAAGGCGGTAAAGAGACACCTTTTAAAGATATGCTCGCCAAGAACCCGACAAGAGTTCTTGAACTTGCCGTCTATCGTATGCTTGATAACAATAAATTGCGCGCAAGAAGGATGAAACGCCTCAGAATCTTCGCTGAAGCGGAACATGCTTTTGCAGGTAGATTTTCTAAATAGGTGGTAATATGGCACAAAATAGTGAAATAAAAACAGGTAGAAGGAAAACTTCCGTAGCGCAAGCAAAAATCACAAAAGGTAAAGGCAATATTTTAGTTAATGCAAAACCTTTAAATGTGTATTTCAGCGCAAATAACCGCTATCAACATACTGCAATGTCCCCTTTACTTGAACTTAAAGCGGATAAAACTTTTGATGCCGTCGTTAAAGTTTACGGCGGTGGTATTGCTTCACAGGCAGGCGCTGTGCGCCACGCTTTAGCACGCGGTTTGGCAGCAATGTCAGAAGAATATCATAAAGTTATGAAACAAGCCGGTTTCTTAACACGCGATCCTCGTATGGTAGAAAGAAAGAAACCCGGTCAACCAAAAGCAAGAAGACGTTTCCAATTCTCAAAACGTTAATCTTGGAACTTGGAAGATATTTAATAAGGGCGGTTTTAAGACCGCCCTTGTTTTTTGTTTAAATTAACAATTAATTTTTGTAATTAAATTAAGAACTACAATTCCGTTCCCTTTAAAATGCGCCAAGAAGCAATATTGTGATAAGCTTTAACTCTATTATGAATTTGTTGTATTTCTTCGTCGGTCAAATCACTTGCGCTGCTGTTTAATTTCTCGTAAGTATTGGAATTTATTTCGCCGATATAATCACTTGTCGCCCAATAATAAGCACCAACTGCCAAATCTTGCCCGTCAAAAATGCTTTTACCTAAAGCAAAATACTCCAAGCCCTTAGGTAAAACTAAATCTAACACAGTAGCCGCAATATCCTGATGGCTTGCCGTAGTATTTTGCGGCAACATTTCTTGCTTTAAACCTTTTGAGATTATCAAAAGCGGCACTGCTATGCGCTCTTGCAAAGTCGGGGTTGTAGTCAAGGTCCATCTGTCGGCATGGTCGCCGGTAATTACAATTAAACTATCAGGAAATTTTGCTAAAACGCGTTCCACAAAATCTGCCAAATAATGGTCCGCATATTCAAAGTTTTGTAATCTTTGAAGATAAAGTTTTTTATCTGTTTGTTTTTCTAAAAACGGTGCAAAATAATTTTCCTGATGGACATTTTCTTTGCTCATATCAATTATATACGGCGTGTGATTACTGCTCGTTAAAATCAAATTAAAAGATGGCTCGTCGGTAATTTTAGATAAAATACCTTCAAAAAATATTTTATCTTCCACGCCCCAAACATTAGTATCTTTACCGGAGAAAGAAGCAGAATAAAAATTTTCTTCCAAACCTTGATTAGTCATAAACTTACCGACATTTTCCCACGACGGAAAACCGCCATAAAAGAAATGCGGGGTATACCCTAATTTTTTTAGTTGAACCGAAAGTGCAATCTCATAAGGTTTCTGCGCGGTTTGGCGGGAAGCTGTTGTTAAATTAACTTCCGGCAAACCCATCAAAACAGAAGTTAAACCAAACATTGTGCCATGACTTGCAGGCAAAAATTTTGTTAAAAATACATTATCATATTTTTCTTTTAAACGCCTTCCGCCTTCTGCAATAGGTAAATTATTATACTTCTCAAGCAAGGGCCAAAGCATATAAGTTTCGCCGACAATTACAAAAATATGGCTTGGTTTTTTAGCTAAAATTCCTTGTGCTTTTTTAGTAAAAAACGGGAGTAAACTATTGGTTTCCGTCTCTTTACCCGATAATAATGAAATACTTTTTTTAACTTCTTCTGCAGTAATTTTTGCGGAATTTTTCTTCAAGTTTCTATATATTTTTCTGGCTTTATAAAGGGCTTGTATATCGTCTAAAATTGCCTCATTTAATAAAGGTGTTTGCAAACGCGCGGAGTTTTTCCAATATATAGAGTGTTTAAAGTTAAAACTCCCCCCAAAACGCATAAATAAAGCAAACGGAAAAAGTAAAATAACAATACTTAAAACTACAATAAATTTTTGTTTTATTTTCAAAAACGGCGCAGCTATAAATGTATGCAATTTAAGCCAATATCTTAATGCAAAAATAAAAACACCCGATATAATAATAGCTAAAAGAACACGCCAAATAGCATTATATTGGCTTATAGCCGTCTTTGTAATTGCGCCGACATCATCGTGAAAAGTATTAAATATAAAAGGGCTAAATGCTACATTAAATTCCTGATAATAAGGAATTCTGCTTTGAAACAATAATGACAAAACAAATACACAAAATGCACCATAAAAAAATCTAACTCTATAAGAATTATAACATCTAAATATTTGGCTTAATAAAGTACAAAAAATAAAAGTCGGGATACAAAGCGCGGATACAGTTTTTAAGCTCAACCTAAAACCGTACCACAATGCCAAATATACTTCGTGGGAAAAGAAACCATCGGTTAAATTCGTCTTAAAAATATAAATAAACAATATCCTGTAAACGGATATTATTAAAATGAAAAAACCCAAAAGCAAAAGGTCTTGGGCTAAATTATTAATGAATAAATTATATCTGTTTGTTTTCATAATTTCAGGTGTACCCCAAAAGGGGTACACCTATCATTTTATTTGCTTAAAGTATCTTTCCAAGCATCTCTTTCGTCTTTTAATTGTTTCTTGACTTCGTTGTATTTTTCTTTGGCGGAATCTTTTATTGTATCAACTGCATTTTTACCGCTGTCGCTTGCATCTGTTGCTTGTTGTGTTGTTTTATAAGCATTTACGGTATCGCGCATTTGGGCGGATTGGTCAATTACGCCTTGCACGGTAATTTTTGAATAATCAATATTGGTTTTTTCAGTCGTTTCTGCAGTTTGGCAAGCGCAGCAAGTTAAAGCAATAGCCGCACAAGCAATTAATGTTGTTTTTTTCATAAAATAATCTCCTTTAAATTTAATTATAAATATATTTTAGCAAATTAATTAGGAATCACACCAATTTGTTTCTTGCTTTGTGCCGCCAAAATATCTATATGCCAAATTATTTTTAAGAAGTAAAACGGAAAGGTCTTTTTCTTTATCAGATATTTGTTTTACTTCACAAAGAAGGCGGAAATATTTATCCCGCTCACAATTTTTTAAAATAATATTACCCTCTGAGAGAAATTCTTTTGTCAATTTTTTAGCTTTTTTAGCGGCAAGTTTTTCACATTTATTTTTGGTTTTTAATTCGGGCGTATCAATATTTTTTACGCGCACCGATATACTTTCACAAAATATCGGAATTTGGCAAGGCAAAGAAACTTTAAAAGTATCACCGTCATAAACGGAAATTATTTTGACATCATAAAAATCTTGCATAGTTTTTGCAAAAATATTAGTAGTCAAAAATAATAGGCAAATAATTATTAGGGCTTTATTTTTTACAATGAAAACGGCCATAATTATCTTATGAACGCAAAAACCCATAAAATAAAAATAGCCGTAACTCTCTAAAGAGAGTGTTTGGTATAAAGCAAAGGGTTTATAAAGTCCTTTATTTTATACCTAATCAGCTATTTTGGGGTTTTGCGTTGCCCTTACGAATAGTTTACGTAAAGACGGTTTCTTTTTAAAAAAAGAATCCCAAAAATAGAATAAAAATGTACGAAACAACCGTACACTATAATTATAGCAAAATTAAGACCGCAGCGTAGATAAAAATTTTGCACCAAGCAAAAAACATAATGCGGGAATAAAACACATAAAATAATACTTCTACCTCTAAAAATGATAAAATATACTTATGTTAAAAACAGTATTTTTCGGTACACCGCAAGTGGCAGTTCCGTTTCTGGAAGTGCTTGCAAAAATGACGGATGTAAAACTCGTCATCACGCAACCCGACAGGCCAAAAGGCCGCGGGCTTGTTTTGACACCTTGCCCCGTCAAAGAATTTGCACTTAAAAATAATTTACCCGTAGAAAGTCCGGAAAAATTAAAAGATTTTGTTCCAAATATTTCCGCACTAAATGCTGATATCGGCATTTGCGTTGCCTACGGTAAAATTTTCCGCAAACCTGCTTTAGATGCCTTTAAACAAGGCATTGTAAATGTACATTTTTCAATGTTGCCGAAATATCGTGGCGCTTCACCTGTGCAAAGTGCATTAATGAACGGTGAAACAAAAACAGGTATAACTTTATTTGCCATAGATGAAGGTATGGACACCGGCGCAATAATTGCCGCCAAAGAAACCGAAATTTTGCAGCAAGATAATGCCGTAACTTTATTTGAAAAATTAACAAATATTGCTACAAAAGTTTTGGAAGATTTTTTAACAAAAGCGGAAACAAACAGTTATACAAAAAACGCACAAATCGGCACACCTAGTTTTGCACCGTTAATACCTAAAGAAAAAACTTTTATAAATTTTGCAAATCAAACTGCGACGGAAATAAATAATCTTGTCCGCGCCCTTGCCGCCGGCGCACCGAGTTTTGCGAAAGCAAACACACAAGACGGGCAAATTGTACAAATAATAAAAACCGCAATTCCCCAAAAACAAAACACAAAAAATTATGTGCCGGGGGCATTGGTTTCTATTGAAAGGAACGTCGGTTTTTTGGTACAATGTAAAGAGGGTGTTTTGTTGGTTGAAACAGTCCGCCCGGCAGGGAAAGGGCTTATGCCTGCTTTTGCCTATATAAACGGTAAAAAATATGAAGAAGGAAATATAATTTTTAAATAATATGTCAGATATTGAAAGTAAAGAAATTTTAGACGGTAAACGTTCGGCATCCATTAAAGTTTTCAAAGCAATTTCAGCTTTAATTTTGGTTATTGCATTTTTAGGAACAATAGCATTTGTTTCTTTTAATTGGGCTTTTTCCGCTTTAGTACATACAAGAAAGGAACAACCCGTTCCCGACTTAACAAATAAAAATATTGATACCGCGCTTGACTTGCTTGCCAATGTAAATTTAGCTATGAAAAAGGCCGGGGAAGAATATCAACCCGATATTCCCGCCGGTTCGGTTATAAGGCAACTTCCCCCCGCCGGAATTTTAGTTCGTGAAGGGAAAGTAGTGCGCGTGTGGGTTAGCCAAGGTAAAGAAAGTGTTGAAGTTCCAGATGTTACTTCAATGCCTTTAAGAAATGCAGAATTTACTTTAAGGCAAGCAAATTTGGAAATAGGCAAGACAGATACAGCTTACTCCGTAGAAGTAGAAAAGGGCAATATTATCAGCCAAAATCCTGCACCGTTAACTTTAGTGGTTAAAGGTCAAAAGGTTGATTTAGTCGTATCAAACGGCGCGCCAAACAGCGGTTTAATTTTAGTCCCTGATTTCCGCCATAAAAAATTTGCCGAGGCAAATAATTGGGCCTCAAATAATAATTTAGAAATCAGCGTCGTGGAAGATCCTAATTCCTTCTTCCCCGCCGGAACTGTGCTTAACCAAACCCCACAACCTGATGAAGAAATTGCGCAGGGGGCAACACTTGAGCTTACTATCAGTTCAAATAAAGAGGTTTTAGGCGAAAAATTGCACCGTATCCATTATGAATTACCGCAAGGTAAAAACGATAATCGTGTGCGTATAATTTTGATTGATAATTTAGGCGAAAAAGAAATTTTAAATGAGTTTAAACAAGCCGGCAGTAAGATTGACTTAAATGTTCCTTACGGCGGTGAAGCGACTGTCAGAATTTATGTGGACGGCATATTAGTCCGCCAAAAGGAATTAAAGTAAAATTTTATGATAGCACTTCCAAAACCGACTTTTAATGCAATAGCACCGTCGATATTATCGGCAAATCAGTTGATCTTGGGAGAGCAAATAAAAACGGTTACGGAACTTGGTGCAAGCTGGTTGCATATTGATATTATGGACGGTCATTTTGTTCCGAATTTAAGTTTCGGTCCGGCAACGGTAAAGTGGATTAATACCACAACAAAACTTGCACAAGATGTGCATTTAATGGTGGAAGATCCTCAAAAATATTTGGATGCTTTTATAAAAGCCGGTTCAAGCTCTTTGACATTACATGTAGAATCAAAAGGTAATTTAAAAGAACTTTTGAAAAAAATAAAAGATGCAGGTTTAAGTGCGGGCATTTCAATTAAGCCCGATACAAACCCGCAAATTTTGGAACAGTTTTTAGATATTATAGATCTTGTTTTAGTTATGACGGTATACCCCGGTTTCGGCGGCCAGGCATTTTTAGATAAGGCCCCGAAGCAAATTGAGACCGTAAAAAAAGTAATTGCAAATAAGCCAATTTGGCTTGAAGTTGATGGTGGAATTAATAAAGACACCGTTAAAATCGCCAAAGCGGCAGGTGCAAATGCTTTTGTTGCAGGCAATTCCTTGTTTGGGGCTGCCGATATAAAACAAGCCTATAAAGATTTAAAAGATGCTATTAATTAGCAGATTTCAGCGCATTATGCGCAATTAAAGAAAGGAGAGTATGTATGGCAGTAGTAATTCGTCTACAAAGAACAGGTAAAAGGACACAACCTCAATACCGCGTTATTGTTGCGGAAAAGAGAAGTGCCGTCGGCGCACAAGCTAAAGAAGTACTTGGCACCTTTAACCCTTGCTTGAAAGAAAACGAGCAACTCCATATTGACTTAGAAAAAGTTAATAAATGGGTTAAAGTAGGTGCATTGCCTTCTAAGACCGTTGCGGCCCTGTTAAAGAAAGCGAGCAAATAGGTAAAATTCCATGAAAGAATTGGCAAATTACCTACTTAAATCTTTAGCACAAAACAAAGATGCAGTAATCATTGATGCTAAAGAAGAAGAAAATAGTGTTTATCTCACTGTACGTGTTGATGAAGCAGATAAAGGGCGCATTATAGGTAAAGACGGTTGTATTATTAAAGCTGTCCGCACCGTATTAGGCGCTTATGCGGCAAAGGAAAAAAAGAAAGTTACACTTAAACTTGAGGACTAATGCTTAAAATTGATATTATCACTTTGTTTCCGGAAGTAATTATGCCCTACTTAAATACAAGTATTTTAAAAAGGGCGCGTGAAGCAAAAGCAATAAATATCAGTTGCACAAATCCAAGAGAGTTTACAAAAGATAAACATAAAACTGTTGATGACAGGCCTTACGGCGGCGGTGCCGGAATGTTGATGAAAGCAGATCCGCTTTATAAGGCAATAAAGAAAGTTAAGAAAACAAATTCTTTAGTCATTTTAACAAGCCCCCGCGGCAAGAAGTTTTCCCAAGAGCTAGCAAAAAAGCTGGCAAAAAAGAAACACTTAATAATTGTATGCGGGCATTACGAGGGTGTGGACGCAAGAATATACCCAGAAATAGACCTTGAAATTTCTTTAGGGGATTTTATCCTCACAGGCGGCGAACTTGCAGCTTTGAGTATTACAGATGCAATAACCCGTTTGCAAAAAGGAACTTTTAAAAAAGATACCGTTACAACGGAAGAAAGTTTTGAAAATTCCTTACTTGAGGCCCCACAGTACACTAGGCCGGAGGTTTGGCATAGAAGGCGCGTTCCGCAAGTTTTACTTAGCGGAAACCATAAAGAAATAGCGGTCTGGAAACAAAAAACGGCGCTTGAAATTACAAAGAAATTCAGGCCCGATATGCTTGATAATAGACCTCTCAAAACAAGCGATGAAGTAAAAAGACTCAAGAGGAGAAAAAAATGAACATTGAAGAAGTAAATAAACAATTAAAAAAGGATATTCCTTTTTTCAAAGCAGGTGACACTGTACGCGTTGCCGTAAAAGTTGTCGAAGGCGACAATGAAAGAATCCAAAATTTTGACGGTGTTGTTATTGCACGCCGCGGTCACGGAATCAGCGAAAGTTTTACAGTTCGCAAAATTTCCTTCGGCGTCGGTGTGGAAAGAATTTTCCCTATCAACAGCCCCAGAATTGAAAGCATTACCGTATTAAGAAACGGCAAAGTACGCCGCGCAAAACTTAATTACCTTAAAGCACTTTCAGGTAAAGCTGCAAGATTGCAAGAAAAAGCTAAAGTTATCCCCGGTGCGGAAACAGTTAAAGAAGAAGTTACAGTTGAAACTGTTGCCCCTGCGGTAACCGAAGCAGCAACCGAAGCCCCTAAAGCCGAAGTTCAAGCAGAAGCAAAACCGGCAGTAAAAAAAGCTCCGGCAAAAAAAGCTGCAGCAAAAACAGAAGCAAAATAAATTATTAAAATAATTTGTTTTAAAAAATTCCCCCGTCTAAAAATTATTAGGCGGGGTTTTTATGCCTACTTATCTTATAGGTCCTTTGGCCCTTGTTTATATTAAATAAAACACTTATAATTTATATAAGAGGTTTATTATGAAAAAATATTATTTTATTTTGTTTTTATTATTTATTATTTCCCCACTATTAGTGCAGGGGCAAGTTAAGGAAGATTTATGGGCAGTTTTTGAACCTAATAACTCAGCTATTTCATCAGAGGCACCGGAGGTTGAAATTTGTTCTATCGTCGCAAAAGATGATCGTATAAATATTACCGGTAAAGCTACCGATTGGGAAAAAGCAGTAGTGGTTTTAGAAATGATAAATGATAATGGAAGCAAAGGCTTATGTTCCGGTTCCATGGTCGCTGAAAACATCGTACTAACAGCAGCACATTGTTTAACTGAACAAGGTAAATTTATGAAAAGCGTACAAGTATTTGCAGTTGGTGTACCTTCTTCTATTTCGTCTAAAATACTCCCAAAAAATGATGATACAGAACAAAAACCATGGGACTCATTAGATAATATAATTTCTAAAATTAATCAAAACAAGAAACAAAACAATTATGACAACAACTCATCTGTTATATCAGCAAATCAAATTAGCCAAGTAATAAAAAATAATATCAATCCAGATGACATTAAACAAGCAAATATTTTTAATAATATATTAAACAATTTACATAGCGGATTATACCCATCAGCAACTGCTACGAAATTATGGGTACCTAAAGAATATCTGCGATATACTAAAGATAAACATGATGATTCCTTAAATGTAGATAAAGAAGAAGTTTTTGATTATGGTATTATAATCTTAGATAACCCCATAGGGGAAAAAACCGGTTGGCTTGGATTAAATGTAAAATCCAAAGAACAATTAGAAGGTATAGAAATTACAGTTATAGGCCGTTCAGGGGATAAACCCGCCCGTTCTTTATGGAAAACCGCTGGACATATCAATAAAGTACATCAATATTATTTTTATCATGATGCAGATATTATCGGCGGTAATAGCGGTGGCCCGATTTTCGATAAAAAAGATCCTAGTAAAATTATTGCTTTAGCAAATTTCGGTGACAGACGCAAATATGTAGCGGAAGGTTATCCAAATGGAGGTTTACGCATTAATAACCGCATTATTAATGCCGTAAATCATCATAAAAAAACCAAAGAAGATAAATCAACACCAAAAAGGTAAAATAAAATAAATTATTAAAATAATTTGTTTTAAAAACCCCCGCGTTAGAAGTTTAGCGCGGGGGTTTTTATATTAAACTTGATTTAATTATACATATAATTTACTTTTATTAAGTTCGGATGTGTGGTTAGGTGCTGCGCAGGTATTAATAACTCTTTAATTTCTTCCGGAGATTTCTTAAGCAAATTATTAAAAGGATCTCTCATATCAAGATTTATGTGGTAATTTATGGCCCTATCGCCATATAATTCATAGTAATGAAAATGATATTTAGGGAAATCTTTTGCCTTCACTTCATTATATCTCCGTTCGGATAGTAATGTGTAGACTTCTTCTTTTAAATTATATTCGTGCGGAGTAATGCGTATGAACTTTTTACCATCTGCACTAAGCATTTTAAAATATTTGCCTCCATCTACAAGAAATACTTTACAGGGGGTAGCCTGAGTACATTCTAATAAATTTACATATGTTTCAAAAGTCTGACTTGGATTTTTAGGGGAAAATAAATTCCTTTTTGATAAAGATCTACTTCGTTTAGATACTTTTAAAATTTCATTAATTTCAAAATCTTTCTTACCGACAGCCTCAACTAAAAAGATATCATTAGAATCAAAAACCCAATTATATCTCCCCCCTTTAGGGAAATAAGCAATAGTAAATTTTGATTCCGGGTTATTAATTATTCTAAGATAATGTTTAGAATATAATCTTTTTATTCTTTCTATAATAGAACGCGTTATATCTAAATTAGCATTTTGTAATATGTATTTTATTTGATTATCTTTTATTACATTTTTTAAGTCTTGCCATTTAACCCCCATGGCTCTGGCAATATTTTTAGTATTATCATAGCCGATATTTCGCATCCAATCATTGGCATTATCTATAAAATATTTAATTTCTCTTTCATAGCGTTTTTGTGCTCTTAATGGCCACTTCTTATATTCGTTAGGATAATACCCCTCATAATATTCTATATCTTCTTTCCATGCATTATCCAGTCGCATTTCCCGTTCTTCTCTTAGATTTTCATAATATTCTGGACTCTTTTTAGGGTTTACATGGTCATGTGTCCACGTTCTGCTATTAGTTATAGAGTTAACCCTTCGGTCACCTACATAATCAGGCATAAAATCTTGCCCAACGGCAATTCCAATGTCCTCTTCCATTTCATCTAGGCGTCGGTATAATCGCATTTCCACTCGCTTTGCATTTTGTGCAACTTCCGAAACTCTTTCTCCATTATAATAAGATATTTTTAAATGAGGGGTTTTTCTCATACCTTCCACAACAGCTTTTATTTTATTAAAAGCAAATAAAGGTAATAAGATCATATCATCAATGAAAGCTTCTTTAATAAATTGTTTGGCAATTTGTGCGCTTGCAAATACGGTGTTAATTCCTTCCGGATTAAGGGACGGCGAACACCAATAATCTGTAGCTTTACTTTCCATTATACCGCCGAAATCGTTAACCCAATAAGCTGCTTGTATACGTTGGCGCAAGAAGAAATCAAGCTCTGCATTTTGTGTTAGCATAGCAGGGGTACCTGCACGTAAAAGTTTTTCCCCGTTATATTCTTCGTATCTATATTCTTCACATGCGGAAGTAAGTTCATAATAAGATTCCAAACCGGCACGAAGTTCTTGCCTTCTACCATTACCTATACGGATTGAAAGTAAAGCCAAAGATGTTTCCAAACCTGCAATATTATTATACTCTGTTTGGGTATAGGGTAATAAATCTATAGCATTACCGTTTTCAATCATTAACTGTGTTATCAAAGGTAAAAGTATTGCATCTTGATAATCATATTTAATAGTTTTTTGCGCTTTATCTAAAAACTTTTTTGATTCTTCTAAAAATTTTTTATAATCAGTATAATATAAAGCCATCATTAGCGGTGCTTTAACTTCACCGTTACTTTTTGGTGTGCCGAAATCTTTGGTAAGTAATTTTGTTATTGTTTTCGTAGCTTTAGGTAAATTATTTGTTTCTTTAGCTAAAGCAAAATGTAACTCCTCGTAAGTAATATTTTTCTGGCAACTGTTTTCTTTGCATTTCGGGAAAGCTTTTGCTACTAATGAAACTAAACCCCAGCCCTCACAAATACCAGGGTTACATTTTTCAAGTTTAGGTAATTGCCCGTCTATTTTTTTAAATAATTCTTCTTGGTGTGCTTTGCTTATTTGTTTGTTTTCTACTTGCTCTTTTAAAATTACTGCCGCTAAAACGCTGTCATAATGTTCAATTAATATTTCATTAAATTTATCTACATACTCTGATGCTTTTTCGATATTCTCTTTAGCTGAATAAACCTCTGCCTCTTCCGAGTAATCAATTAATTTTTTGCTTACCGAATAATTACCATTAACGCCATAAAAATATTCAAGTTTTTTATTATATTCACTAATATCGGAGTATATTGGATTTTTTGTATTATGTAAACATCTTCTTTGAATAGCAAGCTCTGCCGCTCTTGATGCAGCATTTTCAGAGAGATATTTGTTATTATAATAATTATCTATATGTTGTTTACAATCATCTTTTGCAATGGCAAATTGTGTAAACACAAGCAAAGATAATATAAGATAAATATATTTCTTCATAATACACCTATATATATTTTTACAATTATTTATTGTTTTAACAAGGGTATTTAGACCTAGGCAAAAAGGGCCAAAAGTCCTATATACAAAACATAGAAAAACGCCTCCGCTATTAAGCGGGAGCGTTTGTTTTCAAAATTAAATTATTTATTTACCGAGCATAGCAAGCAAAATACCTGCCGCAACCGCTGATCCGATTACACCTGCCACATTTGGCCCCATAGCATGCATAAGTAAATAATTTTGTTGGTCAAATTCTTGGCCGACTTTGTTTGCAACACGCGCCGCCATAGGCACTGCAGAAACACCTGCCGCACCGATAAGCGGGTTAACTTTATTTTTGGTAAATAAGTTCATAAGTTTTGCAATCAAAACACCTGAAGCAGTACCAACACAGAAAGCACATAAACCAAGCACTACAATTATAACCGTCTTAACTTGCAAGAATTTATCTGCAGAAAGTTTTGAACCGACTGCAAGACCGAGCAAAATAGTAACGATATTGATAAGTTCATTTTGCATTGTTTTTGCAAGGCGGTTTGTTGCACCGCATTCTTTAACCAAGTTACCGAACATCAAACAACCGATTAACGGTGTAGCATCAGGTATAAACATTGCACACATTAATAAAACCATAATCGGGAAAATAATTTTTTCCCTTTTGCTGACGGGGCGAAGTTGCTCCATCCTGATTTTGCGTTCTTTGGGGGTTGTCAAAAATTTCATTATAGGCGGCTGAATTATTGGCACTAAAGCCATATAAGAATAAGCCGCAACCGCAATTGCACCAAGCAAATTAGGCGCAAGTTTTGAAGTTAAGAATATAGCCGTCGGGCCATCTGCACCGCCGATAATGCCGATAGAGGCGGCCTCTTTCATACTAAAGCTTAAATCGGGTGAAATATTACCAAGCATCAAAGCACCGAAGATGGTAAAAAATATACCGAACTGTGCCGCCGCACCCAAAAGCAAAGTACGCGGGTTTGCAATTAAAGGCCCGAAATCAGTCATAGCACCAACGCCCATAAATATCAGCAAAGGAAACAAACCCGAGTTAATACCAAACCCGTAAACCTGCCCCAAAAAACCGCCGAAAGCAGTTTGAACAGTTCCGCTCGCATCAACGCTTGAAACTGTTAAAGCCGCAATTCCCGCGACGGGTATATTTGACAGCAAACCGCCAAAACCGATAGGTATTAACAAAAGCGGTTCAAATTGCTTGACGATACCAAGCCAGAGTAACACTAAACAAATGGCAATCATGGCAACTTGCCCGCAAGTGAAATTTGCGATACCGCTTGTTGCCCAAAGTGTTTGCAAAGAATTTAAAATATCTGCTAACATAATTCACCTATTTAATTAAAGCAAGCACATTACCGGTTTGTATCTGATCGCCGGTATTAGAGGTAAAATGAATTTTACCTGCCGCAGTTGCTTTAATTTCCATTTCCATTTTCATGGCTTCAATTATGATAACCGCTTGGTCTTTTGCAACTTGCGCACCTTCCGCAACACAGAAACGCATAATCACGCCCGGCATCGGGGCTTTAACTTCAGCACCGCCGCTTGCAGCTACACCTTCTTTTGCCGGTGCTGCTGCACTTATGCCTTCTTTTATTGAAATATCATAAGTTTGACCGTTAACAGTTGCTTTATTATCTTTGAGTTCAACATTGAAATTTTCACCGCCGACGGAAACTGTAAAAGCATTACCTTTTAATTTAGTTTCACTTGCGGCAGATTTCTTTTCAACCAAACATTTTGCTTTACCAAGTAAGAAATCTAAACCTTTATTTACGCCGTTTGCCGCATCATTACAGGCTGCAACGATAAAAATATTTTCATCGGTAACAGGTAAATTATTCTTTTCAAGCAATTCTTTTGCCGGTTTAACACCTTTTTTAGGATCTGCGTCATTAAGTTCCAAAACTGTTTTTGTTGTGGGTTCCTTTTTCATATAAGCAGAGGCAAGTTTTACAAGTTCAGGATCTGCAGGAACAGGGGTTTTACCGAAGTAACCCAAAATCATATTTGCATACCCCGGTGCAAATGCTTTCCAAGGGCCTTGTATAACATTTTGCATAGATTGTTGTATGTAAAATTGGCTGACCGGTGTTACTGAAGTACCAAAACCGCCGCGCCTTACAACTTCTTCCATAGCGGCAAGAACTTGCGGATATTTATCAAATTGGCCGATTTCCCTTAACTGCCTTGTAGCATTGGTTAAAGCACCGCCGGGGAGAGGTGAGAACGGAATTGTCGGTTCAACCCTCATAGCCTCGGGTTTCAAAACATAATCTTTTAAGCAATCTTTTAAGACACTTTCCGCTTTGCGAATTTTTTCAATATCAATATCTAAAGTATAATTGCTGCCGCGAAGTGCATGCCACATAGAAATAATATCTGTTTGGCAAGTTCCGCCGCTGACAGGGGCCATTGATAAATCAATTCTGTCAGCACCGCCTTCAATGGCTGCTAAATAGCAAGCAAGGCCTGTTCCGGCTGTTTCATGGGTATGGAAAACTACATCAATTTCCGGCGGTAATATTTTTTTGGCTCTTGCAATTGTTTCCCTAACAGTTTGCGGGGTAGAGGTGCCTGAAGCATCTTTAAAACAAACGCTGTCAAATTCTATACCGCTTGCGATAATATTTTTTAATACGCCTTCATAAAATTCCGGTGTATGGAATTTGCCCGTCTTATCCCAACCCGGTGCAAGGGACATCATTGTGACGGTAACTTCGTGTTTTAAGCCGGCTTCTTTAATGCATTTACCGCTGTAAATTAAGTTGTTAACATCATTTAAAGCATCAAAATTTCTGATAGTTGTAAGGCCGTGTTTTTTAAAAGTTTGTGCGTGTAATTTTATTACATCACTCGGTTGGGAATTTAAACCTACAACATTTACACCGCGTGCCAAACTTTGCAAGTTTACATCAGGCCCGACGGTTTTTCTGAAAGCATCCATAACATCATAAGGGTTTTCTTTATTAAAGAACAAAGCACTCTGGAATGTTGCACCGCCGGCAGATTCAAAATGTGTAACCCCTGCTTCTTTGGCGGCCTCAACGGCGGGTAAAAAGTCCTCACTCCTAACTTTTGTGCCATATACGGATTGGAAACCATCCCTAAAGGCAGTTAACATAAACTTAATTTTTTTCATTTGATTTCTCCTTAAATATTAAAATTATTTTGCTGCTTTAATTGCGGCTAAGGCAATTGCAATTTTTAGTTTTGTATCGTCGTGTACAGGGGCGGTAACTTTTGCCGGTTCGGGCAACTTTTCCGGGCAAATTTTATTTAATAAATTTACCCCCCACCTAAGCACATTTAACATAAATACAAGGATTATGAGGAAGCTAAAAGTCATCCCCATACCGATAACCATAAGTTCAAAACTTTTGGCAAATAATTCTGAGTTCATAAATAATACCTCTTTTTACTGCTTTAAAATTGTACGTCGCCCGCCATTATAATTTCGCGTCCTTTTTCCGTTTTTAAAATCATATGGCCGGCGGAATCTATATCTTCAAAAATACCTTTTTTATTCTCAACAATAATTTCTTTACCGAAATTCGGACAAAGATTCTTAAAATCTTCAATAAAATTTTTGTTTTGTGCGGATTTAAAATTCGTAAATATTTCTTCAAGCAAAACTGTTTTTGAAATTTCAATTTTCATTTCCGCTAAACTTGTAAAAGGTTTATCGGAAATTATTTTTTCTTGTTTTATATTGACCCCTACGCCGATAACTAAACCCACACACTTATTATTTTTTAAAACCGCTTCACTTAAAATACCGCAAAATTTTTTACCTTTATAAAGAACATCATTGGGCCATTTTAAATAAACTTTTGCACCTAAATTCCTTACCGTTTTGCAAACGGAAATTGCCATAATTTGTGTTAAAGAACTTAAAATTTCTGTCTTAATTTCAGCAGGTTTTAAAACTATGGTAAAATAAAGCCCGCCTGTTTCTGATGACCATTTACGACCCTTCCTGCCTTTACCTGACGTCTGAAAATCTGCCGCTATTACATCATTATGCTGCAAATTATCAAAATTTTCTACGGCATAAGTATTAGTTGAAGGCAAGTCAGTAAAACCATAAATCTTCATAATAATATTATACAAAATATGAAGTACAAGTTAAATATAATACGGCGTATTAATCGTTAGGAACGGTGTTTTCAAAAGCAAGGAAAATTTCTGCAATTTCTTCCGGTGTTGTGGCGGAAATCAAACGCTCGCGTACAAATTTTGTGCTTGAAACCGCGGCAAGTTCCGCAAGAATTTTAAGTTGGAAGGCCGGCTCTTTAAAAGGTGTTAAAATCAGGAAAATGAGTTTTACATTATTGTTTACTTCTTCAAACAAAATTCCTTTTTTGGAAATACCCACACTTACCAACGGCTTGGATAAAGATGCCACCCTTGCATGCGGGAAAGCAACGCCCTTTTCCAAAGCGCAGGACATTATTTGTTCGCGTTTTAAAATAAAATCATGGGCTTGCTCTTTTGCAAAAGTCGGTTTTTGTTTGTAAAGGGCATTAAGCATTTCCTCAAAAGCGGCTTCTTTAGTTGTAGATTTTAAATTTAAAACGCAAGCTTGCGGCACCAAAAAATTACTGATTAATAGAGCATTAGGCTTTTCATATTCATCGCGTATTTCGCCGACAAGTTCTTCCAAAACATCTTCCAAAGTAAGTAGGCCGACAACTTCATCTTTTTCATTTTTAATTAATGCTTGATGATTTCTGTTTGTCTGAAATTCCCTTAAAGCTGCTTCAACCGGGGTATGTTCATCAAGCGTCAAAAGTTTATAGGTAAAGCGTTCTTCAATCGGCTGCAAGGACTTTTCACTTAAGGATTCCAAAGACATTTCTTTAATTAAAACATATTCTTTTGCGTCATCAATGGTTTCAGTATAAAGCGGATAGCGGGAATATTTACGTTTGTTTATAATTTCCAAATTTTGCGGCCAGGTATTTGATTTTTTTAATGCGGAAATTTTAGCGCGCGGCGTCATAATTTCTTTTACTTTTACTTGTTCAAAATCAAATAAATTTTCAAACATCATTAAGCGGCGTAAAGAGAATTTCCCCCCTTCTTGAGATTTGGAAAACATCATCCTAAGTTCTTCTTGCGAAAGCGGTGTTTCCTGTTTATGGGGGTTTACGCCGATTAAGTCCAAAGTTTTATATGCTGCCCAAACCAAAAGATTTTTAAAAACATTGGTAACTATATAAAAATAATGTAAGGGGACAATTATATTTTTAAGTGCTTGCTCGGGGTATTTTATGGCAAGAAGTTTTGGCACTTGCTCGCCGTAAATAACATGCAAAGAGGTGATAATTAAAAACGCCAAAGTGAAAGATATTATATGTAAAGCGGCAGGCGGCAACATCGGTATGATATTTGGCATAAGCCAAGAAAGAACTTTACCAACGCTTGGTTCTCCAACCCAACCGAGGGCCAAACTTGTCATTGTAATGGCAATTTGTATGGCGGACAAATATTCGTCAATATTTTCATGTGCTTTGAGCATCAATTTTTCTTTATAGGAATTATTTTTTGCAAGTTCCTGCAAGCGCGTGTGGCGCACTTTTACCAAAGCAAATTCGCCGAGTACAAAAAAACCGTTTAGAAGTATAATTAGTAGTGCCAGCAACAAAAAGAATAATGTTAGCATATAGACATTATAACAAAAAAAGCACTCAATTTGCATACCGACAAAAAATAGAACCTGTAAATTCCCTATTTTGCCTTATAATATGATATAATTATAGGGTATCTAGTATAGATATAATATTATATAGGAGCAAGTTTGGCTCTTGCTTGGTATACGCTTTTAAGTAACACAACACATCCCGCAACGCGGTGCTTATACTCGGTAATAAGCTGTAAACTTGAAATTAAAAAAATGGCATTAACAAAACAAGACAGAAAAGATATTATCTCAAAATTCCAACAAAGTGATACTGACACAGGTTCACCGTCCGTACAAGTTGCTTTGATTACGGAAAGAATCCGCTACATCTCTGACCACCTTAAACAAAATCCTAAAGATTTTGCAGGTGAAAGAGGTTTAACCCGTTTAGTCGGTCAACGCAAACGCTTGCTTGCTTATTTAAAGAAAAATGATTTCGCTAAATATCAAGCATTAACAAAAGAACTTAAATTAAGGAAATAATAATAATGAGTAATCTAGGAAAATTTAGCCACAGCATTGATGTCGGTGGCAAAACTATCACGCTTGAAACAGGTGTGATGGCTAAACAAGCCGACGGTGCTGTTATCGCACGTATCGGCGATACTATGGTGCTTGCAACCGCTGTTTGCGATAAAGTACAAAAACCCGGTTTGCAGGACTTTGTACCTTTAACCGTTAATTATAAAGAAAGAACTTATGCCGCAGGTAAAATCCCCGGCGGTTTCTTTAAACGCGAAAGCAAGGCAAGCAAAAAGGAAACTTTATCATCACGCTTGATTGACCGCTCTATGCGCCCTCTCTTTCCGGAAGGGTTTGCATGCGAAGTCAATGTTACTGCAATGGTACTTTCTGCCGACGGTATAAATGACAGTGATGTTTTAAGCATTGTCGCTTCAAGCGCGGCAACGGTAATTTCTTCAATTCCTTTCACGCAACCTGTTGCCGGTGTCCGCGTAGACCGCGTTGACGGTAAATATATTATTAACCCGACAGTTCAAGAAAGAAAAGTTGCCGATATGGACCTTGTAATTGCAGGTACCATGCAAGGCATTATGATGGTGGAAGGCGGTGCCCATGAAGTGGATGAAGAATCACTCGTAAAAGCAATTGAAATTGCACAGCCCGAAGTCAAAAAACTTTGCCAAGCACAACTTGACCTTCGTGAAAAATGCGGTAAAGCCAAATTTGAATTTAAAGCGGAAAAATTACCGCAAGAAGTTTTAGATATGGCAAACAACACATATCGCGCAAAAGTTGCGGAAATTTTACATAAATTTTCCGATAAACAAACACGCGACTTTGATATTGCCAATTTAAAAGAGGCCTTTAAAACCGAACTCACTGCAAAATACCCTGAAGAAGGTGCAATTTATGCTGATTTTGCTATGGAAATGCTTGCTTATGAAGAATCCCGCAAAATGGTATTAAATGAAGGCATCCGCGTAGACGGTAGAAAGACCGATCAAATCAGACCTTTGAGTTCTATGGTAGGTGTTTTGCCTTGCGCACACGGTTCTGCCTTATTTACACGCGGTCAAACACAATCCCTTGCAACCGCAACTTTAGGTACTGCAAGTGATGCCCAAATGGTGGAAGGCCTTGAAGATACTTATGATGAAACTTTTATGCTTCATTATAACTTCCCCGGCTTTGCTACCGGCGAATGTAAACCGGACCGCGCACCCGGCCGCCGCGAAATCGGCCACGGTGAACTTGCACGCCGCGCTTTAATGCCTCTTATACCAAGCCAAGAAGAATTCCCTTATACTATCAGGGTTGTTTCCGATATTATGGAATCAAACGGTTCTTCTTCTATGGCAAGCGTTTGCGGCGGTTCACTTGCATTATTTGATGCAGGCGTTCCTATGAAAGCCGCTTGCAGCGGTATTGCGATGGGTTTAATTACCGAAGGTGATAAATTCGCCGTACTCTCAGATATTATGGGTATGGAAGACCACCTTGGCGATATGGACTTTAAACTTACCGGTTCCCGCAAAGGTATAACCGCTTTCCAAATGGACTTAAAACTTGCAACAGGTATTTCTTTAGATGTTTTAAGGAAAGCCATTGCTCAAGCCACAAAAGGCCGCATGTTTATTATGGACCATATGGATTCGGTTATAAAAGAACCGCGCAAAACTTTACCGAAAAATGCACCTATGATTTATACCATGATGATTCCGCAAGATAAAATCGGCGCTTTAATCGGTCCCGGCGGTAAAAACATTAAACGTATTACCGAAACCAGCGGTGCAAAAATTGATGTTGATGAAGACGGTAAAGTTGTAATTGCCGCACCTAATGCCGAAAAACTTAACCAAGCAAAATCAGAAATTGAACTCTTGACTAAAGAAGTTGAAGTCGGCCAGATATATGAAGGGAAAGTAGTTTCCATTCAACCGTTTGGTGCTTTCGTTGAACTTTTGCCGGGTAAAGACGGTTTATTACATATTTCACAAATTGCAAATGAAAGAGTTGCAAAAGTGGAAGATGTTTTACAACTCGGAGATACAGTTAAAGTCAAAGTTGTTGAAATTGACAATAACGGCAAAGTTCGCTTATCAAGAAAAATTTTGTTATAAGAAATTGTAACTTAATTTAGGAAAGCCCCTGTGTTAATTTTAGCACAGGGGTTTTCTAATGGGTATTGTAGCCGAAAAATAAGCACGAAAAGATATTGAATTTGTAAAAATCTTTTTCAAGTATTTTTGGGGAAATTTTAGGTTGTTAAAATCCTCCCCGTTTTCTTTTTTGCGGCGATATTAGTGCCTGCAAAATTGAAAGTTTTTTATATTCTAATAAGCCGGTTTGTTTGAGTAAAAAGCAAGGGCATTCAGCTAAATCTTGCTTTTTTACGAGTTGCCGGCTTAGATATAAAAAACTAATTTTGCACGGTTTTGAGCCGTAAAAAAGAAAACAAAAAAACTGCAAGCGCGTTTAAGCACATAATACTGAAACACAACACATAAAGAACTAAGAATTATTAATTAACAAAAGGGAAGGCAGCCTAGGGGTTCGGCTGCCTTGGGGTATAAATTAGTCTTTTACCAAAAGGAGGAGGTAGTACTAATTTATTTCTTTGTATACTTATAGTTTATAACAAAGTATGTGTTTCTACAAGGGTCCTTGGACCTATATGCAAGGACATTTTGGACCTATGCCAAATTACCCCAAAGGACCTATTTATCAATTTCCCCTCTCTCTCTAAAGAAACTACAATTATTTTTATATTTTCACCTAAACACCCTCACAAAAGTGAGGGTGTTTTTTTACTGTTTTAAGATTATTCTACAGCCTTTTCACATAAGCAAATGAGTGCATTTATAATCTTACTCATTTGGTCTAAAGATGCCCACTCAAAAGGCCCATGCGGAGTAGCATAACCGGCATCTAAATTCGGGGTAATTAAACCCATATAAGTTAAACGCGCGCCGTCTGTACCGCCGCGGATTGGGGCACCGTCGGCACAAAGTCCGCATTCTTTAAATGCCTCTTTTGCAATTCTAACTGCTGTAGGATTTTTATCAATTACGGGGCGCATATTTTTATAAGTATAAGTAGTTTTCAGTTCAATTTGTGAACCCGTATATTTTTTGCGGATATCAGCAACTATGCCCTCAAGTTCGGCAACCATTGAACGTAATTCATCTTCTTCAAAAGAACGCACCATCGCGTCTGCCGAAGCTGTTATAAAATCTGCTTTACACTCCGTAAAAGTTAAAAAACCTTGGCGGCCTTCGGTAGTTTCGGCAAGTTTATTTTCAGGCCATTTAGAAATTATTTCAGCCAAAATTCTAACAGGGTTTTCCATTATCCCCTTTGCTTGTCCAGGGTGTGCCTGAACACCTTTTATAAATAAATTAATAGTTGCGGCATTAAAATTTTCATAAGCAATACCATCGCCGCATTCACCGTCAAGGGTATAAGCAAAATCCGCACCAAAGGCAGGGACATCAAAATTATCCGGTCCGCGGGCAATTTCTTCATCCGGGGTAAAAGCAATTTTAATATCACCGTGCTTAATTTCTGGATGCGCGGTTAAATATCTTAACATTTCCATTATTATAGCAACGCCGGCTTTATCATCGGTACCAAGTAAAGTGTCCCCGGCAGATGTAATAATATCATCTCCTATACATTTTTTCAATGCGGGTGAAAGTTCCGGTTTAATAATAACCCCCAAATCTTTATTTACAACGATATCCCCCCCTTGATAGTTAGGGTGAAGTTTGACTTGTACCTTTCTGCCGATAGTACCATCAGGGTAAGTATCCATATGCGCCAAAAAACCTATAACAGGGTGTTTACCCTCAACATTTGCCGGCAATTTTGCGGTTAAATGGCAAGTTGGGGATAATTTAACATCTTTCAAACCTAATTTTTCTAAATCTGCTTTAAGCACTTTCGCAAATTCTACTTGCGTTTGGGTTGAAGGCGTGGTTTGTGATTTAAAATCACTTCCGCTTTCAATTTGTGCATATTTGGTAAAAGTTTCAAGAACTTGTTTTTTAAAGTTTATCATAATACCTCTATTTTAATATGTTTAAAAATTTCGTATAATGTATATATAGTAATATTATAAGATATTTTGAGGTTAAAATGAAAAAATTATTTCTCTTTTTAATTTCCTGCATTGCTTTAAGTGCATGTACAACTTTACAAGAAATGCAGCAAACCGCAAAATGCCAATATGATTTAGCCGGCGTTGAAGTAACAGAATATTCCTTAAACAATCTTTCCGCAGATATCGCCCTTGCAATTACAAATAAAAGCAAAAATATAAATGCAAAGATGAAACGCTTTACAGGCAAAGTTTATTTAAATGACAGTCCTATAACCGATATTAATTTAGGGGAATTTTTAGTTGAACCGCAATCAACAAAAGTTGAAAAGGTTTCTGTAAATATACCGTTTTCACAAGTTGGGAAAAATATTTTAGGGCTTGTTTTAGCTAATTCACAAAGTGTGAAATATAAAGTAGTAGGAACAATTTATTTTGAAACACCTGTCGGCGAATTACCGATACCGGTAACCTTCGCCCAAAAGGAAATGTAATTTAAAATAATCAGGAGGACATTAAATGTCAAACGAAACTACAGCTTCAAAAGTAGACCTCACTGCCATAATCAACAAATGGAAAAATGTTGAAGGCAGTTTGGTTATGATGCTGCATTCTGTTCAAGATGCATGCGGGTATGTGCCAAGGGAAACGGCAATGGAAATTGCTAAACAAACAAATATTCCTTTAGCAAAGATTTACGAAGTTTTAACTTTCTATCACTTCTTTAAATTAACCCCCCCGGCAAAATATCAAATTTCCGTTTGCACCGGTACGGCTTGCTATTTAAAAGGCGCGCCGCAACTTTTAGCAGAACTTGAAAAAGTTATCAATGTTAAAGCCGGTCAAACTTCTGAAGACGGTAAATTCTCCGTCCAAGCTTTAAGATGCATCGGCTGCTGCGGTCTTGCACCGGTAATGTCCATTAACGGCAAAATTCACGGTCAAGTCAAGCCGGCTGATATTAAAGGTATTATAGAAGAAACTACAAAAGGCGAGGCTAACCATGAATAGTAAAAAAATTAACACAATCAAAGAAAATTTTAATAAACAATACGCCAAAATTAAAAACCGCGTTGTGATTTGCGGCGGTACAGGTTGTATTGCAGGCGGGTCCCAAAAAGTTTATGAGGCCTTCCAAGAAGAATATAAAAAACGCGGTTTAGATTTCTGTTTGGAAATTACAAACGGCTGCCGCGAAAATTCTACTTATATTTCAAAAAGCGGTTGCCAGGGCTTTTGCGCACAAGGGCCGCTTGTAAGCGTCGGTGAAATTTTTTATACAAAAGTTAAACCCGAAGACGTTAAAGAAATTGTTGAAAAAACTGTTTTAAAAGGCGAAGTCGTTGAAAGATTACTTTATGTAAACCCCGTAAACGGCGCACATTGTAAAACGCACGAAGATATACCTTTCTACAAAAAACAACACCGTATTTTGCTTGCCGACTGCGGTAAAATTAACCCCGAAGATATTAATGAATATATCGGCCACAACGGGTATCAAGGTTTATTAAAAGCTTTTGAAATCGGCCCTGAAGGCGTAATTGAAGAAATGAAGAAAAGCGGCCTTCGCGGACGCGGCGGTGCAGGTTTCCCTACCTGGCTTAAATGGGATTTAACAAGAAAACCGAAAAGCAAAGTCAAATATATGATTTGTAACGGTGACGAGGGTGACCCGGGTGCTTATATGGACCGCTCCTTACTTGAAGGTAACCCGCACTCAGTCGTAGAAGGTATGATTATTGCCGGTTACACCATCGGTGCAACACGCGGTTTATTTTACATACGCGCAGAATATCCGCTTGCCATTAAACGCATCCAAAAAGCAATTGATGACTGCTATAAAATGGGCCTTTTAGGTAAAAATATTTTAGGTTCAAAATTCAGCTATGACCTTGAAATCAGATACGGTGCAGGCGCTTTTGTGTGCGGTGAAGAAACCGCTTTAATTACCTCTATTGAAGGTAACCGCGGTACCCCCAGACCGAAACCGCCATTCCCGGCAACTTGCGGATTATGGGGTAAACCGACAGCTATTAACAATGTCGAAACCTTAGCTAATATTCCTTATATTATGACAAAAGGCGGCGATTGGTATGCCCAAATGGGTGTAGGTAAATCTAAAGGTACCAAAGTTTTTGCTATGACAGGTAAAGTTAAAAACACAGGGCTTGTTGAAGTTCCTATGGGTATTACCGTCAGGGAAATTGTTTACGATATCGGCGGCGGCCCTATTAAAGGCGACCAAGCAAAAGCCGTTCAAACAGGCGGCCCGTCCGGCGGTGTTATTGACCCGGCACACTTTGATATGCCGATCACTTATGAATCTTTACAAGAAATCGGCGCAATTATGGGTTCAGGCGGTTTTATCGTTATGGATGAAACAGATTGTATGGTAGATATTGCAAAATTCTATCTTGATTTCTGTGTTGATGAATCTTGCGGTAAATGCGCACCTTGCAGAATCGGCGGTTACCAAATGCTTCAAATTCTTAACAGAATTACCGAAGGTAAAGGTAAACCGGAAGATGTTGATAAACTCAAAGATATTGCCCATGCAATGCAAAAAGCATCACTTTGCGCTTTAGGCCAAACAGCACCGAACCCGGTTTTGTCAACTTTAAAATTCTTCCCCGAAGAATATGCGGAACATATCAATGAAAAACACTGCAAAACAGGCAAATGTTCAAAACTCGTCCGCTATGAAATAACTGATAAATGTATCGGCTGCGGTATGTGCAAACGCGCTTGCCCTGCCAATGCTATTACGGGCGAAGTCAAACAAAAACACGTAATTAATCAAGAAAAATGTATTAAATGCGGTCTTTGTTTCAACAACTGCAAATTTAAAGCAATAGTTAAAAAATAAAGGTGAATTATGATTAAAGCAACTATAAACGGAAAACCTGTAGAAGTAAAAGAAGGCACTTCAATTTTAGAAGCAGCTAAAGCAGCAAATGTTAAAATCCCTACTTTATGTAAACACGAAGACCTTGAAGCCAACGGCGGCTGCGGGCTTTGTATCGTCAAAGTAGAAGGTTCAAACAAAATGCTCCGCGCCTGCACAACAGCAATAACCGAAGGTATGAAAATTATTACCCATGACCCGGAACTTATTGCCGTTAGAAAGAGTGTTCTTGAGCTCATTATGTCAAACCATCCTAAAGATTGTTTGACTTGCGCAAAAAACCAACAATGCGAACTTCAAAATTTATGTGCGGAATTCGGTATTAGGGAAAATCATTATCCTAACATATTAAATATTCGCCCTCATTATAAAGACAACAGCGCAAAAGGTATTTGCATTGATACGGCAAAATGTATACAATGCGGCCGCTGCGTTCAAGTTTGCCAGCAAGTTCAAAATGTTTGGGCCTTGTCTTTCCAACACAGAGGTATCAAAACCACACTTCGCCCTGCAGGTGTTGATTTAAAGGACTCACCTTGCGTTAACTGCGGCCAATGCGTGGCACATTGCCCCGTTGGTGCAATAATAGCACAAGACGATACACAAAAAGTTTGGGATGCTTTACGCGATCCTAACAAACATTGTGTAGTACAATTTGCACCGGCAGTACGTGTTGCCATCGGTGAGGCCTTTGGTTACCCCGTCGGTAAAAATTTAACCGGCGAACTTACCGCTGCCCTTTATGAACTTGGTTTCAATGCTGTTTTGGATACCAATTTCGGTGCTGATTTAACAATCATGGAAGAGGCCTCAGAGTTTAAACACCGCCTCACAAATAACGGTGTTTTGCCTTTGATTACAAGCTGCTGCCCTGCTTGGGTGGACTTCCTTGAAAAATATCATACCGATATGTTAGATAATTTCTCAAGTGCAAAATCACCGCATGAAATGGTCGGTGTACTTGCAAAGACATACTATGCAAAACAGCATAATTTAGATCCGAAAGATGTTTTCGTCGTATCCGTTATGCCTTGCACAGCAAAGAAATTTGAAATCGGCCGCAGCAAAGAAATGGCAAGCAGCGGTTACAATGATGTTGATGTTTCTTTAACAACACGCGAAATTGCCCGCATGATCAAACAAGCAGGTATTGAGTTTAATAAACTCACCCCGCGCAAAGGCGATCATATTTTAGCCGAATATACAGGTGCAGGCACAATCTTCGGTGCTACCGGCGGTGTTATGGAGGCAGCTTTAAGAACCGCATACTTTTTGGTTACAGGCGAAAATGCAAAAAGCATTGACTTCAAAAAAGTCCGCGGTTTAAAAGGTATCAAAGAAGCCAAAATTGATGTCAAAGGCACAGAAGTCCGCGTTGCGGTTGCCCATGGCCTTGGCAATGTTGAAAAACTTATGCAAATCGTCAAGAAAGCCAAAGCCGAAGGTAAGGAAATTCCTTATCATTTTATTGAAGTTATGGCTTGCACAGGCGGTTGTGTTGCCGGCGGCGGTCAGCCGTTTGGTGTTACAAATGAACTTCGCGCAGCAAGAGCAAAAGGGTTATATAGTGAAGATGCCCACATGAAACTCCGCTGCAGCCATGACAATCCTGCAATTAAGAAAATCTATGCTGATTTCTTAGGCGAACCGTTACACGGTAAAGCCCATGAATTATTGCATACGCATTATACAGCAAGAAAAAAATACCAAAAATAATTTAGTTTTACAATTATTTTTCCCCCCGCTTTTTAATAGCGGGGGTTTCTATTTTATTAAAAAATAAATTTTAAAAAATATTTTTTAAACAATTTTTACGACTATAAAAAAAATAAATTTTTAAAAAAACTTGCAAAATGTTTTAAAAATGTTGTATAATTTTTGAGTATGATAAAAGAAGCTTTAAACAATATCAAAAATTTTAACAACATTTCAGTTAGAAATGTCGCTTCTTTTATGCCCCTTTCTATTATTGGTATGTTTAACCTTATGATTAAACTTTTTAGACCAATATCAGCGAGGGCAATGTAAAAAACAATTTTTAATTTAATATTACAAAAACCCCGCTGATAAAAAGGCGGGGTTTTTATTTTGGAGGTGCCGCCAACTTAATTATAAGGGCAAAACAAAAAAAGCAGTAAATGTAGTAAAAGCAGTACAAGCAGTAAAGGTCGGGACAAAAAAACTATATTAAAATCGAACCTGGCCTAATAAAATAAAAGAGAAGTAAGGGAAACTAAATAATATTTTTAGCGGTCAAACTTCCCGCTAAAGAAAAGGCATAGCCAACCTGAAACTATAATAAAGGAAAAACAATGAAAACACAAAACATAGTATTAGCGTTAGCGTTAGCAGCAGTAACACCGGCCGTTTTATCAGCACAAGAAAACGGCAATGCCTATAACAAAAGTACAAACGAAGTTATAGCGTCAAATACCCAACAAGCAAGTATTGCAAGCTTTGGCCCCGAAGGTAAAGTATTAAGTCTTGCTGACTTAACCCTCGCAAAAATTAAACAAAAACGTGAGGAAAGACGTCAACGCAAACAACAAGAAAAACAAAAACCAGCTCAACAAGCAAAAAAGAATGACACAACACATGCTTATTATCCTTGCGGTGGACGCGAAGGGCATATGTTAGTACGTGAAGACCTTCGTAGAGAGAGAAATAATAAAGCTCAAAAAGATACAGTTCCAAATCATGTAAGAGATATTGATACGGTTTCAACAAACCATAAAGTTAATTTAGATGATAAAAAAACTGAAAAGAGTGTAAAGAAAACGGACACTACTTTCCAACAAGATCGCAGAACATTCGGCCAAATAATCAGGGAAGAAATTTCAAACGAAGCACCTTATACGAAATAATTTTCTTACGCTTAAAAACCCCGCCAATTCGGCGGGGTTTTTTATTGATAAAAAAACCGCCTACATTATTTGTTAGTAAGCGGTATTGCTTGTACCCCGAATTCTGTCCCTTTCAAGCATAAACCCGAAAGGTGAAAGCCATTTATCTGAGCGGCCTACTTTGTCTTTTATGGATTGCTCCAGCGCGGGCAGCGCAACTGGCTTGGCCTTGCTTCACGGGGGGTTCACCTTGCCGTTTAAATTACTTTAAACGCGATGGGCTCTTACCCCACCTTTTCACCCTTACCCTTGCGGGCGGTATATTTTCTGCGGTACTGACCGTCAAGCAGGTATATGGCCCTGCCTCCCCGGTTTTTCAACCGGCCCGTTGCCCTATGAAGTTCGGAAGTTCCTCTGTAAACAATGTTTCCAGCGGCTTTCCAGCATATATATTTTAGCAAATTTTAATCCTAACAATTTGTTTGAAACCATATAAAAATTGCTTATAAAGTTCCGTTATCTTTTAATTTCTTACACAATTCTTTTTGAATTTGTGAACAACTTTCACATAAACATATAATTTTATTAGGATCTGTTTTTAATATATAAATACTGTATATCCTATTATTATTTGAATCGGCAGATAATTTATTATCTCTTATTCTCCAAGAATGTGCAAGCCAACGCTCACTAGAAGAACAAGAACTGTCGCAAGCATTTGGTGCATATATAAAATATGTTGTTAAAATACGATTTTCGGAGCCTTTTTTAGTGCCTGGAATCGTTATATCTAATTTATCCATTTGCGAAGAACTTAAATATTGCCCATGTACCATATAATACATTTGATGCATTTCCGCAATTTTACGGACAAGCATAACGGCTTCAGTCATACGTGCTTTTTCCACTGCCTTCTTATATTGTGGCAGCGCAACGGCAGCCAATATACCGATAATGAGTACCACTATCAGTAATTCCAGCAAAGTAAAACCTTGCTTGTTATTTTTATTTTATTTCATACTTTCTCCTTTTAAAATCTGCTTTAGAAATGCAATAAAAAACGGTTGTTAAATTTTAGGCCGGTCAAAGGGTCCCAAAACATAACAACCGTAGTTTATCAAATCGATAAACGTTCAACACAAAATAAACGGTTAATTAGGCCGTCAATCTTGTGTCTCACGTACAGTTCTTGGACTTTGACCGGGTTTCCTTAAGAAACACCTTTGTATTTTATACGATTCCAAAAGCAGACAAATTATTTAGGGCATTTAACCCTACATTTAAAATTATCCTCAAATTTAACTTCTTTATCAGTATAGCATTTTTTTGGCTTTTGTAAAAATAATTTGCTAAAATATTTATAAAGTAGTTTAGGGCAGTTGGCGCAGTGGTAGCGCGTCCGCCTCACACGCGGAAGGTCACAGGTTCGAACCCTGTACTGCCCAAATTTTTTAGGCAAAACGGTAAATAGGTAAAACACTAAAAATGAACATAGATTTTTCTTTAGTTTTAAACTTTTTAATAGCATTATTAGCTATTTTAAACCCTATCGGTAATATACCGATATTTATGGAACATGTTAATTCCGAAACGGCCGAAGTTCAAAAAAATATTGCCATACTTATTGCCTTTGCAATTTTTACTTTAATTATAATTTTCTATTTTACCGGCCAACCGTTACTTTCACTTTTCGGTATAACGATACCGGCCTTTAGAATTGCCGGCGGTATACTTATTATGATGATTGGTTTTCGCATCCTCAACGGTAAACCTAAATTCGACCCGGACGGCATGGAAGCAGTAAAAGTTGATAATGCTTTTTCCATCGCTACAAACCGCTTTAGTTCTATTATGATTCCTGTTGCAACACCTGTTTTCTTTGGCCCCGGTGCGATGACAACCGTTATCTTATACTCCCAACGCTCTGAAACAGCCGGAACAAAAATATTTATGATTCTTGCCGCAGCTTTTGCTTGCCTCGTTATCGGTGCGGCATTATATTTATCAAGATGGTTCTTCAAAATTTTAAAAAGAAACGGTATGCAAATTGTTTCAAGAACTATGGGGCTTATACTTTGTGCAATTGCCGTACAATTCGTGGTTGAAGGTATCGCCCAACTTATACCTAATCTTATTGATCCTACATATTTGCATATAATGAAATAGTTATGCAAAAATTAAAGCTTGTTTCACCTTTCAAGGCGGCAGGTTCGCAACCTGAGGCAATAAAAAAACTTACTGACAATATTTCGGCTGATGTTAAACGCCAAACCTTGCTTGGCGTTACAGGGTCCGGTAAAACTTTTACTATGGCAAGTGTTATTGAAAACTTGCAGCGGCCGGCTTTGATAATGTCCCCGAACAAAGTTCTAGCCGCACAACTTTACGCCGAATTTAAACAATTTTTTCCCGAAAATGCCGTCGAATATTTTATTTCATATTACGATTATTACCAACCTGAAGCATACATTCCTCAAACAGACAGTTATATTGAAAAGGATGCATCAATTAACAGCCATATTGAAAAGTTGCGCCTTAAAGCCACAAACTCTTTGCTAACAAGAAATGATGTTATTGTTATCGCATCGGTTTCTTCAATATATAATATCGGCTCGCCCGAACAATTTGAAAAGTTGCGCATTTATTTAAAGCGCGGCGCACCATTAAACAGAACCGCTTTTACAAAACACTTAATCAAAATTTTGTATGAAAGAAATGAAATGGATTTTCATGAAGGAACCTTCCGCATACGCGGTGCTTTTATTGACATTTTCCCCCCATATTCACAGACGGCTTTACGCGTTGGTCTTTCATTAAACACAATCAGTACTTTGCAGGAAATTAACCCCTTAACTATGGAAATTATAAGAGAGCTTGACGACGCTTGGCTTTCCCCCGCGAAACAATTTGTGCAGGGCGAAGAAGGTTTTGAAAGCGCTTTAGCCGATATTGAGCGCGAACGCGACGAACGCATAAAATACTTTGAAAGCCAAAACAAATTGCTTGAAGCGCAACGCATCAAAGAGCGCACGAATTATGACCTTGCTATGCTCCGCCAAAGCGGTATGTGCGCGGGTATCGAAAATTATTCGCGTGTGCTTGAACACCGTCAAGCAGGCGCAAGGCCAAACTGTTTATTTGATTATTTTAAACGCTTTAAAGATTTCTTGGTTTTTGTAGACGAATCACACGTTGCAGTTCCGCAAATACGCGGTATGTTTAACGGCGACCGCGCACGTAAACAAATGCTTATTGATTTCGGTTTCCGTCTGCCAAGCGCATTAGATAACCGCCCTTTAAAATTTAATGAGTGGGAAAATTTACTGCCAAACACCGTCTTTGTTTCCGCAACGCCGGGGCCTTATGAACTGACTGTTAGCGGAAATAATAT
Organism: Elusimicrobiaceae bacterium; assembly: GCA_045658545.1. Classification (GTDB taxonomy): domain Bacteria; phylum Elusimicrobiota; class Elusimicrobia; order Elusimicrobiales; family Elusimicrobiaceae; genus Proelusimicrobium. Next base: position 90,355 of record JAZOVE010000008.1, read on the forward strand.
CGTGGAGCAAATTATCCGCCCCACAGGTTTAATTGACCCGCCTGTAATAATCCGCCCGGCGCAAGGGCAACTTGAAGATTTACTTGCACGCATACAGGAAAAAATTAAACAAAAACAGCGTGTTTTGGTTTTGTCTTTAACGAAAAAAACTGCCGAAGATTTATCTGTTTTCCTCTTGGAAAAAGGTTTAAAGGCGACTTACTTGCACAGTAGTTTAGACGCGCTTGAAAGAATTGATATTTTGCAGGACTTCACTAAAGGCAAATATGATGTTTTAGTCGGCATAAACTTGTTGCGCGAGGGGCTTGATATCCCACAAGTCGGGCTCGTTGCAATTTTGGAAGCAGATAATCAAGGCTTTTTGAGAAATGAAACAACCTTAATTCAGATTGCTGGCCGCGCCGCACGCAACGCAAAAGGCGAGGTTGTTTTGTACGCCCAAAAAGAAACGCCCGCGATAAAATACGCGCTTGCGGAAATGGACCGCCGCCGCAAAATTCAAAGTGCGTATAATAAAGAACACCATATTACGCCAAAAAGCATTGTTAAAGCGGAAATCGAACTTAAAGAATTTGAGGACAGTTCGCGCGAATCTTCCCTTGCATTAATTCATAGCGAAAGTGCCGCTTTACCCGAAGCAAAAAATATACCCCTTTTAATTAAAGAAATAGAAAAACAAATGCTTGATGCGGCAGATAATTTAAACTTTGAACTTGCCGCAGAGCTCCGCGACCGTTTATTTGACCTTAAAGAAATGGCCCTACCTGCTAATAAAATACATAGGAAAAAGAGAAGAAAATAGGTTTATACCTTTTTCCGTATTACCCTCACCCGCGCAAGTTGTTGTAGCGCGGGCGGAGTGTCATTCGACACGGAGGGTGGCTCGCGCGGTTTTTTGCGCGAGACGGATGGGGGTATTAATTTATTCCTTTTATTCCCCAACCCTTTGCTTGCAAATGGTAATTCTACCTGCAGGCATAGGGGTAATGGGTGTTGTTATAAAATAAAAGCCAATTCCTAACCCTTTTGGCATATAATCTGTGGATAACTATATAAAAATAGTTATTTTTGTGGAATTTAGCTAGTATATTTTATATAGCTTTCCCCTATACAAATGCTTAATTTAGGCATAAAAAAGACGCCATAATCAAAAATACCTATAATCTGTGGATAACTAGAGGTTTTTTAGCGGTTTTTTGCCAAAAACGGCAATTATTTGGGCTGGTTTTCGCTATCAATAAGATTAAATATTGCTTTAAATTTCTTACCGAATTCGGTTTTGCCGTCAACTTTAATTTTGCCTATTGCCGCACAAATTATGCTGAAAGCTGCCTGCTCCTTATTCCAATCAAGGAAAGGCGGTGCAATACGTAAATCTTGCGGAATATATGCCATGGCATAACCGCTTTTTGATTTTAAATTGAGCCAAAATAATGAAGTGAAATCTTTATCTAAATCAAGTGTTTCAAATTGCTGATACGGCGTAATTTTTGAAATTTTGCGACCCTCTTTATTGAATAAAAAGTCAAAATTAATATCGCTGTTTTTTGTGATATTATAGGCAAAATCTTTTAAATAAACTAAATTGTTTTTGGCTAGTGAGGCATGCAAAGCGGCCATATTATCAAGCGGGCCGTAGGCCCACAAATTTAAGTTTTCCGCCGTATCAATTTTAGGTAAAGGGGAAGAATAATCAAAACCCAAAATTACATTTTTTAAGTAGGCGGAAATATTTTTTAAATCAGCCAAATAAGCAAGTGCAAAAGAATTTTTAACGACTAAAGTTTTTGTATCCGCGTTTGAAGAAACAAAATAATTTACTTCTACATAAGGCAAAAATTCAGCGGTTAAAAATTTAGTAAAATTATTTTCCCCCTCCTCAAGTTTAATTGTAATTACAAAATATTTCTCGAAAATTTGCGGGTACATTTCTTCAACTTTTGCTTTATCAATTTCTTCTTGAGAAACTATATAAATTGACGGTTTGCGTCCTGTATTTCCCGACGGAAAAATAATATGTACTTTCGGCGCAGTTACCAAATATGCAGACGGGAAATTTGTTATAACATCCTCACCCTCTTTTTGGAAGATGCGCATTTCGCCTTTCGGTTTTACCGTCTTAACAGGATTGCGGGCAATCTTATTTAAAAGTTGTTGCCCCCCCTGCGCAAAGGCCGCCCCCACGCAAAAAACAAAAGTTACAAACACAATTAATTTCTTCATTTTATTTCTCCGTATTATTTTTTTGTTTGATAAATGCCAAAAGTTCTTCATCAGACATTTTGCTTAAATCTTTTTTTGCCAAAAACTTTTTTGCATCAAAATTTTTAAAACCTGTATCTTTCGTGTCACGCGGAATTAAAAATAACAAAAGGAAAGGAAACACTATAAAAAACAAACCCCATAAACCGGCAAATCTATCTTGCACAAAAGTATAATTAAAATTTTTACTTTTCCCGAAAGATTCATTAATTTCCGTAACATCTTTATTGACTATATCATAAGTGTTCCAAGTATTAGCACCTTGTACATTTTCCCCATTTTTATTTACAAACTGAATTTGATAATTTAGTTCCCCTTTCCTGTTTTCTTTAGAAGTCAAAACCGCTTTTGTTATATTTGAAAATTTTTGTGTACCGAAATCAATACCAAATACTTTTAGATTCCTTTGGCAGTCATAAGCCATTTGATTATTATAAGTGCATTGTAAAGTTTTATTACTACATCCGTACGAAGTAACAAATATTCCAAGAATCACAAAAACACAAAAAAACATTATATATCGTTTCATAATATACCTTAAAGCTATATTTTAATTATATCAAAAACAAGGCGCTCAATATATGCTATAATATTGTTAGATATGACTAACAATATTAATAAAGAAATTTTAACACTTGCCGCTTTACCAAAAAGGCATGAGGCGGAAATAGTTTCAATTAATTGCGAAAGCGCCGCTTTAAAAACACGTATTTTGGATATGGGTTTAACCCCCGGCGTAAAAGTAACTTTAATTAAAACCGCGCCGATGGGCGACCCTTTGGAAATCAAAGTGCGCGGATACCTTTTAACACTACGCAAAAGCGAAGCGGAAAAAATTTCAATTACAAATATCAAAAAAGCAGTCCCAGAAAAAAAGCAAGAACCGCTTAAAAATTTGCCGTCTACAACTTCACACTCACAAAAAGGCGAGGGGCTTTACTATCAAACACAAAAAAAATTAAACCCCAAAAAACATTTAAATTTGGCTTTGGTCGGCAATCAAAATTCCGGCAAAACAACTTTATTTAACCGTCTTACGGGCGCGCATCAAAGGGTGGGCAATTTTCCCGGCGTAACGGTTAGCAGAACAGACGGTACAATTAAAAATCATCCTGAAATTACTATTACCGATTTACCGGGTATATACTCTCTTTCGCCTTACAGTCAAGACGAAATTATTGCCCGCAATTTCATTTTGGAAAATAAACCCGACGCCATTATAAATATCGTTGATGCCGCAAATATTGAGCGCAATTTATTTTTAACGACTCAACTTATTGAACTTAATATTCCAATGGTTATTGCCTTAAATATGATTGACGAAGTTACCAAAAGCGGCGGCAGTATTGATGTTAACGGCCTTGAACATACTTTGGGCGTGCCGGTGGTGGCAATATCCGCATCAAAAAATCAGGGCATTGAAGAACTTTTGGAGCATATCATCAATGTAGCAAAATATCAGGAGCGCCCAACGCGTTTAGATTTTTGTGCGAATACAGACGGTAAAGAAGGTGCGGTGCATAGATGTTTGCACTCAATAATTCATTTGATTGAGGACCACGCCAAAGCGGCAGATTTACCCACGCGCTTTGCCGCCGCAAAAGTTGCGGAAGGCGATAAATTAATTTTAAAAGCACTCAACCTTGATAAGAACGAAAAGGAAACCTGCGCGCATATTATCGAACAAATGCAGGAAGAAGCGGGACTTGAAAATACCGCCGCGCTTGCCGATATGCGTTTTGGTTTTATTGAAGTTTTATGTAAAAATTTTGTCAGCCGCCCGTCGGAAAGTTTGGGTTATAAATTATCAGCTAAAATTGACAGGTTTTTAACCGGCAAATACACCGCGCTTTTGGCATTTTTGCTGATTATGGGCGTCATTTTTTATTTGACTTTCGGGCCGCTCGGCGGTGTTTTATCCGATTGGCTTGACGGCGGTATAACTTGGCTTACCGCATTTGTTGACAGTGCGCTGACTGCTTACGGCTTAAATCCGGTAGTAAAATCTTTAATAATTAACGGCGTTTTTGCAGGCGTGGGCAGTGTGTTAAGTTTCTTGCCTGTAATTGTGGTTTTGTTTTTCTTCCTCTCAATTTTAGAAGATACTGGCTATATGGCGCGCGTTGCTTTTATTATGGACAAGGCACTGCGCAAACTCGGTCTTTCCGGTCGCAGTTTTGTGCCGATGTTAATCGGGTTCGGTTGTTCCGTTCCGGCAATTATGGCAACCCGCACATTACCATCTGAAAGGGATAGGAAAATTACAATTTTGCTAACACCGTTTATGAGCTGCTCCGCCAAACTGCCGATATATGCATTTTTTACCGCCGCATTTTTTACGCAAAATAAAGTGCTTGTGATTTTGAGCTTATATTTGCTTGGAATTTTTGTGGGCATCATTATGGCTTATTTGCTTAAAATTTTTGTGTATAAAGGCGAAGCTGTGCCTTTTGTAATGGAACTCCCGAATTACCGCCTGCCTAGTGCGATAAATGTTTTGCATTTAATTTATTTGAAAGCCAAAGGTTTTATAACAAAAGCATTTACGATAATTTTTGTTGCGTCTTTGATAATTTGGTTTTTGCAGAGTTTTGATACGCGCCTAAATTTAGTGCAAGATTCATCTTCAAGCATTTTGGCTACTTTGGGCAGTTTGCTTACACCGATATTTACGCCGCTTGGTATGCACGATTGGCGCATTTCCACATCATTTTTGACAGGCTTTATGGCAAAGGAAAGTGTTGTCAGCACCCTTACCGTTTTACTCGGCGGTGATGTTTCCGCTTTACCGACTTTATTTACAAAACTTACCGCTTTTGTATTTTTGGTTTTTTGCTTACTTTACACGCCCTGCGTTGCCGCGATTGCAACGGTCAAACGCGAACTTGGCAACCGCTATGCAATTGGAGTTATTTTATTTCAATGCGGGGTAGCGTGGCTTGTAGCGTTTTTGGTGTATAGGGTTGGGTTATTATTTTAACATGTTAACGTGCCGCATTACATCCACAAATGCGCAAAACGCGCTTGCAGTTTTTTTTGTTTTCTTTTTTGCGGCTCAAAACCGTGCAAAATTGGTTTTTTATATCTAAGCCGGCAACTCGTAAAAAAGCAAGATTTAAAGGTATACTCTTACTTTTTTACTCGGACAAGCCGGCTTGTTAGACTATAAAAAACTTTCAATTTTGCAAACACTAATATCGCCGCAAAAAAGAAAACGGGAGATATTTACACAGAAACTTCATCGCACAAAATGTTTGCTTTCGCTTCGGTTCTGAACTCTCTAGTTATAGTGGTAAATTCAAAATTTACTTTCTTTTATTTTAGCGGAGATCGTCGTAATTTGCGTTTTTTTTTTTTTTTCGTAAAATATTTATATACGCGTGCTAAAAACGCTACAGTAACCAAATATGGAGGTTTTATGAATAAAATAAAGAACGGTGCTAAAGGGTTCACTTTGATTGAACTTTTGGTTGTTGTTTTAATTATCGGTATTTTAGCGGCAATTGCTTTACCTCAATATCAGCTGGCCGTAGACAAATCAAATTTTGCCAAAATTCGTACTTATGAAAAAAATTTAATTGATGCTTATCAAAGACATTATTTAACCAAAAACGTAGGAACTGTTCTATTTGACCGACTTGATATAGATTTTCCCTATGAAAGATCAACAGATTATGGCGTTAAATGTCGTATTAACGGAGATATATATTGCTGTCTTGCAGGCCCTGCCTATAACGATGCCATCACCTGTGGTAAAACAGATTATAGTTTCGGCATTTGGGCCAAAAATGTTCATACAAATCCACAATATTACTGCGTTGCAAAAACAGAAAATAAAAGAGCAATCAAATTATGTAAAAGTATGTGGAACGGACAAAGTACTTCAGGTACCGGGCATTTTACACCTGAAGGTATTTCTATTGCTACTCATACCCAATATCCATTCTATCCATAATGTGTTATAATATTAGTTACCTCTTTTATTACTCCCAAAAATGCTAAAATATATTTAGGGAGTTATTATGCCAAAAAAAGAAATTAAAAACATTGCAAAAACCGTCACAAAAAATGACGAAACAAAAGTAAATTCAATTAAGTCCTTAGAAAACTTAATTCAAAAAGTAAAAAAAGCACAGGAAATTTTTTCAACTTTCAGTCAAGAAAAAGTTGACGCAATTTTTAAGGCCGCCGCAGCAGCCGCAAATAAAGCGCGCATACCGCTTGCCAAAATGGCTGTCGAAGATACCGGCATGGGCGTGGTGGAAGATAAAATTATCAAAAACCATTATGCCAGCGAATATATTTTTAATAAACATAAAAATGTCAAAACCTGCGGTATTATTAAAGAAGATAAAATTAACGGTACAAAAATCGTCGCCGAACCGCTTGGCGTAATTGCCGGAATTGTTCCGACTACAAACCCCACTTCAACAGCTATTTTTAAATCTTTGATTTCTTTAAAGACCAGAAACGGTATAATATTTTCCCCACATCCGCGCGCTAAAAAAAGCACTATTGCGGCGGCAAAAATCGTCTTAGATGCTGCAGTAAAAGCAGGCGCACCTGAAAATATTATCGGCTGGATAGATGAACCGTCACTTGAACTTACAACCTATCTTATACATAACGAAAATATTGCCACTATTTTGGCAACCGGCGGAACGGGGATGGTTAAAGCATCCTATTCTTCCGGCAGGCCTGCACTTGGCGTAGGCCCCGGTAATGTTCCGGCAGTAATTGATGAAACCGCCGATATTCAAATGGCAGTAAGTTCCGTTTTACTTTCAAAAACTTTTGATAACGGTATGATTTGCGCATCAGAACAATCAATAATTGTTGTTGATGAAATTTATGATAAAGTTAAAAAAGAACTTGTTAAACGCGGCGCCTATATTTTAAATAGTGCGGAAGAAAAGAAAGTTTCTTCCATCCTTTTAATTGACCCGCGCACAAAAGGTGCGGCTTGCAGCGCAAGTTCTTTAAAAGCCGCTTTAAAATGCGGTTGCACGAGTGTGAACCCGAAAATCGTCGGTCAAACGGCACACACTATTGCAAAACTTGCCGGTATAAAAGTTCCGGAAAAAACAAAAGTTTTAGTCGGCGAAGAAAAGACCTATGACTTTTTAAACCCCTTTGCGCATGAAAAGCTTTCCCCCGTCCTTGCCATGTACCGCGCAAAAGATTTTAAACAAGCGGTTGATATTGCCCATAAACTCGTCTTGCTCGGCGGGGCAGGGCATAGCGCGGCATTTTATACCAACCCGTTAAATCAAAACAGAATAAATTATTTTTCCGGCCAGATTCCGACTTGCCGCTTAATCATAAATTCCCCATCCTCACACGGCGGTATCGGGGACTTGTACAATTTTAAATTAGAGCCGTCTATGACTTTAGGTTGCGGCTCTTGGGGCGGTAATTCCGTAAGCGGGAATATCGGCGTAGAACATTTACTCAATTACAAAACAGTTGCAGAAAGGAGAGAGAATATGCTTTGGTTCAAAGTTCCAAGGAAAATTTATTTTAAACGCGGCGCGGTTGATTTGGCTTTGCGTGTTTTAAAAGGCAAAAAACGCGCTTTTATCGTTACAGACAGATATTTATTTAACTCCGGTGCGGTATCTGCCGTAACAAATGTTTTAGAAGAACTTGATATTGATTATCAAATTTTCTTTGATGTTAAACCTGATCCAACACTCTCCAATGTCAAACAAGCGATGGATATTATTAATCCTTATGAGCCGGATTTAATTATTGCGCTTGGCGGCGGCTCGCCGATGGACGTTGCAAAAGTTATTTGGCTTAAATATGAACAGCCGGAAACTAATTTTGAAGATATTTCCATGCGCTTTATGGATATTAGAAAACGCATTTGCCAAATTCCGGACCTTGGCGTAAAAGCAAATTTAGTTGCAATTCCGACAACTTCCGGTACAGGCTCGGAAGTTACACCGTTTTCAATTATTACCGACGATGAAACCCATGTCAAATATGCACTTGCAGACTATGCTTTAACACCGGATATGGCAATAGTTGACCCTAATTTCGTTGACAATATGCCAAAGGGTTTAACTGCCGCATCCGGTATTGATGTTTTGGTACATTGTTTAGAGGCCTATGTTTCTTCAATGGCAACGAACTTTACAAACTCAAATGCTTTAGAGGCAACAAAACTTGTTTTCAAATATTTAGTCCGCTCTTATAAAGACGGTGCTAAAGACCCTACCGCACGCGAAAAGATGCACTATGCCGCAACTATTGCCGGTATGGCTTTTGCAAATGCTTTCCTCGGTATATGTCACTCTATGGCACATAAATTAGGTGCTATGTTTAATATTCCGCATGGTGTTGCAAATGCACTTTTAATTTGCCAAGTGATAAAATATAATGCTACTGACTGCCCGCAAAAGCAGGCAACTTTCCCGCAATATAAATACCCTTGCGCTAAAGAACGTTACGGTCAAATTGCGGATGAACTGAAACTCGGCGGCAAAAATGATGACGAGAAAGTTAAACTCTTAATTAAGTCAATAACCAAACTCAAAAAAGATATCGGTTTACCTGCATCAATTAAGGAATACGGTATCAGCCGCAAGGACTTTATGGCCAAACTTGATGAACTTGTTGAACTTGCTTTTGACGACCAATGCACCGCGGCAAACCCTGTTTATCCTTTCTTTAAAGACATCAAGCAAATTTACCTTGATGCCTATGAAGGTAAGATTTAAGGAAAACATTATCTAGCAAAAACCCCCGCGAAATAGCGGGGGTTTTTTATATCAATTTTATTTTGCACTAATTCTTATGTCAATCAAGGTATTTAGGGCTTTAAAATATTTTGCACGGCGTAAGTTTCTAGGTATATATTTTTTTGCGGCGGCAAGCTCATATCTACTGTTATGTAAGACCGCATACACCAAATTATCTACATCTGCTTGACGGTGTTTATATTTAAAAGAATATTTACTTGTTTCTTGCTCTAAATTTGTTGCTTTACTATTTTTATCTATAAAGTTTTCCAAAGCTGAATATAAATATTGACCGTCCTTTTCCGCAAGCAAAGCAAGTGCTTCTTTGTTCTCGGCAAGTACCGCCTGATTAAACAAATGCGATATATTATAATTTCCGGCATTTTGCGAATTTATTAACTCTTCATCAAACCCGATATCAAGGGTATCTTGCAAATATTTATTTTGGTGCTTGGCTATATAATAACTTAATATCTCAAAACTGTAACAGTAATATTTATCTTTTAATTCTTGCTTTTGTTCTTGGGATGCTTTGGCAATTTCTGTTGCAATTTCAGCCAATTTATCCTCGCTGATTACTGCCGGGGTATCTTTACATGAAACAGCATTTTCTTCATCTTCAAGCAAATTATCTTGATTTTCTTGAAGATAATCTAAAGCCCCTCTTGTTAATAACGGATGTTGTGTAACTTGTGCTACTTTTACTTCTAATTTTATTTGCCTTGTTAATTGTTCGGTATCAAAAATTTTACTTTCGGTTAAAAGCGGCGGTGCAAGTAAAAAAAGAAACCCAAACAATATGGCAAATGAAACGCCATCTGTTTTACTCATTTATATTCCTCCTTTGGGATAATATAGTTTAATAGGAAAAGTACAAAATTTCAAGGGGGTAGGACCAAAGACCTATATTTAAAATATCGGTCTAACGGTAAAAATACCCCTCCGTAAGTAACAGAGGGGTATTTTAAAATTTAAGAAACGGCAATTAAGCGATATTTGCTTTTTCTTTTAAGAAAGTAAAAACTTTCCTTTCTTTAATTGTTGCTAAAATATCTTCTTTGCGTGTTTCAAAGAATTTCTTAATTTGCTCGGCTTCCTTAGGGGAAGTTTTTACTGCATTATCCATTTCTTCTTTAAGGTCGGCGTCGGTTGCGGCGATGTTTTCTTTATTGGCAATAGCGTGGATAATGTAGCCGATTTTTAAGTCCTTCTCAACTGAAGGACGCATTTTTTGCATAAATGTTCTGCGGTTTTCTTCAGGAATATTCATATTTTTACCACCAAACATTCTTTGAATAAAATTTTCTACAGATAAGCTTGTGTGATAATCAACTAATGACTTCGGTAAAGCAAAATCATTTGCTTTAACTAAAGCATCTTCAATTTGGCTGGTTACTTCTCTATCTGCACGATGTTTGGCTTCATGTTCCAAAGCATTTTTGACATGTTCTTCAAGTTTTTCAACATTGTCAAAGCCCATGTCTTTTGCAAATTTATCATCTAAAGTAGGAAGAACTTTATTTTTAATTTCTTCAACGGTTGCGGTAATTTCAACAGGGGTATTTTCTTCTTTAATTTCAAAGGTCTTTGTTTCCCCCTTCTTCATGCCTTTTAAATTATCTGCAAGACCTGCTAATGTTTGAGGGGCAGACATATCAATCATTTCGCTTTTTGCGGTATATTTTTTATCTTCCACGCCGTTCTTTTTACCGGTATAGCTAGCAATTACGTAGCTTGTATCAGCAACACATTCACCTTCTTTTGCGGCTTCTAAAGTAGCATTATTTTCAAGTACGGAATTAATGTGGTTTTTAATATCTTCCGGCTTCACTGTATTATCTTTTTTGGTAACTTTGATGCCGATATAATCTTTAGGCTCAAATTCCGGGGCGACATCGACAGTCATTTCAAAAGTAAAAGGTGTATTTTCTTTTAAGGCGGTGAAATCCGCTTTACTGACGCTAGGTGCCATAACTGCATTTAATTTTGTTTCCTGTAAAGCGACTAATGAGGCGCGGCGGATAACAGTATCCAAAGTACGTTCAATAATATGACCTGAAAAGTTTTTCTTGACTAGATCTAAAGGTACTTTACCTGCCCTAAAACCTTGCATTTGGGCGCGGCTTTGTACTTGCAATGTGGCATTGTGGAAGCACTCATTGACTAAAGCCGCATCAGCGGTGACTTGTAAAACAACGGTGCAACCTTCTTTTGAAATTTGTTTTGTGGTAATATTTTTTGTTCCGTCTACAGACATTTTAATGCTCCTGATACTTATCTGGACGGAGAGGGACTTGAACCCTCACGGATTGCTCCATACGCTCCTAAGGCGTACGCGTCTGCCGATTCCGCCACCCGTCCCTGTTTTGAATTATAGAAAAAAAGTGGGCCATGAGAGACTCGAACTCTCGACCTTACGCTTAAGAGGCGTCTGCTCTACCAACTGAGCTAATGGCCCGACATAGATATTATATCATATTTTGTGGTTGTCGTGTATTTTTTCGCTGTGTTGTACGTGCTAACGTTCCGCATTATGCGCACAAACGCATGTAACGCGCTTGTATATTTAAGTAATTTTCAATTTTTCCTTTCCTAGAATACCGAAAATCGCTTCGCTCTTGTACTTCTGGGTATTCGTCGTCAAGGATAAAATTGAAAATTCCATTAAATCTACTGCGCGATGCGTGATTATCCTCGCGCGCTACGGTTTTACGCGCGCGTAGTTTAATCGAGTTTGCCGAAAGATATTAAATTGTTTTTGTGGGTATAACCCGTTGTTTTTTCATCTAACAAAACAATAAACCAATCTTTTTCATCAGCCGGGTAAGCCCAAATATAAACACCGTTTTCTAATGTTCTTATTTTTTTACCATTGGGTTTTGTACGGACATTTGCCGGACCGTCTATACGATAAAGTTGCGGTAAAATTTTAGCAGTTTTCTTTTTATTTCTAGAGTAAATATCAGAATCAGGAACCGCGAGTTCAAACAAAATTTCATTTGTAGGAACAAAATCTTGCTTTGTTTCAATTAAATAATTTAACGGTGCTACACGGGTATTAGAAGTTTCATTATCTTTATAAGCAGAAACTGCCGCCCCGGCTTTCCCCCACACCAACAAATTAAATTTTTCTATAGGTGTTTTCCAATTATTTGCGGTGGTAATAATATATGATGCTTCCGTCCAAAATCCTTGACGATTTTTTTCATAAGACCAATTTAATTGTTTTATTACAGCATCACTTGGCTCGCCAATAGAATTATCAAAAAAAGATGGTTTATATGTATGTCTTATATGCACGGTTTTATGCGGCGGAAAAGTTTGTTTCCAATAATACATAACTTCTTGTTTGTAATATTGTTCAGCAGAATAAGCAGGATTAGGGCCTAAGTGATAAATATCAGGGTTGTTTTTACATTTTTCATCATCTTCTTCCATACAACCCTTAGCAAGTAAACCTAATTTTGCTAATTTTTCTTGCTCGGAGATAGGCAATTTGCGTAATGGCTCTACAACTTTCTCAAATACTTTAGGATAATCTTCCGGATCAAATCTAACTGCTTTATGATAAGAATCTATACCCATCATGTTAAAATATTTTGTGACATCTGTATCTTTAATTGTAATTTTACGGCTAAGTTCGGGCTTGATTTCTTTGCCGTTACTCCAAACACGAAATTTGAAATCATGCGTAACAGAATCATAATCAGTAATAGGTCCAACAGTAGGTATAGGAAAAAATACTGTTGTTTCCACTGCCTTATCGGTAATATTTTCAAAAAGATAATCTACGGTTACAGTATCGGACAAAAGTAATGCCTCATGTTTTAAAACAATACCGTCTTGTTTTTCAAATCGTATTTCCCCCGTAGGTAAAAGTTGCCCGGAAGTATCATTTGCATTTACAAAATTGCCCACAATTAACACAACGAATATAGACAAAATAAATCTTTTCATTTTTCCCTCACTTAAATAATTTAAATTTACACTTTATATTATATAAAAAAACTCCCCTACTTTTTCAGCAAGGGAGTTATTTGTTTTAAGTAAAACTTTACTTATTTTGCTTCGGCAATTGCAACTGCGACAGCAACTGATGCGCCTACCATCGGGTTATTACCCATACCGATAAGCCCCACCATTTCAACGTGTGCAGGAACGGAAGAGGAACCTGCAAATTGTGCGTCGCTATGCATGCGGCCCATGGTGTCTGTCATACCGTAAGATGCAGGGCCTGCTGCCATATTGTCGGGGTGCAAGGTTCTGCCTGTACCGCCGCCGGATGCGACTGAGAAATATTTTTTGCCGTTTTCCACTGCCCATTTTTTATATGTGCCGGCAACGGGGTGCTGGAAGCGTGTCGGGTTTGTAGAGTTACCGGTAATAGAAACATCCACACCTTCATGCCTCATAATTGCAACACCTTCGTTTACATCATCGGCACCATAGCATTTAACTTTTGCACGATCACCATCGGAAAATGCTTTTTCAGAAACAATTTCAAGTTTGCCGGTATAATAATCATATTTTGTTTCTACAGAAGTAAAGCCATTAATTCTTGAAATAATATAAGCAGCATCTTTACCAAGACCGTTCAAAATAACGCGAAGCGGTGTTTTGCGGACTTTATTTGCGGTTTTTGCGATACCGATTGCACCTTCTGCGGCGGCAAAACTTTCATGGCCTGCTAAAAAGCAGAAACATTTTGTTTCTTCCCTAAGTAACATTGCAGCCAAATTACCGTGGCCTAAACCGACGGCGCGTTGGTCAGCAACTGAACCGGGGATACAAAAACTTTGTAAACCGACGCCGATTTTTTCCGCTGCTTCCGCTGCAGTTTTTACACCGCTTTTAATTGCGATTGCAGCACCGACTGTATAAGCCCAAACGGCATTTTCAAAAGCAATCGGTTGAATACCTTTGACGATAGCTTCAACATCAACACCTTTTTTGGTGCAGATTTCTTTTGCTTCTTCAAGGGAGGCAATACCGTACTCTTTTAAGACGGAATTTATTTTTTCAATTCTTCTTTCATAACCTTCAAAAGTTACCATAGTTTACTCCTTCCTCGGGTCAATTTTTTTGACGGCTTCGTCATAGCGCCCGTATTTGCTGATATTTTTTTCATAGGCAATTTTCGGATCTTCGCCTTTTTTGATAGCGTCCATCATTTTGCCAAGGTTTACAAATTTGTAGCCGATAATTTCATTATTTTTATCAAGGCCAATTTCTAAAACATAACCCTCTGCCATTTCAAGATAGCGTGGGCCTTTGGCCTCGGTTGCATACATTGTGCCGATTTGTGAGCGAAGACCTTTACCCAAGTCCTCAAGCCCAGCACCAATAGTCAAACCGCCTTCGGAAAATGCACTTTGTGAGCGACCGTATACAATTTGAAGGAAAAGTTCCCTCATAGCAGTATTGATAGCATCACAAACGAGGTCCGAATTTAATGCCTCTAAAATTGTTTTGCCAGTTAAAATTTCAGCAGCCATGGCGGCGGAATGTGTCATACCGCTGCAACCTAAGGTTTCAACCAAGGCCTCTTTAATAATACCGTTTTTAATGTTTAAGGTTAATTTGCATGCACCTTGTTGTGGGGCGCACCAACCGATACCGTGCGTTAAACCGCTGATATCTTTAATTTCTTTAGCGCAAACCCATTTGCCTTCTTCCGGGATCGGGGCGGGTTGGTGTTTTGCGCCTTTACAGACACTGCACATATTTGCAATGTGGGGTGTACATTTTTCGCAACTCATAGGATCTCCTTTAATGAATTTATACTTATATTGTACCAAATTTAATGCTCTTTTAATTGCCCGAAAACTCCTAAAATGCTACAATTTTTTAAGATAAGGAGTTATTATGTTTGAAAAGTTATTGGAAAAATTAGATAATTACCTTAAAAAGAAAGCCCAAAAGCCATGCTGCCATTGTAAAGACGGCAAAGGCAACTGCCAGAAAAATAAGGCAAAATAATGCACGCTTTAACTACTTATATATTGGGTGATTTACTTGGAATTAATACCGCTTCCGCGTGGGGGCATGCGGCAGTGATGTTTATCAGTGATTCCGTAAAAATTTTACTAATCTTATTTATTGCTATCAGTGCTATTGGCGTTTTACGCACTTATTTATCCAAGGCAACAATGGAAAAATATCTTGCAAGCAAACACCGCTTTTTAAGCAGTTTTGCAGCAGCACTATTTGCAATTTTTACACCGTTTTGTTCATGTTCATCAGTACCTATATTTTTGAGTTTAGTTAAACTACGCGTTCCTTTTGCCTCGGCAATTTGTTTTTTGGCGGTTTCCCCCCTAGTAAATGAATATTTGGTTGTGCTTATGCCAAAATATTTCGGTTTCCCTATAACTATTGCTTATATCATCGGTGGAATTGCAACAGGTATGATTGCCGGTTGGTCACTTGAAAAACTTGGTTTTGCAAAATACCTAGAACCATCTTTTATTGAAGAAGAACCGGATTTCCCCGAATATAAAAATTTCAAGAGCCGCCTTAAATTCGGCACAAATGAAGGGGCAAAAATCGTCAAACGCTTATGGATTTGGATACTTGCAGGTGTTGCACTTGGTGCTGTTTTAAATATTTATGTTTCAGATGAAAGCATAGTAAAAGCAGTTAATTTCGGCGGCATTTTCAGCGTTCCGCTTGCAGCAATTTTGGGCGCACCTATTTACGGAAGTTGCGCAGGCGTTGTTCCTATTGCTTTGATATTTTTTGAGCGTCCCCTACCTCTTGGAACAGTGCTTGCGTTTTTAATGTCCGTATCAGCAATGAGTTTGCCGGAAGCGGTTATACTTCGCGGTGCGATGAAAATAAAACTGCTTGCAGCGTTTTTCTTAGCAATTTTGATTGGCATTATTGTACAGGGATATTTTATTAATCTGATTTCCCCGCATTTAATTAATTAACAAGGAGTTATTCATGAAAAGACTATTACATCTATTATTAAGGAAAAATTTTTCCGCCTTATTTTGGGCACAAGTTTCAAGCGTAATGAATGATAACTTAATAAGAACTGCCCTAACTGCCTTAATTGCTGCTCATATTTTAACTTCACATAACGGGCAAAGCACAAAATTTATTTTTATGATGATCGCACTTTACATGCTACCGTTTTTTATCTTTTCAATTTTAGCAGGTCAACTTGGTGATAAATATGACAAGGCAAAAGTAACGCGCATAATCAAATTTACAGAAATTTTTACTGTACTCATTGCCGCTTTGGGGTTTTATTTAAATTCCATAGAAATTTTACTTTGCACCCTTTTTATTATGGGTACACAATCAGCATTTTTTAGCCCAATCAAATATGCATTGATGACACAAATTTTACATAAAACCGAACTTATTGACGGAAATGCGTTACTAGAATCAAGCCGCTATATAGCAATTTTACTTGGTATTATTATTGGCTTAACCTTCGCATCACCAAAATTTAATTCTGTAGTAATATTTACAATTATGTTTGTTTTCGCCGTTGCCGGGTACCTTGTAACGCGTTTATTTACCCCTTTAAAACCGCTCGCAGAAAGTTTGAAAATAACACCAAATATTTTTAAAAGCACTTGGAAAAATTTGTCTAGGGCAAACCAATCAAAAAAATTATTTTTAGCAATTTTGGCAATTAACTGGTTTTGGGTTTTAGCGGCAATTCTACTTTCACAACTCAATAGCGTTACAAATTCCATTTTAAATCTTACACCTGAAGTTTATACTTTCTTAATTGCGGTATTTTGCGTTTCCGTTGGCATTGGGTGCTTAGCTTGTTATCGATTAGTTAAAGCAGAAATAAGTATAAAATATGTTCCTCTTAGCACGGTAGGGATGTCCTTATCATTACTTCTTATTGCATTTGTTTTGGCTTTAATGCCTGATTTTGCAACTCCTATAACTTTGTCCTATTTTATTAGTTCCTCCTTCGGTATTGCTTTAACTATCGGCATAATTATGCTCTCAATTTGCGGCGGGCTTTATATAGTTCCGCTTAATGCACATTTACAAACAATGCTTGCAGATAAATTTAAAACACGTATGCTTGCAACATGCAATTTCTTAAACGCTTTCTTCATGGTTTTTGCAGGGTTTATAACTTATGCGCTTCTATCTATCGGCCTTGGAACACCTGCAATAATTACGGTTTTGGCGGCAGCAAACTTTGTTATTGCAATTTATACTTGCACACTTTTGCCTGACTATGTTTTAAGGTCTGCGGTATATTTCTTTTTAAACAGTATTTATAAAATCAAATTAATCGGTATGGAAAATTATTCAAAAGCCGAAGGACCGACGGTAATTGTCGCACATAATAATTCATTTTTGGATCCGCTTTTACTTGCCGCATTTTTGCCGGAAGATATTGTCTTTATGGTTGACAGCACTATAGCAAAACGCTTTTGGGTACGCATATTTTTAAAATATATACGCCATATACCCGTTGACCCGACAAACGCCATCGCAATCAAAACAATTATTGATAAAGTTAAAAAAGGAACAAAAGTTGTAATTTTCCCAGAAGGCCGCATGAGTACCACAAGCGGTATTATGAAAGTATACCCCGGCCCTGCTATGATTATTGAACGCTCAGGCGCTCAGGTTTTACCAATTTTTATTCAAAATACACAGTATACAAGATGGTCTTATTACGGCAGGAAATTAAGGCATTTACCAAGCAATTTGGAATATATTATAAATATTTTACCGCCTAAAAAACTTGAAATTTCAAGCGAATTAAAGGGCCGCAACCGCCGCTATAAAGCAGAAGATAAGGTTTATGATTTACTACTTGAAATGAAGGTAAAAAGTTTCAATTTAAACCACACAATTTTCCGCTGCTTAATTGAAGCTGTAGACCTTGCAAGGCGTGGTACCCGCGCTTTAGAAGATATGACGCGCAAAACAATATCCTTCGGAACTTTACTTACCGGCTCATTTTTACTCGGGCGCAAATTTACACAATTTTCAAAAGAGGGTGAATATATCGGCCTTATGTTACCAAATGTTAATGCTTGCGCTTTAAGCATCTTTGGGCTTATGGCATACGGCAGAGTGCCGGCAATGATAAACTTTTCCGCCGGTGTAAAAAACATTTTACTTGCTTTAAAGGTCTCACAGGTTAAAGTTGTTATAACTTCGCGCGCTTTTGTGGCGAAAGCAGAACTCGGGCATATTATTGAAGCAATAAATCAAACAGATACAAAAATTGTCTACCTTGAAGATATACAAAAAACCATATCTGCAAAAGACAAAGCTATCGCCGTTTTACAAAGTGCTTTCCCACATGAATCTTATAAAATTACTTGCAAAGACAGAAACCCCGATAAACCTGCAATTATCTTATTTACAAGCGGTTCGGAAGGAGCACCGAAAGGCGTTGTGTTAAGCCATAAAAATTTGAATATGAACAGGTATCAAATGTCCAGTTTAATTCAAATGGGACTGCAAGATAAATTCTTCAATGCTTTACCGATGTTCCACAGCTTCGGTTTAGCTTGCGGTTTGTTTATACCTATATTAAACGGTTCATCAGTATTTTTATACCCCTCACCTTTACATTATAAAGCAATACCTGAACTTGTTTATGACAGAAACGCAAATATTTTCTTTGGTACAGACACGTTCTTAAATGCTTACGGCAAACAAGCGCATCCTTATGATTTTTATAATATTAAATACATAGGTATCGGTGGTGAAAAATTGAAAGACGAAACCTTTTCATTGTGGACTGAAAAATTCGGTATCCGCATTTTAGAAGCCTATGGTACAACCGAAGCAAGCCCCGTCGTTTCCTTTAATACACCGATGTATTACCGCCGCGGAACGGTAGGTAAACTTTTGCCATGCCTTGAAGCACGCCTTGAACCGGTTGAAGGCGTTAAAGAAGGTGGCCGTTTATTTATTAAAGGTGATAATGTTATGCTTGGTTACCTTAAAGAAAATAACCCCGGTGTTATTCAACCGCTTAAAGACGGTTGGTATGATACCGGTGATATCGTTGACTTTGATGCCGACGGTTTTGTTATTATGAAAGGCCGCGCAAAACGCTTTGCGAAAATTGCAGGGGAAATGGTTTCCTTAACGGCGGTAGAAGCAGCTATGACCGAACTTTGGCCCGATATTAAACACGCCGTAATTTCCAAACCTGATGTTAAACGCGGCGAACAGCTTATTGCCTACACGCAAAAACAAGATGCTGATTTTAAGGAACTTCAGCAACATTTTAAAGCACAAGGTTTTAGTGAACTTTGGATACCTAAAACTTTACGTATCGTCGAAGAAATACCTTTAGGCGGCACAGGTAAAACCGACTATATTAGATTAAAAGCCGAAGAAATTAAAAATTTCGGCGAAAATTAAAAGAATAAAAATATAAAACCCCATATGTTTTTTAGCTATATGGGGTTTTATATCGAGTAAACTATATAAGATTATTTATTGCGGACGGCGGTAAAAACCCATTAATTTGGCGGCAATTATAATTTCATTCCTTGCAACTTTAATTTTTTTAGTTGGTGTTGAAAGTATAATATCTTCCCCGGATAATGCTAATTTTTTAATTGTATATCGGTTTCTATATCTTATCAAAGCAATTTTACAGCTTTGTATCGCGTCAGAAGGAACGAAGAGAGCAAATTCCCCTTTTTCTGCCCATGGGCAAGCATTTTTAGAATTAATTTTTAAAGCAAAAGTTTCTTTATTTTTTGCATCAAACATTATCGGCAAAAATTCTTCCGGATGGAAAGTATACGGAAGATCAAAAAATTCACTTTGAATTTCAAGCGCAATCCCTATATGTTTAGAAGAAGGCAAAGAAGAAATAAGTTCATATAAAGTTTTTACAGTGGTAGTTCCTTCCCTAACAGTAAATGTTCCTTGTTCAGCAGAGGTATTTGTGTCTTCTTCTTCATCTTCAAAGTAAGAAATGGGTTTATTAAATGTTACAGATAATTTTTGTAAATTTTTTCTATCGGGTTTAAATCTGTTTTTAACCCAATGCGAAATTACACTCGAGTCCTTTAACCCAAGCTTCCTTGCAAGTTCAACTTTCGTCATAGATGTAAGTTTTAAAAGCTTTTCTATTTTTTGCCCTAAATCCATAATTGATCCCCCCTATATTAAATTTATAGCATAAAAGAGGGAGGATGTCAAACGGAAATCTACGTCTAAAATTTGACAAGTTAAAAAATATTTGATACAGTTGTATCAGATTTGATACGATTTTTTCACAAATCGCCAAATCGAAAAAAACTTAGCGCCTATGCTAAAAGCAATTAGAACTTGTTTTTAATTGTGAGACGGCTCTCCCACCCCTCCTTTTTAGGAGTGCCGCAGAAGCGGCAAAGCGTAGGCGCGAGTTAAAATAAAAACAAGGAAGTTTTGATTAGGAGTTTCTATGAAATCAAAAAAGGAAGTAATAAAAGAAAAAGAAGAAACAAAAACTATCATAAGTAATAAAAAATATAACCAAACTTGGGCTGAACTTTATACAACTTTGCAAGAACTTTTAGACAGGCGCCAAGCCCTTTTAAAGCAAGTTGAAGAATTTAAAAAAATTGACAGTGCTTTAAAAAATTATTTTTCAGGTGTAAATGTATGTCATATAGGTTCTTATAAAGTGCAAGGTTATGAGATTGAAGAAGAAAGTTGCCATTTACCTTTACACGTAAAAAATAAATACACCCACCGTAATAAAAAATGGGAAGTGGAGATTTCAAAAATATAATTATGCAATACTTGACTATAAGATGGGTTACTCTAAGTAATTTAAGCGAAAAGAATTTCAAGCTTTTCCAATCCTTAGAACGTGCTTTAAATAAAAGCATATACTTAAAATTATGCTGTTATAAACAAACGGAAAATTATTTAAAACAACAGTTTAACTTGCTAGTAAATCAAAAAAATATCAGTTTAAGTAAATTAAAAAAATTTGATATAAATTTACAAAATTTTCTTAAACAAAATCACATAAAAGAGGAAATACTTTTAAACAATATAGATTTTTTAGAGAAGTGTGACGAAATTATCTACCATAAAGCCAACTGCCGTAAAAATACTTCCGATAAGATTACTTCCTTACCCTAATAACTACGAGGCAGTCCTCCTTAACTGCCTAACCCCAAAAGCCACACAAGCGCCAAGCCACTTTTCCTGCTTGGCGCTTTTTATCTCTAAATGGTATAATTTAATGTATGGGAAAGATATTAATTTTTATTCTCATTTCATTAAGTTTAACCCAACAAATTGTTGCAGCTTTGCCGCAATTTTTGGGCGGTTCAGGCTTTGGGGTTAACGGCGAAGAAGCAAACCTAAATGATAGATACCCAACTTATTGGGAATCCCTAATGAAAGTACAAAGCAAAGAAAACCTCCGTCAGGGATTAGGTGATTTGGCAGCCGCACGTTATAAAGAAGCCGCGCAAATTTTTGCAAAAGCCGTAGTAAAAAATCCAAAAGAACCTTATACACACATCTTTCTAGGTATTTCACTTTATTGGCAAGGGCAAGTTCAGCCGGCAATTGCGGAATATCTAACCGCTTTAAAACTTGACCCTAAAAATCCAGAAGCCCACCAGTTACTAGGGATTGCTTATGCCTGGCAAGGCAAAATCAAAGACGCTCTAAAATGTTTTACAGAAGCCTTAAAATATGCCCCGAACCGCCCTGATACACATATGAATTTAGGTTCAACTTACGCCGCTTTAAATAATTATGAAGAAGCACTTTTCCACTTCCGCACCGCTACTGATTTAGATAAACGCAATCCTCTTTATTTCCATCAGTTAGGCTCTTTGCTTGAAATACTTGGGCGCGATCATAATGCAAAAGATGCCTTTAAACAAGCACTTACTTTATACCCGAATTACGAGGAAGCACTTTTATCTTTAGCCGTGTTGGAAGAAAAAATGGGCAGTGAAAATAAAGCGGAAATAAATTATAAAAAAGCACTTCGTTTAAAAGCCGGAGATTCCGTTGCCAGGGCGCGTTTAATCAATTTGCTTTTGGAAAATGGTGACGCTGAACAAGCCCTTTCCATAATTCCGCAAGGGTTTTTAATTTCTCCTCTTGAAGATGGTGGGCTTGCTTTATCTTTAACTTATAGCGGCTCTGAAAATCAGGCACAAAACACAGATAATAAACAAAATAAAAAAGATAAAAACAAAAACAAAAATAAAACCCAACAAACTTTACCGCAACAATTTAAAAACCCACAACTTGAAAGTTTTAAAAACCGTCTTAGAAAAGTACCATCTTCAAAGCAAATAAATATTGAAGCGGAAGTCGTTTTAGAGCCGAAACAAAAACCAAGCACCTTAAAAGAAAACAAAAAACAAGAAGGCGTAAAAAGTGCTTTTGCAAATGCCGTAATGGAACAAGAAAAAGCCTTAAGTACCACCACCTTTGAAAGAAGTTTTATTTTAATTTCATCAGATGAAGAAACCCGTAAAAAACAACTTGAAAATATTTTTACGGGTTTAAATAATTTGCTTCAAAACGCAGGGCAAGAATATCAAGTAAAAATGGCTTTAAAAGCATCCACACCGATGCAAAACCCAAACTCTTTGAAAGATGCGGAAACAGGGCTTTCAAGCCTTTCAACAATGAAAAATTCCAAAGCCGGTTATAACCCTTATATGGTCGGTAATGATATGGGCCTTTGGGTTGCAGGCAAGGGTTGGATTCGCTTTATGGAAGATATTTTACCAACGGTAACTGCGCGTTTTGAAAAGGAACAAAATTTCGCAAATGCTATGGCCCTTGTTCTTGTAAATTTAACTTTAGGGCAAGCCGGTGACGCACTTAAAATTTTGGAAACGGCACAAACAAAAGCGCAAACAAAACAGGAAAAGGCACTTGCATATCTTGCACGAGGTACCGCTTTTGTGGTTTTGGGCGACGAAACACATGCCCAAGAACTTTATAACCTTGCCTTGAAAGAAGACCCGGAAAATAAAATTATAAAAAGTAATATAGAAATTTTTAAGGATTAATTATGCAAAAATACGGCCAACATTTTTTAGTTAATAAAGGAATAATAAATAAAATTATTGATACCGCTGTGGAAAATTTAAACGGTACTTTAATTGAAATAGGTCCCGGTGAAGGCGCTTTGACTTTAGCTTTAATTGAGCGCGGTGTTCAAAATTTTACCGTCGTAGAAATTGACCCTTTAATGGTAAAAAAACTAAACCAAACTTTACCTGATTGGGCATCTGTAAAAATAATTGAAGGCAATTTCCTTGACCTTGATTTGCAATTTTTAAATAAAGAAAAACAACTGAATTTCATTAGCAATTTACCATATATTGATGCAGCGCAAATTTTACTAAAAGTTTTGGAATTAGAAAATTTTGCGTCGGCAACTTTTATGTTTCAACGTGAGCAAGCGCAAAAACTTTATGCTTTACCCGAAAGTAAACATTACGGTGCTTTAAGTGTTTTATTTCAAGCACTTGCACAATGCCGCCCTGTTTGCCGAGTAAGCCCAGGTAGTTTTAACCCACCGCCTAAAGTGGAAAGCGAAGTTTTGTTTATAACACCGCGCCCGCAAAAACTATTTACAAATGCCGCGCATTATGCTAACTTTAAAGAAACGGTTAAAACAGCATTTTCTTACCGCCGTAAAACCGTGCTTAATGCATTAACGGAAAAGTTTAAAAAAGATAAAATTGCATTAGCAAAAATTTTAGTTAGTTCGGGTTTAAAAGTTTCATCTAGGGCAGAAGAAGTGCCGGCAAAAAATTATGCCCTACTTGCAAAAAATCTTGAAGGGTTTATTTTTTAGGAGTTAATATGAAAACAATAAAGACAGATGTTTTAGTTATCGGCAGCGGTATTGCGGGTTCACTTTATGCCTATATTTTGGGTAAAGCCGGCTTAAAATGCACTTTAATTTCTGCTGATAAATTAACAAATTGCGATAGTTCTTTAGCGCAAGGCGGCATAATTTACGAAGATAAACCCGATTTTAAATTACTCCTAAAAGACATACAACGCGCCGGCTGCGGCGTGTGCAATGAAGAAGCGGTTTTAACCGCTTGCCGAGAGGGTTTTAAAGTAATTGAAAAATATTTTATCAAGGACTTCAAAACTGATTTTAATAAAAGTGCCGACGGTAAATTTGCATTAACTAAAGAGGCGGCCCACTCAAAACGCCGCATATTATTCAGTAAAGATGCGACCGGCAAAGCAATGATTGATGCTATGCAAAGCGCATTAAAAAAATTAAAAAATGTGAAAATTATTGAAAACGCGTCGGCAATTGACCTTTTAACTTTATCACACAACTCCCAAAACCCGCAAGATTTATATAAGCCTTTAACTTGTTTTGGCGCATATATTTTAGATAATAAAACCAAAAATGTTTTTGCGGTTGTTGCTAAAAAAACTGTGCTTGCTACCGGTGGGCTTGGCCAAATTTTTAAATACACAACAAATGTTGATACGCTTTACGGCAGCGGTATTGCGATGGCTTACCGCATCGGAGCACGCGTGATAAATATGGAGTATACACAGTTTCACCCGACGGTTTTTGCCTTAGGTGACAGAAATGCTTTAATTTCAGAAGCAGTCCGCGGCGAAGGCGCAATTTTAATCAATAAATACGGCAAGCCTTTTATGCAAAATTATCATAAATTGAAGGACCTTGCCCCGCGTGATATTGTTGCCCGCGCCATTGAACATGAACGCCTTAAAACCAAAGATGATTGCGTTTATCTTTCCCTAAAATCAATGAAGCCGGAATTTATTAAAAACCGCTTTCCAAACATTTACAAAACCTGTTTAAAGAGCGGTGTAGATATTACAAAGCAACCGATACCTGTAATGCCTGCCATGCACTATTTTTGCGGCGGTATTTTTACTGATTTACAGGGGCGCACAAATATTTTAAATTTAAATGCCGTCGGCGAATGTGCCTGCACAGGGTTTCATGGTGCAAACCGTTTGGCAAGTTCTTCTTTACTTGAAGCGGTTGCCTTTTCCGCACTTTGTGCGGAGGCAGACATTAAAGAAATAAAAACAAAAAAATTCTACTTGCCTGCCCCAAAAGAGTGGCGTATGGCAGAAAAAGACCCTGATATAAATTTAATTTTACAAGATATTTCCGTCATAAAAAATACTATGTGGAATTATGTGGGCTTAATACGCAGTAAAGACCGCTTGACGCGTGCTGAAAAGATTTTAAGGCATTTAAAAAATGAAATTGATGTTTTTTACAAAGGTTGCAAATTAACCCCCGAATTATTGCACCTGCGTGACGGTGCACAAACCGCCTTGCTTGTAACTTACGGTGCATTAAAAAACAAACACAGTTTAGGCACACATTATAGGGAGGACTAATATGACAAAATTATCGGAACACGAAAAATTCTTGGAAATGGCTATAACTTTGGCGCAAAAAAGCGCAAAAAGCGGTAAAGGCGGTCCTTTCGGTGCGGTTATTGTTAAAGACGGTAAAGTTCTTGCAAAAGCACATAATACCGTTACAAGTGCAAAGGACCCGACAGCACATGCGGAAGTTAATGCCATACGCAAAGCATGCAAAAAATTAAAGGACTTTCAATTAAAGGGTTGCACGATTTATGCAAGTGCCGAGCCATGCCCTATGTGCCTTGGTGCAATTTATTGGGCACGCCCGAAAGCATTATTTTATGCGGCGGAAAAGAATATTGCCGCGCGTGCCGGTTTTGACGACAGTTTTATATATAAAGAAATCGCCTTACCGCAAAATAAGCGCAAAATTAAGACGCATCATTTACCTTTAAAAGATGCGTCCGAGCCATTTAAAATTTGGACAAGCAAAAAAGATAAGGTAAAGTATTAAGAAAGGGAGTAATTATGAAAAAATTACCGAACGGAGATATTGCTTTTTATAATGATTATGGCATTTGGAGTTTAATTGGCGGAGTTGTTTTAGCTATAATCATAATAGTTATGTATTTTGCAATTCCGTTTACAGAAGGTGACAGTTGGATGTATATCTTTATGGCAACACCTTTTGTAGTTATGGATATTATGCTATTTAAAAGTTATTTTAAACCATCTCCACGTTTTATAATATCTCAAAAAGGGGTTAAATTCATTCGCCATAATAAAATTTTTAATAGTTCTATTAAATTATATTGGGATCAAATAGAAAATGTTTATTATGACAAAATGTGGGCGGGAGGAAGAAGAACTCATTATATTGCAGATATGTTACTTTTTAAAACTAAAGACAACATAATATACCAGTTCAATTTATCTTCATTTACTGATTCCGGGGATAAATACCGATTACGCAATATCTTAGAAGAACACAATTTAAAAATAACTACACCTCCTATTGAAAAGAAAAATTTAGAAATTTCTAAACCTTGGCCTATGGGTAAATCTAATTGTGAAGAGAGATTTGATGGCGTTTATTTGTTTTTCAAAAAAGGGCGTATCTGGAGTTTATTCGGGGCAATCGTATTAAGCATAGGAATTATATTAGGATATTTCTCTAAATCAATTGATAGTGTAGGGTGGTTTTTTATGACATTACCGGCTTGGGTATTTGTAATTATGTTAGGCAAAAGTTTTTTTAAACCATTGCCTGCAATTATTATTGCACCTGATAGTGTATTTTTTACCCCTATAAATCATCCTTCAGTAGCAATTAAATGGATTGGAATACGCGAAATACGCAAAGAACTTAGAAATTTAGGTCAAATTGACGGAGTACAACCAACATTAGTATTTACCTTAAAAGATGGCATTACACATGTAGCGAGTTTAAAAGACATAGTTAAAGTAGATTATGACAAAATAGTATCACTTTGTGCTGAACATAACATTGTGGTACAAGAAAAATAAATAATACATTTGTTAATAAATTTTTCTTGACATTTAAGATAATAAATTCTATTCTTTAATTAAGAGATTCTTACTTAAGAGGTTACTATGGAACTACAATTAAACGATTCAAACTTTGACCAAGAAGTTTTAAAATATTCAGGTGTCGCCTTGGTAGATTTTTGGGCACCTTGGTGCGGACCTTGCAGAATGCTTGGGCCCGTCATTGAAGAAATTGCCAAAGAATATGAAGGCAAAGCAAAAATTTGCAAAATAAATACAGATGAAGCACCGGAACAAAGCGGGAAATTTCAAATTTCCTCTATTCCGACTGTAATTATCTTTAAAAACGGCACGCCGGAAGTTACCTTAAACGGTCTTCAAAGCAAAGAAGAAATCAAAAAACAACTTGACGCGTTGCTCTAATTATTTGTAATATATTCTTATCAATAGCCCGCTCTAAAGGGCGGGCAACTTTCCCGAAACGGGGTTTCCCAAAAATTTAACAGTTTTTTAAAGGCCTATGCCAGATAAAAAATTCTTTATTATTGACGCACACGGTATTTTACACAGGAACTATCACGCCTTACCGCCGTTAACTTCCGCAAAAGGCGAAGAAGTGGGGGCATTGTACGGTTTTGTAAATTGGCTGCTGAAATTTTTGGAAAATAAAAAGCCGACACACATTGCAGTTTGTTTTGATTCTAAAGGCCCGACATTTAGACACGAAATTTTTAAAGAATACAAAGCCAACCGTCCACCTACGGATGAAGCACTTGTAAACCAACTTAAAATTGCACGTGATGTTTGTACCGCTCTTGGTCTTAAAGTTATTGCCCTTCAAGGTGCTGAGGCAGATGACCTTATGGCAAGCTGTGCCAAAATTGCCGGCAAAGATAATATTGATACAATAATCATTACAAGCGATAAAGATATTTACCAAATTGTTGGCGAGCATGTTAAACTTTGGTCCGGCTCGCCGCAAGATGATTATAGAGATGACGGCGTTTGCCAAAATAAATTCGGCGTACCTTGCAAATATATGGCTGATTATTTGGCACTCTTGGGTGACAGTTCCGATAATGTGCCCGGCGTTGAAGGTATCGGCGCAAAAAGTTCTCAAACCTTGGTTAGCACTTTTGGAACAGTAGAAAATATTATTCAGGCCGCAAAAAATAATGACCCCAAATTAAAAGACGCATTAAAAAAGAAAATTTTAAATGGCGAAGAATCCGCCAAACTTTCAAAACAACTTATTTTACTTAAAGATAATTTGCTTGATTTACAGTTTGACGATTTTAAGGTCTCCCCCCCGAATTTAGACGAGGTTAAGGCCTTTGCCGAACGTTTTGAATTTAAAAACTTAAATAATTTCCTAAAAGAATCACAAAAACAAACAGAGCAAGAACCGAAAGCGGAACTTTTTACGCAAGGCGAATTATTCGGCGATTTCAATGAAGTATCCCCTAAAAAACAAGAAACAGTTTTACCACGTCCCCAGGATTTTAAAACAATTTTAAGCAAGGCGCGCGGTGCTTTTGAAATATTTATTTACGCCGAAGAGGATAATTTATTGCTTGCCTTAAATGATAAGGACTTTGCAATTAAAAAAATACAAGAAATTACACCGGAAGGAAAAGAAACTTTAACCCAAATAGTACAAGATAATCAGACACTAAAACTTTCACACGACTTAAAATATACTTTACGAACTCTAAATATTGCACCCAAAAAACAAACTTTTTTAAATGTTTTTGATTTTGAACTCGCCGCTTATTGTTTAAACCCTGCGCAAGATTTCAGTTTAACAAATTTGATTAAATCAAATTTAAAAACATCTATTAACCCCGACGCAGAAATAAATGAAAAATTTGCACTTTACACAAAAAATATTTTCAATTTAAAAAAACATTTTGAAAATATTTTAAACACAAGCGCGCAAGCAAAAGTGTTTAAAGAAATTGAAACACCGCTTGAAAGTGTTTTGCTTGCTATGGAAACGGATGGCATTGAAGTTGATATAACCTGGCTTAAAACTTTGGCTTTGCTTTTATCATCTGAAATGGAAACAACACAAAAAGAAATTGATAAACTTGTAGGTGGGCAAGTAAACATAAATTCTCCAAAACAACTTGGCGTTTTACTGTTTGAAAAATTAAAATTACCGGTAATACGTAAAACAAAAACCGGCTATTCTACCGACGAAGAAACTTTGGAAGGCCTTAAAAAATTCCACCCTGTTTGCGAACTTATTTTAAAGTACCGCGAGGCCTCAAAATTAAAAGCAACCTATGTTGATGCTTTGCTAAATTTGGCAGATGATAAACGCCGAGTGCATACAAATTTTAATCAGACAGGGACGGTAACAGGCCGCCTTTCAAGTTTTAACCCAAATTTACAAAATATTCCGGCGCGCTCGGAAAAGGGCCGCTTAATACGCCAAGCATTTTGCGCAGGTGAAGGCAAAGTTTTGCTTTCACTAGACTATTCCCAAATTGATTTGCGCGTGCTTGCACATGTTTCGCAAGACGAAACTTTAATACACGCTTTTAAAAGTTTAGACGATATCCACACCCGCACCGCTTCAGAAGTTTTTAATAAACCGATTGCCGAAGTTACTAAAGAGGACCGCGCACACGCAAAGGGCATAAATTTCGGCATAGTTTACGGGCAAGGGCCTATGGCCCTTTCCCAAAGTTTAGGTATAACCATGACGCAGGCAAAAGAATATATTGACAGTTATTTTGCGCGTTATGATACCGTAAAATCTTGGATAAATAAGACGGTAGCAGATGCCCGCAAAAACGGTTATGTTACCACTTTGCTTGGGCATATAAGATATTTACCGGAGTTTCAGGATTCTGATCCGCGCATGGTAAGTTTTGCCTCGCGTGCGGCGGTAAACACTATCGTTCAGGGCGGTTCTTCAGACATTATTAAAAAGGCTATGCTTGATATTTATAAAGAACTCCCCGAAGACATAAATTTACTTTTGCAAATCCACGATGAACTTGTTTTTGAATTGCCGGAAGAAAAACTTAAAACATTTTCCGTATGGGCAACGGCAAAAATGGAAAATGCTTTAACCTTAAAAGTTCCTTTAGTGGCAAAAGCAAAAGCAGGGAAAAATTTAAATAATATGGGGTCTGTTTTATGAACGCAGATTTAAATTTCCATCAAGACGGTAAACTTGTGATTGCTTTAAGCGGTGCCGTTGCAAGCGGTAAAACTGCCGCTTTGGAAGAATTTGCCGCGCTTGGTGCTGAAACAATTTGCGCAGATAAACTTGCCGCAAAACACCGCGCAGCTTTAAAAGAAAAAATCAAAAGTGCCTTTGGTACAGACGATAATAAGCAACTTGCACAAATTATTTTACAAGACAAAGAAAAGTTAAAACAACTTGAAAATATGTTGCACCCTTTAGTTTTAAAAGAAGCAAAAGAAATAATAAAAAATACGACTAAAAAAATTACAGTTTTTGCCGTACCTTTGCTTTTTGAAAAGGGGTTAGAGGACAGTTTTGATTTAACGATTTGCGTTTATACCTCTTATAAAAAGCGCTTAAAAAGAGCTTTAAAAAGAGGTACAACCGAAAGCTATTTTAATTGGTGCGAACAAACCCAACTGCCGATGGCGGAAAAGGCCGAACGCGCCGATATAATAATTTTTAATGAAGGCCCGCTTGTAAATTTACGCAGTAAAATTACGCGCCTTTATAAAACTTTAAAAAATAATAATGAGGATAACTTATGGAAAACAAAGAAGTAAAACCTACCGAAACAAAACCTACCGACGCTAAAGAAGTTAAGGAAGTAAAAGAAACAAAAACTTCCAAGACCTCTAAAGCTAAAGAAAATAAAGAAGTAAAAGAAGTTAAAGAAACAAAAGACGCAGTTAAAGAAACGGCGCAAACAACGGAAATCAAGGAACAAGCACCGCAACAAACAACTGCACAAGCACCGGCGCAAACAACGCAAGATAAACGCCCCGGACAAGACCGCTACAATCAGCAAAGGCAATTTAATAATAATCGCCGTTATCAGCAACCCTTACCGCAACGCCCGAACGGTGCAAAACCGATGGACGCAAGGCAACTTTCAGCTTTAAGTGTTGCAGACCTTACAAAACTTGCCATCAATTACAATATTGAAGATATTTCCGGCCTTCGTAAACAACAGTTAATCGGCAAAATTATTGCTGTGCAAGCAAAACAAAATGGATCCGTTTACGGCGGCGGTGTTTTGGAAATTCTACCGGACGGCTTTGGCTTTTTGCGTTCCGAAGAAAACAATTATTTGGCAGGCGCGGAAGATATATATGTTTCCCCCTCCCAAATAAAACGCTTTGGTTTAAGGAAGGGTGATAAAATTGAAGGTTTAATCCGCCCACCAAAAGATAATGAAAGATTTTTTGCTATGCTACAAGTCCAAAAAGTTAATGATATTGATGCGGATAAAATTTTCCGCCGCCCGCTTTTTGAAAACTTAACGCCGTTATATCCTAATGAAAGATTTGTGCTTGAACTTGATAAAAATTCAAACACACAGCGTGTAATTGATTTGATGTCCCCTATCGGTAAAGGCCAGCGCGCCATGATTGTGGCAGCCCCTAAAACCGGTAAAACAATTATGCTTCAAAATTTGGCAAATTCTTTGACAACAAACCATAAAGAAGTTGAACTTTTGGTGCTATTAATTGACGAACGTCCCGAAGAAGTTACCGACATGAGCCGCAGCGTTAAAGGCGAGGTCTTGGCCTCTACCTTTGACGAACCGGCAGAACGCCATGTGCAAGTTGCCGAAATGGTAATTGAAAAAGCAAAACGCAGTGTGGAAAACGGTAAAGATGTCGTTATTTTGCTTGACTCTATTACCCGCCTTGCCCGTGCATATAATACAGTAACACCGGCAAGCGGCCGCGTTTTAACAGGCGGTCTTGAAGCAACTTCTTTACAACGCCCTAAACGCTTTTTCGGTGCAGCAAGAAATATTGAAGAAGGCGGCTCTCTTACCATTATTGCAACCGCTTTGGTGGAAACAGGCAGCCGTATGGATGAAATCATCTTTGAAGAATTTAAAGGCACCGGTAACAGCGAAATTTACCTTGACAGGAAACTTGCCGATAGGCGCATCTTCCCTGCAATTGATATTAACCGCACCTCAACCAGAAGGGAAGATTTACTGCTTACCGAAGATGAACTTAACAAATCTTGGATACTGCGTAAAATTTTATCACCGTTAAGTTCCATTGATGCGATGAGTTTACTTCTTGAAAAGTTATCTGCTACCAAGTCCAACAAGGACTTTTTAAAGCAAATGGAAGTAAGCAGTTTCTAAAAATTAAATAAGTTATCCAAATTAATATCCCCCGGCAAAACCGGGGGTATTTTATATTAGATTCAATATTTCTTCAACAATATTTGTTCCCATCTTATTTTCGCAATTTATTATTTGCTTTTCTTGATAGCGGCCAAACCATGTACGTTGGCGTTTGGCATATTGGCGGGTTAAAATTACAATTTGTTCTTTTGCTTGTTTTGCAGAAATTTCGCCTTTTAAATAACTTATGGCTTGCGGGTAGCCCAAACTCTTAAGCCCGGGTGAAAACTCTTTAAAACCTAAATTTAGGGCGTTTTCTGCCTCTTTAACCATCGGTTCAAAAATTTGTTCCGTACGCAAAACAATGCGTTCGCATAATTTTTCTTTTGGCATATCCAAATAGAAAAAGTATGCTTTATCTTTTGCTATCTCTTGCTTTAGTTTACCGCTTTTTAATGCAGATGCCGGTCTGCCTGTTAATTCATAAATTTCCAAAGCGCGTATTAGACGGTGTATGTTTTGAAAGGGTATTTCCTTTGCACTTTGCGGATCAACTTCCTGCAAACGTTTATGCAAATACTCGCGCCCATGCATATCGGCTTCACGTGCGAGGCGGGCACGCAAAATTAAATCAGCTTTCGGTAAATTATCCATACCGCAAAAATAATTTTGAAAATACATCCCGCTACCGCCTGCAAAAATTACTTTATTATTTTCTTCTTCCGCAATTTCGCGCGCCATAGAAATAAAGCGCGAAACATCAAAAACTTCGTCTATCGGCAAAAAATCTACCAAATAATAAGGTACGCCTTCAACAAGATATTTCCCCCCTTTCCACTCTCCGAGCGGGGCGGCAGTGCCGACATTTAAACCTTTATAAATTTGGCGGGAATCGACTGAAATAATACTGTAATTTAATTCTTTGGCAAGGCGTAAAGCAACTGCCGTCTTACCGACGGCAGTTGGGCCTGAAATTATTATTGGTAAGTTTTTGCTCACTTAAATAAAGTTTCGTCCTTTTGAATTTTATTGCAAATACTTTGGCATTTACAATTAGGAACACAAACTTCCGGCAAGCGCAACATTATGCGGGTGTTACAATCCAAAAAATCATTGGCAAGTGCCATAATTTTATCGGAAACGGTTTTATCAATTTTTGTAAATTCTATACCGATAGTATAAACCGGCCCTTTTTGGCGAACCCATGCGGTTTTGGCTTCCACATCAAATTTACCGATGGTGGGAATTTCCATTTTAATATGCATAATACCGGCAACAGGCGCTTTTAAAAATGATACTATACGCATACCTGATGCAGATAAATCCGCCAAAACAGCTGCAATTTGGTGGACTTTACCGTCACTATCATCGGTATAAGTCAAATCAATCGGTTCAACAATATTGCTGATTACCGGCACACGCGGATGGCGGCGGCGTTCAACAAAATTTTTATCTTTACTCATAAGCAAGACCTCTCATTTCAAAATTTTACCATTACTGTCTTTTATTAAAATCTCTTCTATACTGCCGGTTTCTCTAGGGGTTGTAGTCCTGTACCACAAATTCCCTGATGTCCGGCCGGAGTTTTTTGTCTCAAACAAAATTTCTTCCGTTTTGCCGATGCGGCTTTTATAGGCCACTGCGGAACACTCCCTAATTTCATTTAACAAAATATTTAAGCGATTTTCCACTATTTCTTGCGGTATTTCTTTAAGTTCCGCCGCAGGCGTGCCTGCCCTCGGCGAAAATTTAAAGCAATAAGCGAAGCTAAAACTACACTTTTTGACAAGGTTTAGGGTTTGTTTAAAATCTTCTTCCGTTTCTGTTGGATAGCCGACAATAATGTCTGTACTTATCAAAAAATCAAGTTGTTTTAAATTTTTAATGATATCAAAATATTCTTCAGCCGTATAAAGCCGCTTCATATCTTTTAAAACTTTACTACTGCCGCTTTGTAAAGGCAAATGTAAATGCCTTGCAATTTTTTTGTTATCTTGCACGACTTTATAAAAATCTTCTTTAATAAAAACAGGGTGCGGGCTTAAAAAACGCACGCGTTTAACTTCCGGAATTTTGCAAACTTCTTCAAGCAATTTTGAGAAGGTAAAACCTTTGTAATTATAGGCGTTTACCGTCTGTCCAAGTAACATAATTTCCGGGTGATTTTTTGCTTTATTACGGCAATTTTCCAAAATAATTTCAGGCGCAATTGAAGATGCTTCCCCCCTCACATAAGGCACGATGCAATAAGCACATTTACAGCTGCAGCCGCGCATAATGCTTACTTGGCCTGTAATTTTTTTTGAATTTTCTTTTTGTAAATTTATGGTATTAACCGGTTTAAATAAAGTACTATTTTCCAAAATTTCGGGGAATTTATCTAGTGATTTTGCACCGCAAACAATATCCGCTTGCGGGAAACGTTTTTGAACTTTTTTGCCAAGGCGCTGCGCCGCACAACCTGCAAAAATAATTTTGCGGCCCTGCTTTTCCGCTTTCCATTTTGCAAGGCGGCCAAGATAAGATAAAGCGCGGTGTTCGGCATGATCGCGGATTGTACAAGTATTAATTAAGACCAAATCGGCTTCACTTAAAACAGATGTTTTTTGATACCCAAAACCAAACAAATGAAGCAGCATTTCTTCTGAATCTGCTTCATTCATTTGGCAACCGTAATTTTGTAAATAAACTTTTTTCAAGATTTTATAAAGTTACTTTGAATTTGCGTTTTGCGGTTTGTTCTTCTTTACCGTCTACATAAGCTTTTGCTTCAAGGTAAAAATTGCCGGTGTTAAAATTCCACCAATCAAACCACCAATAACCGTTGGCCTGACGGCAATTTTGCCATTCTCCGCCATTAATTGAAACTTGCATTGCAGAGCAAGGTTTTATGGAACCTAAACGGAAACAATAATGCCCGCAAAAAACAGTTTCATTATTTTGCGGATAATCTATACAAATATTTTTGCAAGTTATTTTTGTTTCCTGTTTACAAGTTGTTTTGCAATTATTCTTTTTATTCTTAACGAGGTTTGACGCCAAAGTTTTTACTCTTGAATTTACCTTTTTTACTTTGGTTGCAACCTTTTTTGTTAAGGTTTTCTTTGTTTTTGTTACTATCATACTTCCTCCAATTAAAATGTTTTCAACAATTCTTTTAATGCTTTTTCCGCATCAGCTGGTAAATGAATTTTTACGACGCGGCGGCCCTTTTCTTCAAGTGCTTTAAAATCTGCTAAAGCTTGGGCTTGACACAAATCGTTAAAGGTATAAGGTTGATTAGGAATAGTTGCATCCTTTTCAGGTTCAGAGGAAAACACTACAAATATACCTTTACCCGCATCACCTTTAAAGAGCTGGCCCGTTGAGTGTAAATAACGGGGACCATAGCCGAACACTGCGGCGCAATGTGTTACCTTAAATAAATTGTCTTTAATTTTACTAAAAATCTCAGTCAACTTTTCACTTTCAGGCAAATAAGCAAGCAAAGCGAAATAATCTTTTGCAGAAGCAAGTTTTGCAATATCGGAGAACAAATGTTTCTTTGAAATTTCACCCTGTAAATTTTTGGAAACCAAAAATTCTGCTTTTGCAGCTTCGTCTTTTTTACCTTCTGCTAAAGATGCCAAAATGTTTTTTGTAATCGTCTTAGAAAGTTGGACATTGGGCTGGTCAAAAGGGTCAATTTTCATTATTGCACCGGCTGCGGCTGTTGCAATTTCCCAGAACAAAAACTGTGCACCGATTTGGTATTTATCTTCGACATCAACGCCCATATAAGGCAGCATTTTAAAATTATTTTTAAAACCTTTGCCTAGATAATTAAAGGACACAAAGAACCTGTCATCAAGGTAATCTTTTTCATTTGCCACTTCTTGACAAACGACAGGTAAAATACCTTTATTTTCTTTACCGGTTGATTCCGCTATAAGTTGTTCCACCCATAAACCGAAAACAGATACTTCTTTCGGCATAAGCAAGGTTAATTTATCTTTACCTTCAAGATATGCTTTGCCCATTAAAGCGCCCAAAATGAAAGCGGGGTTATTATCTGTTTCTTGGAAGACATCACCGGCCTCTTTTGCTGCACGCAATAGCTTTTCAATATCTATACCGGCAAGTGCGGCAGGCACCATACCGAATAAAGATAAAGCTGAAAAGCGCCCGCCAATATCTGCTTTATTTATAAAAATTTTTCTAAAATGTTTTTCTTCGGCAAGTTTAACTAAACCTGTACCGGGGTCGGTTATAGCAATAAAATTTTTGCCCGCATCTTTAATTTTATTTGAAAGTAAACCGTAAAAATATGCAAATTGAGAAGATGGTTCAACAGTGCCGCCTGATTTACTTGCAAAAATAAACAAAGTTTTTTCAAGGTCAATTTTAGAGGTCACTTCAAGTACTTTTGTGGGGTTTGTAGTATCTAATACATGCAAAACAGGGTAACCGTCTTTTTTACCGAAAATTACGCGCAAAACTTCCGGCGCTAAGCTAGAACCGCCCATACCCATTAAAACTACGGAGTTAAATTCTTTTTTGGCTTCTTCTACGAAACTTTTGACTTCCGCAACCTTTGTTAAAGTCCAATCATAAACATTTGTCCAACCGAGTGAATTATTTATAATATCGGTATGTTCTTTTTCGGTTTTCCATAATGTTGCATCGTGTTTATAAAAGCGTTCTTTGAAATTTAATGCTTTTAATTTTTTTAAACCTTCTTCTACGATAGTTTGTGCCTGATTATTTAGATTTATTTGCATAAAAACCTCTTATTTTTATTTAAAATTCTTATTTTCCACTTCTAAAATCTTCCTAATACGCCTTATATGGCGGTCTTCCCGTCCATCTGTACCGGCAGTTAAAAATGCCTCAGTTATACTTTGTGCCTGAACTATTGAAATCACCCTTCCACCAAGGCATAATATATTCATATCATCATGTACTACACCTTGGGCAGCACTATAAGTATCATTTGCAATACCTGCATAAATACCTTTAAATTTATTTGCAGTAATACAAACGCCGATGCCGCTACCGCACATCAAAATACCGCGTTGCGCTTGCCCTGAAATTACGGCTTTTGCTACTTTAATTGCAAAATCAGGGTAATCCACACTATCACGTGAATTTGTACCGAAATCAAGTATTTTAAAACCAAGCTGATTAATGGTATCTACAACCGCTTGCTTTAAAATAAAACCGCCGTGATCACAACCCAAAGCTACAATCATTATAACTCCTTTTCCACAAGTTCACAGAGAGTATGGCCCATAAAAATATGGCACTCTTGTATACGCGGGGTATTATTTGATTTAACTATTATAGGCAAATCAGCAATATCTTTTATAGTTCCGCCTGATTTACCTAAAAAAGCTGCGGTATAACAATTTAATTTTTTGGCAAGTTCAAGTGCTTTATAAACATTTGCGCTATTGCCGGAAGTTGATATACCTATAACGACATCGCCTGCTTTTGCAAAACCTTCCACTTGTCTGGAAAAAGTATCCTCATAGCCATAATCATTACCTATCGCGGTAATTGAGGATGTATTTGCATTTAAGGCTAAAGCAGGGTAACTTTTGCGCTCTTTTTTATATCTTCCTACGAATTCGGCTGCAATATGCTGGGCATCCCCTGCGCTACCTCCGTTACCCATTAAAATTACTTTGCCGCCGGCTTTTAAAGATTTTACGATTTCTTTAGCCAATGTTTCAATTTGCGGCCCTAAATTATCACCGACATAAGTTAAAACTTCAATAAGTTCTTTAGTTTCATTTTTAGTAAACATAAATTCTCCTATATAACCTCTATAAACTTCCTTTGTACCCAATTTAAAGCACCGCTTTCTGTTAAAGAGACTTCAAGCCAGTCCCCTTTCTTATCGTGTATTTGCAAGATTTGAGCCCTAGGTACATTTAAAGCAACCGGGAAATTATCCGAAGGTCCGCTCCTAAGTTCTGCTCTAGGTGCGGTTACTACCGCTAAGTCTTGCAAATCTTTTTTGGCTCTTATAAAATATAAACCTGTAAAGAATAATGTAAAACAAACACTTACAAGCAATATCTTAACCAAAAAAGGCTTATACTTAAAAGATACCAAAAAAGTTAACATAATAGCAACTGCCCACAATCCTATAAAGGCAAGGCCTTTAATTTCCTGAAGGGAAAAATAATGATAAGCATAGAATACACTTTTTGGCATATTATCGGGTATTAAAGCTTGGCCCGTCTTTTCCAAAGTAAAGGACAGGTTATTAATTATATCCTTATCACGCGGGTTTAGCCTAAAAGCCCTGTAATAATTAACTAATGCTTTATCTAAATCACCGGCTTTAAAATAACTATTAGCAAGGTTATAATAGGCATAAGCATCATTATTACCTTTATCAATTTGTTTTTGATATACACTAACAGCACCCAAATAATTACCTTCATTAAAAAAATCCTGTGCGGTTTTGCTTTGCGCTTGTAAAAAAGGGCAAAAGGTAAATAATAAAATTAAGGTTAAAATATATTTCATTTTATCTCTTTCTCCAAAGCGGATAATAGGAAAAGGAGTTTTGCCTTTTCCTCTTTCAAATTATTTTCAGTATTTAATTTAGAATTAGGTGAATACTTTAACATAGCGAAATAGTTCCACAAATAAATTAATTTACTGCTTATTAAATCACTTAATTTTAATTTTTTGCACACATCTTCAATATTCATTAAACCCATTTGAGCTTTCATCTTGGCTTCAAGGTAATTTTTTAATATTTCAGGTAATTCCTCTACCGAAGTGGCTTGTTTAATGCTTCTTTTAGATCTTAAATAATATTTCAAATTACCTGTTAGGGAAATATTACCTTTTCTAAACAAAGATATTAATAAAGCCAAAAGCACTAAAGCAAGTGCATAAAAATTTTTATTACCGAAATCAGCAACTTTTAAAACAAATACCGTAAACATACTTTGCGGGCGGTTTTTCAAATAACTGATATCTTTTGTTATTTGCTGTATATTATGTTCGGTTTGACCTTCGTTTTTGCCGGAGAAAGATAAAGTTTTTGAATCTTCGGCAGTAGACGGTAATACCTTTAAAGTTAAAGTTTCTGTTGTAATAGTTTTATAAGTTTTTGTATTAATATCAAAGAAAGAAAATTTAATTTGCGGTATCTCGTAATTGCCTGAAGCTCTGGGAACAATAACAGTTTTATAGACTTTAGTACCGGTTAATTTTCCGGAAGAAATTTTATTTTTTAAATTAGAAGATGTTTCATATACCCTAAAACTTGGCCCCATATCGGGAATAGGTATATCTTTTATTGCCGCTACATTGCCGACACCTTTTACCGTAGTGGTTAAAGTAATAGGTTCACCTGCAGTTACCTCGGTTAAATCTAAAGATGTATAAATTTCATAATCTGTACCCACTGCACCGTAAAAACTTGACGGTTTATTTTGAATAGGCAAAGGTAAAATATCAACAAACAAAATTTCACTTTCCACTTTATGGGTTTGGCCGCCGTTTGCTCCCTTAAAAAACATATCAAAAGCATCAAATATACCTTCGGAAGAAGTATATGTTACGGTAGCTGAACCTATCTCCGCTACACCGCTTGTTAAACCAAAAAGCGCACTTTCAATTTCTGTATAGAAATAAAGTCTGTTACCGAAGCGTTCCTGCCCTTGCCTTGTGGCAATATCCTCCGCAAACATACCCTTAATTTGAGGTTTATCATACAGCGGCTGCCCTAAAACATTTTGCCTTTGTTCCTGATAAAAACGTATTTTTAAATTAACTTGTTCGTTTATATAAGCTTTTTTAGTGCTTGTTTGTGCCGTCATAAAAAACTTGGGCAAATTAGCGGCGGAATTTTCAACAGAACGCAATTCTTCTTTTTTATTTTGTTGTTTGGATTGTTCTTGTTCTACGGTTTGGGTTTGTGTACGCGGTGCAGACGGGGTGTCCCTTGAAATTTCAACTTCAATCGGCTCGGTTGAATAATCTTGCCCATCTATTTTAACTTTAAAAGCACCTATTGTAGCTTTACCGGCAAACCGCGGTGCTAAAATATAATTAAATTGCATCTTAACGGAAACTTTGCCATTAAGCATATTTACCTGCCTGCTTTGACCGGCAGAATAAATATTAAAATTAGGTAAAGACGGCATTTGCGGTGTTTCAACATTAGTGGTAGGAGCAGTTACATAAACAGTTAAATTAATCTCTTCGTTTAAAGTAGCTGTTGTTGTATTAACATCAGCACGAACATCCACTTGTGCTTTTAAAACCGAAGTACAAATTAAAAACAATATACCGCTTAAACAAAAAATCTTTAAAAAATTACCAATCTTTTTCAATTTGATTACTCCTCTGTTCAGATTTAGGTAAATCTTGTTTATGTTCTTGTGCCATTTGCAAAACACTTGCGGCCTCTTCTTTGGCAGACGATTCTTTTTCCTGTTGTTCCTGTTTCTGCTGTTCCTGTTTTTGTTGGTCTTGATTTTGTTTATCCTGATTTTGCTTGTCTTGTTTTTGTTTATCCTGCTTATTATCTTTATTTTGTTGCGGATTATTATTAGGATTATCACATTGGTTCGGGGATTGTTCTTCAATCAACATAAACTGTAAATTTTGTTTAGCCTCTTGATCGTTTAAATTTTGCAAAATAGCCTCACGCATGGCCTGTTTACCGGCTTCTTTATCACCTGCTTTATAGGCGGCATTACCTAGGTTATATAAAGTATTTTGATTAAACGCAGCCTCTGTTTTATTCTGAGGTTCTTTTAAAGCTTTTTTAAAGGCGGAAGCAGCCGCGCCGTAATCTTTCAATTTATACAAAGCCGCACCGCTGTTATATGCCGCTTCAACAGGTTTTTTGGAAGAAGCTTTTTCATATAACTCAAAAGCCGTACCGTATTTACCTTCGTCATAGGCCTTATTGCCTTGCCTTAAAACAGAATTTTGCGCTAAAAGCGGCATTGTTAAAAATACTAAAATAAAACTAAAAAATACCTTCATATTTATATTTTACCTTTTCTAAGGGGTAAGCATAAAGCCCCCATAATCAAAATTATAGCAAGAGCAAGGGGTATTTGGTATCTGCTCTTATAAACGACGACATCATTTGTTTTCATCAAATTTTTGTCTAAAGTGCGCAGTTGATTTACGATATCATCTGCGACCTGTTGGGCTGTGGTATATTTGATATATGCACCGCCGGTTTGCGAGGCCAAATTTATTAAAGATTTTTCATCTAATTTTGTTAAAACTGTTTTGCCGGATTTATCTTTTTTATATTCCGTTCCGTTAGCGGTTTGAATAGGGATAATTTCCCCCTCTGTTGTACCTATACCGACGGTAATTATTCTTATACCTGCTTCACGCGCGGTACTTAAAACTTCTTCAATATCTTGCGGGTTATGGTCTTCCCCATCGGTAACTAATACTAAAGCTTTTACACCGGAGTATGGTTTTAGCATACGCGCGGCAAGCTGGATAGTAGGGGCAAGTGCTGTACCTTCAACAGGTAACATATTTATTTTTAACCGTTCACTTAAATTTTTTAAGGCGTTTAAATCAGAGGTAATCGGGCAAAGCATATATGCCTCGGAAGTAAACGCAATAAGGCCAAGCCTTTCTTGTGTAATATCTTCAAAAAGCATTTTTAGCATCATTTTTGCATTTTCAAGACGATTAGGTTTAAAATCCTGTGCTTGCATTGATAAGGAGACATCCAAAGCTATTATGGCTTGTGAGTAATTGGCAACATTTTCCTGTCTTTCTTTACCCCATTGTAAACCAGCAAGAGCTATAAAAAGGAAAAATACGCCGCTTAAAAATAATATATCTTTTAAGCGCCTTCTCATTTTAAGACTATGCGGTGTTAAGAGGGCCAAATTTGTTTTGGAAAACAACAGTTTTAGTACTCTTTGCCCCCGCAAGAAACCGATACGCCAAATAACTGCAATAAATATTGCGGTTACTATTAAATAAAAAAATATTTTTGTATTTGCAAATAATTCCATAAGCTTTTAAGGTATTTTAATAAAAATAAACTTCCCCCCCAAAAATGCAAGCAAGGCAAAAATCAAAGAAAGCCAAAGTAAATTCTGGTAAGCATCTTCATAATTTATTTTTTGGATTTCCTGATAAACAGTTTTTTCAAGCGAATTAATTTGAGCATAAATATTATTTAAATCTTCAGTGTTAAGGGCTGTATAAGATTGCGCCCCTGTTATAGCTGAAATTTCTTTTAAGGTAGTTTTGGCCTGTATCATATTTTGCATATCTTGCTGATAACTTGCTATAATTTGATCCCTATAAGGCAAATTAAGCGGCAAATTGTTTACATCACCTGCCATCAAAATAGTATAAATTTTTATACCGTATGCCGCAGCTGCCCTAGCAGCAGCAATAGGGTCAACGGTACCGCTATTATTTTCCCCGTCTGTAACCAAAACTATAATTTTGCTTTTTGCTATACCTTCTTTAAGATGCTGCGTACTAACTGCGATTGCATCACCGATAGCTGTGCCGCTAACACCGTTTAACATATCTACATAGATAAAGTTTAAATATTCTTTTAAAGCAAAATAATCTAAAGTAAGCGGGCATTGAAGCATAGCTGCACCTGAAAATACTACAAGACCGATTCTGTCACTTGTGCGTGCGGAAATGAAATCTTCCACCGTCTCTTTAGCGGCAGACATACGGTTGTACAAATCTTTAGCCGTTTGCGGTTTTTTTGCGATAAAATCAGGCGTACTCATACTGCCGGAAACATCCAGAGTAAGCATTATATCTATTCCTTCGGTCGGCGGCGGTTGTGTTTTGCCT
This sequence comes from Elusimicrobiaceae bacterium, assembly GCA_045658545.1. Lineage (GTDB taxonomy): Bacteria > Elusimicrobiota > Elusimicrobia > Elusimicrobiales > Elusimicrobiaceae > Proelusimicrobium. The sequence continues at coordinate 133,337 of JAZOVE010000008.1, forward strand.
TCTTTTTGCGGGCGAGCCAAAGCTAAAATCGCAAAAAACAAACTAAGCAAAACACAGGTTAAGCTAAAGTATTTAGCAAGAAAAGTAAACAAATCAAAAGGTAATTTTTGATTTTCGGGCAAAGGATATTTAATACTTGCACCGCCTTTGTATTTTAGGACAATTCCCCAGACCGCAACAAATAACCAAAGTATAAATAGATATAAAAATTTCGGATTTGCCAAAGTTGTATCTTTTAGAAGATAAAAAGCACACAAAACCAAAGAAAACAAACACAAAACAATAAGTAAAATTAAGGGTAAATATTTAGTTAGTTTTTTCATTAGTATGCTCCTTTTTACCATCCTTAATTTGATAGCGACTTAAATCGGTTTCCTTATTTTCCAAGATAATTTGTTTGGCGGTATTTAAGGTTTTATCTCTTTCTTCTATCGTCGGTATAACTTTTGCGAATTTAACTAAAACCATATCTTGTTGGAAATTTTTTAACACATTAAAATCAAACTTAAAATCTTTTATTGTTTTCAATTTTTTAAACAATTCTTTAGTTGTCATTTTTTGTGCATCAAAATTAAAACGCGCAGTTAAAAATTGACGCACGATGTCTGAAATTTCACTATAATAAAGTTTATATTCGTTTTTTAACCAAAGGTCGCTTTGTATCAAGATATCAAGCTGTGATAAAGCAATTTCGTGCATAGGGCGTTCCTGTTTTTGATAAGGGGTTAAATTAAGGGGCTTAATTTGTTTTTTGCGCTTTATGAAACGCCTAACGGCATAAATTAATAAAGCTAGAATTAAGACAATAAGTATATAAGGCCAAATATTAAAAGGTCTATATGGGCCGCGTATATCAATTAAATCTTTTATTTTTGAAGGTATTTCCTTAATATTTATTTCCAAGGGTTCTGTTTGTAATTTATCGCCGTTTTTGGTAATAAAACCTAAAGCGGTTAAAGTAGAAACTTTTAAATTAAAAGGAACAACGGTTGCCTCAATTACAAGTGGGTTATTTTTGTTCTGCTTTAAAGATAAAACTTCAAAATCTTTTTGGCTTACATTTTTTTCGTCGAAAGTTGCGGTTTCAGGAAGTTTAAAAGTTAGTTTTAGAGGTGTGGCGAAAGTAGCTTCTTTCGGTTTATTTTCGTACTCTAAAACAGTAATATTTTCTTCCGGCTGCACTTTAGTATTTGCAGGATTTTCTTGTGCAGGTAAATAAAACGGAAAAAAGACAAATAATAAAATTAAAAGATATTTCATTTTCTTAACTTCCTTGCGCGGCGTTTAAAAAACTTGACTAAAGTATCTGATACTTTATCCCCGTCTTGTATTTCAATATATTCAAGCCCGCTTTTGGTAAAGAGTAATTTTGCTTCATCTAATTCTTGAACTTGTTTTTGTGTAATTTCCGCAGTATGCCTTGATGCTAAATTTACGAGCATTTGCCCACCGCTTTCTAACCCTTCAAGGGAGAGAAAAATACCGGCTTTAGGCAAAACCGTTTCAAGTTTATCTTTTACAATCACAGGCACCAAATCAAATTTGCGCGCAGTCAATTTAAAAGGTTTTGAATAATTTTGAGTAGTCTTAAAATCAGAAATTAGTACCACAATTCCGCTGCGTCTGATTAAGTGGTTTATACTTTCTAATGCAAGTGTAATATCTGTACCTTTGCTTTTAGGGGTGAACGCAAGCAGTTCGCGGATAATTCTAAGCACATGGCGGCGGCCCTTTTTAGGCGGTATATACAGCTCAATTTTATCACTAAATAAAAGTAAGCCGACTTTATCATTATTATGCGTTGCGGAAAATGCAAAAACCGCGGCAAGCTCGGTAGCGATTTCACTTTTAAATCTGCCGAGTGAGCCAAACATTAAAGAAGCGGATACATCACAGGCAATTATTAAAGTTAGTTCACGTTCTTCATTAAATTTTTTAACGAAAGTACCGCCGGTTCTTGCCGAAACATTCCAATCAATACTTCTGATATCATCACCCGGAATATACTGCCGGACTTCAGAGAACTCTATACCTTGCCCTTTAAATATACTTAAATACTCGCCAGCAAAAGTTTCTTTCACAAGTTTGCCCGTCTCAATTTCAATGTGACGAACGCGTTTTAAAATTTCTGCCGTATCCATAAGGCACCTGATTATGGGACTTCAACCGTAGCGAACAACTTTTCAATTATATCTTCGGTAGTAATATTTTCTGCTTCGGCTTCATAGGTAAGCAAGATTCTGTGTCTTAACACATCGGGGCCGATTTCTTTAATATCTTCAGGTGTTACATAACCGCGGCCTTCTAAGAAGGCATAAGCTTTAGCCGCTTTTGTTAAGAAAATTGAAGCACGCGGGCTTGCACCGTATAAAATATAAGGCGATAAAGTATCAAGTTTATACTCTTTAGGATAGCGCGTTGCAAAAACCAAATTCAAGATATAATCTTTGACTTTTTCATCCACATATATATTATCCGCGACTTGGCGAGCCCTTAAAATTTGCTCAAGCATAATTTTGCCCGAGACTTTCGGTTCATTGTTAACGGACATACGCTCCAATATCTGCCTTTCTTCCAGTTTAGAAGGATAGCCAATATTTATTTTGAGCATAAACCTATCAACTTGTGCTTCTGGCAAAGGATAAGTACCCTCTTGCTCAACAGGGTTTTCGGTAGCAAGCACCATAAAAGGTGTAGGCAATTTATGTGTTTCGTCGCCGATAGTTACTTGGCGTTCCTGCATAGCTTCAAGTAAAGCACTTTGAACCTTGGCTGGTGAGCGGTTAATTTCATCAGCTAAAACAAAATTAGCAAAGACAGGACCTTTTTTAACCGAAAAACTACCCTCTTTTGGATTAAATATTAAAGTTCCGGTTACGTCAGCAGGCAATAAATCCGGCGTAAATTGTATACGCTGAAAAGTACCGCTTATAACTTCAGCTAAAGTTTTAACTGTTAAAGTTTTAGCAAGACCGGGAACACCTTCAATTAAAATATGCCCGTCCGCAATAAGAGCAACAAGAATTTTATTTACTAAATCTTCTTGCCCGACGATTACTTTTGCAATTTCTTGTTTCAAATCTTGCAAAAATAAACTCTCTCTTTGAACTGCTTGATTAATTTCTGTTACGTTCATCTTACCCCCCAAGTAAAATTAATATTGTTTCATTTCGCCGTCGAAATCTGTACCCTTATATCGCCCGCCTGCGTAAGGATTATTACCTGCTAAATCAGAGTCTGATGCCTTTATCCCTTCCTGATACCATTTTTTATCTGTCATTTCAGCTATGATTTTTTGGGCTGTTTCCGCTAATTCTAAATCTTCCTCACTTAAACTCGCTTCTTTTATAATTTGCGCAACTTCCTTGTTATGATATTGGGAAAGCGGTTTTAATAAATTCGCCTTTTCCATAATATTTTCATCTTTATATAAAGATAATAAAATACCTAATGTTTGCTTATCTTTATAGGAACTAAAAATTTTTAACACTTTATTTCTGTCATCAGGCAAAGTAAACATAGTAAAATATTCTTGTATCAACGGTACAGCATTATTATTACCACTTGAATAAACTAAATCTATAAAAGCAGAACAAAGATTAGGGTCATAAGTCATAAAAATATTTTGTTTAATTTTATTATAAGAACTACCATCAGTGAACCTAAAACCATTACGTAAAGGGTCAATTTCAGGTAAGAAGTTGTTATCTACACCGGCAGCTAAATTTGAAATTATTGTTTTAGGGTTTATATCAGCTTGATGTAAAACCCTTGTAGCCCCACCCCATAAGACGAAATATCCCACTAGAAATAAAACTATTAAAAATAATATTTGTTTCATAAATATCTCCTTTTAATCAATACCCTAATTATATACTAGCAAATTTTCACTTATTTTACCTGAATGAAATTAACAGGCAAATTACTCTTCTCTATTATCTTATAATTTTTTAAATTATTTTCTTTACCTGCAAGTATTAAATTAACTTTATAAAAAACATTTATTCCCTTATCTGAAATTTCTGTTTTAACAATTTCAAAAAAACTGTCAGATATTCTACTTGCAGATATTACAATAACTATTTCCTCTCTTGTAAAATCTACTTTAGGGTAGGTACCTTGATTCTTTTTTAAGAAATTTTGATACTCCCCCTCATCTTTAATTACAAAAAATTCCGAAGGTAATGTGAGCATAGTTATACGCGAATCATCTTCTTGCGTTGCAATAACCTGTTCATTTTGCATGGAAGCAGGGTCTAAAATAAAATCATTAGTATCAACTTCAATGGAATTACGTTTTTTTGTTTCATCTTGTGCCATATTTTCCCAAATATCTTTAGGTTTTGATGCCTGACTGTAAAAAACTAAATCTTTTTCCTTTTGAGGGCCATTTTTAAGTTCTTGCCCAAAATTATCAGTTTCACCGATAAATAAAATTTCCCCAGGCTCTGAATAATCTATTGACTCTTCTAATTCCCTTTGGGCAGATTCTTCAAGCATAGCTACAACTTCAGGTGTTTCCCTTTTAACTTGATATTTAGGCCACAAATAATATTGCCAAAGCAAAGCCGCGGCAAAAATGCCCAAACATAAAGCTATTATATTGTGATATTTCATTTTTTCCATTTACCGTACTCGGCAATAATTTCAGATTTTAAACCGCCGCGCGGTGTAAAGTTTGCGATAATACGCGCACATTTGGGCTTTGCTGCTTTAACAACATCATCTAAAATTTTATTGGCGGTATTTTCCATAAAAATGCCCATATCTCTATATTCAAGTAAATAATATTTTAAAGATTTAAGCTCTAAACATAATTTATTCGGTATATATTCAATAGTTATTGTTGCAAAATCAGGAAGCCCGGTTTTAGGGCAAACAGAAGTAAACTCCGGCAAAGAAATACGTATAAAATAATCCCTTTTATACTGATTTTCCCAACATTGTATAGCCGGAAGCTTCGTATCAGCACCGCGCCTTGCATGTGTTTTAGTATATCCGAAATCCAAATCTTTATTCATATTTTAACCTCACAGAATTTAAAAATATTATACAAATATTTAAAGCTAAAAAGCTCCAAAACATAAACCAAATATTATCAGGGTTTTGTAATACTACACAATAACATAATAAAGCTATCAAAATACTTAAAAGCAAATTTAAACAAACTGCATTCCACCCTTTTTTATACAAATCAAAAATTTTCTTAACTAAGGTAAAGTCTTTACCTTTAATTATAATATCGACCCAGCTTGTAAACAAATTATTCGTCGGCACAAAAGCGAGTGAGGCATCGGCTTCCAAAAGGGCTAAAATATCATTAAACCCATCACCGATCATTGTAATTGACTCACCCAAATTTTGATCTGCAGTAATTTTGGCAGCTTTATCTGTGGGGTACATATTGCCGTAATATTCTTTTATACCGGCACGTTTTGCTGCTGCAGATATAGCTAAAGTATTATCACCGGATAATAAACAGACCCTTTTATTCAAAGAAAGTAAATGTTTTACTGTTGAAGCTGCATTGGCACGTAAACGATCAGTAAAATAAATACAACCCAAAAATTCTTCATTTTTGGCTACATAAAACACTGTTTTTCTGACTTCTTCTTCCGGCATGGGAACTTTGATCCCCCTATTTTCAAGCCAAGTACGGCGCCCGGCAAGATAGGTGTCATCTCCACTTCTAACTAAAGCACCATAGCTCGGGTGTAATTCTAATGAAGAAATTTTTAACGGTGTCATTTTATTCTTTATTCCCCACTCTTTTAAAGCAAAAGCAAAAATATTTTGTGCGTTTTGTTGGGTACTTAAAGCGGCTTTCATTAAAGTTTCTTCCGCAATACCGCTGGCAGGCATAATTTCAGCTACTTGTAAATGGCCGGTTGTTAATGTTCCTGTTTTATCAATAAAAACTTTAGTTGAATTATTGATTCTATCAAGAACGGTTATATCGTTAATTTTTATTTTATCTTTAAATGTAACTCTAGAAAGATAATGCCAAGGTAAAACAGTTGACAGTATATAAGATATTGGGGAAACTATCATCATAAATAAAAAAGCCCTAGTTAAAGCATATAAGTAAGTTTTTTCTTGTGTAACTGAGCAAAAACTTAAACTTCCAAGCAATAAGGCAATTAAAAAGATTACTAATAAGAAAATGAAAGCAGTTTTTTCTAAAGGGCTTATTTTAAGCAGTTTTTTATTTTCGCTTTGTTTAACTGCCTGTAATACTTTTGCGATATGGGAAGTCTTTTTAGAACTTAAAACTTTTATTTCCACATCCTTACCTTTATTTACGGAACCGGCCAAAACTTTATCTCCCACCTGTTTTGAAGCAAGGGTGATATTTCCTGTTAAAAGGTTTTCGTCAAAAAGTGTTGCGCCTTTTACAATTTCACCATCAAAAGCAAGACGGTGGGAATTTTTTAAAAGTATAATGTCCCCGATTTTTATTTCTTCACAGAAAACTTTTTTGGGGCCGTCTTTTGTCATTAACACGCAAGAGGGTGATATAAAATTATCTAAACTCTCCATAAACTTAAAGGAGCTTTTAAATTGTTCCCTTTCTTTAGCTTTTATAAAATTGGCAAGCATGAGAACAAAAGCGACGCTGACAAATGCCCAGCCGGTATTCATATTTTCGTTTCTAAATTGCCCTAAAATACCAAAACCTAAAGTAAGGATAACAGAAAAGGACAAAAACCCGTTGAATCCGATGTAATAGTTAAACAATTCCTTTACAGCACCTGCAATAAATAACCCACCGCCGAAGAAACAAACAATAAGTGCAAAAATTAAACCTATATTTTGGGAAAAACCAAACAATTGTATTATCAAAGTTAAAAGTAAAAAGACCAAGCACACAAAACCCCTGAAATTATAAGAAGACGCTGTGTAATAAGCCAATTTATAAGCTACTTGTTTAGCCATTATTTTCCTCCGTCAATAAAGTCAAAACGTCTGGTAGTAATATACTTACGCCCTCTGTCTGTTTTTAAGGCAGCTATTTTAGATTTATATTTTTTTGTATTTTTAGGGTCAATTTGAGCAGCGGCTTCATAATTACGCTCAGCTTGTTCAATATCGTCTAAAGATAAAATATCGCCTGCAAAATCATAAGCGGCAACATATTTGTTATTGATTGATTTTAGTTTATTTAAGTCAGATAAAGCTGCCTCATATTCCCCTTTGGCATATAACATTTCCGCGCGGCAGAAAATTGCAGCGATATAATCTTGTTGAAGGGACATTGCTGTTGAACAATCTTCCAAAGCATTGGCATATTGTCTCAATTTGCGTTCTGCTAAAGCGCGCCTGTAATAATTTTTTGGATCTCTCGGATATTTGTGTATTAAATCAGTTAATTCTTGCGCGGCATTAAGATATCTGCCTGTTTCATATTCAAATATGGCGTGGTTTAAAAGCGCGACAGGATTTTCCGGCTGAAGTTCAAGGGCATAAGATAAATCTTTATTTGCGGCATAAAAATTACCTATTTTTTGATAGGCAGCGGCCCTGTTTACCAAAGCGGAAAAATAATCTTCTTGAATCTCTAAAGCTTTTGTTAAATAATAAATCGCAAGGCCGTTTTTATCTTGTTTTAAATAGAAGGCACCCATATTATTTAAAAGTTCCACACTTCTTGGGTAGATTTCATAGGCCTGTTTATAATCTTCTTCGGCGTGTTTATTATCTCCTAATTTATCATATAAAACCGCACGGTTTACTAAAGCGGAATAAAAGCGCGGTTCTTTCTTTAAAATTTTACTGTAAAGCTCTAAAGCTTGTTCGGGCTTACCTTGCTTATCCTTATTTAAAGCCGTAACAAATACACTGTCGATATCGGAAGAACAAGCACAAAGTGTAACTACCAAAAACAAAAGATATAAACATTTTTTCATTTTTTATCTCCTTTTTTTTCTACCAAAATTGCAATAGCTATTAATGCTGCGCCGATACATATTGCGCTATCGGCAATATTAAACACAGGCCAGAAGTGAAAATCTATAAAATCAACCACATAGCCTAAAGTTATTCTATCATAAATATTGCCGATTGCACCTGCAAAAATTAAGAAATATCCGTATTTTGCCAATCTTCCCAAAGGCAAAATATCTTTACGCCATTTAATCATTAAAAGCAAAATTATTATACTTAATATCAGTAAAAATAAATTTGCATTTTGGAACATACCGAAGGCAGAACCGGTATTTTCCACATAAGTAAAACTAAGGAAAGGTAAAATGTCTACACTGCTTTTAAAAAGTAATTTAAGCGTAAGAATTTTTGTTATACGGTCCAAAAGCAATACTGCTATAAAAACAAAAATTTCCGCTTTATATTCTTTACTTTTTAAAAGCAAATTATGTAGCATTATTTATTTTCCTCTAAAACTTTGGCGCAACGCGGGCATAAATCAGGATATTCGGGGTTTTGACCCAAATCTTCGTGCCATTGCCAGCAACGCGCGCATTTATTACCCAAAGCATGCAGAACTTTTATTTCCAAAGCTTTGTCTGTTTCATCTTCAGCAACTTCCGCTTGGGAAACTATTGCCACTTCAGGCCAGAATTTAAGAGTTTGTTTTAAAAATTCCTTTGTTTCCTTGTCGTTAGAATTGAAGATAATTTTTGCCTCAAGCGGTGCACCGATTAAGCCGCTTTGCCTTGCTTCTTCAAGTGCTTTTAGAACTTGCGGGCGGATTTCGGTAATTTTATTCCAACGCGTTAAAATATCTTCGGGGCAAGTATAACTTGCTCTAACGGGCATATCACTTAAAAAGACACTTTCTTCAAGGTATTGCCCTAAAGGTAATTTTTTGAGTTCTTGCCAAACTTCTTCGGCGGTAAAGCAAAGCACGGGTGCTAAGAGTTTAACTAATGCTAAAACTGTTTCCGCTAAAACTGTTTGCGCAGAACGTCTGCTTTGCGCCTCGGCACCGATAGTGTAAAGACGGTCTTTTGAAGCATCAAGCATTAAAGAAGAAAGGTCCAAGATGCAGAAATCCGTAATTTTGCGAATAGCTTTTCTAAACTCAAAATTCCTGTATGCTTCCAAAACTTCTTTGATTAAATTGTTTAAGCGGGACATCATATATTTGTCAAGCTCGGTCAAATTTGCGCCGACGACAGTATGTTTCATCGGGTCAAAATCATACAAATTGCCTAAAGCATAGCGCAAAGTGTTTCTGATTTTGCGGTAACTTTCAATCGGGCCTGCCAAAATTTCTTGGGAGATTCTGACATCTTCGCTATAATCCGTAAAACTGACCCACATACGCAAAATATCAGCACCGTATTTATTGATAATCTCGTCGGGTTCAATACTGTTTCCGGCTGATTTATGCATTGCGCGGCCTTGTTGGTCCAAAATCATACCATGTGTTAAAACTTTTTTGAAAGGTGCTTTGCCTTCCAAAACAGTACCGGCAATTAAAGAGGTTTGGAACCAACCTCTATGTTGGTCCGAACCTTCCAAATAAACTTCAGCAGGATAGCCAAGACCGCGGTATTTTAAAACTTCGTTCCAAGATACGCCGGAGTCAAACCAAACGTCCAAAATATCTTTTTCTTTGGTAAATTCGTTACAGCCGCAAGAACATGTGAAACCTTGCGGTAAAATTTCTTCGGCAGATTTTTCAAACCAAAAATCGCTACCCTCTTTTAAAGCGCGTTCTTTAACAGCTTTAATCACTTCGGGTGCGACTTGCATTTTACCGCATTTTTTGCAGTAGAAAACCATTATCGGCACACCCCAAAAACGTTGGCGGCTCAAGCACCAATCGGGGCGCAGTTCTACCATTGAGGTAATGCGCCTTTCCCCTGTTTGCGGGTACCATTTAGTGTTTTTGATTTCTTCAATTAATTTTTGGCGGAGGCCATCTTTATCAACAGACAAAAACCATTGTTCTGTGGACCTAAAAATGATTGGTTTTTTACATCTCCAACAATGCGGATAGGAGTGTGTAATATCTTCTTGTTTAAGCAAAGCGCCAAGTTCATTTAATTTTTCAATTACAAGCGGGTTTGCTTTAAAAATATGCTGGCCGGCAAATTCGCCTGCTTCTTCGGTAAAAACACCTTTTGCATCAACGGGGCAAAGGCAGGGCAAATTCCATTGAAGGCCGGCTTTAAAGTCATCTTCACCATGGCCGGGGGCAATATGTACGATACCGACACCTGTATCCATAGTAACAAAGTCAGTATAAATTACCGGGTTTTCTTTATTGTTTAGCGGGTGATAATATTTTAAACCGACTAAATCTTCCCCTTTAACCGAACAAACCGTTGTTGCGGTTTTATCAATAATTTTGAGGAAGTTATCAGCAAGTTTTTCTGCCGCAATTAAATAAGTATCGTCGGGCATTAACATTACGCGGTAATCTTCGTCTTTTGCAACTGCAGCTGCTTGGTTGGCTGGGATTGTCCAAGGTGTAGTTGTCCAAACAGCCAAATAGGCAGGTTTATCTTCCAAATTTTGCAATTTTTCTTGGGGGTTTACAAGTTTAAAACGCAAATAAATTGAGGTGGAAACTTTATCGTGATATTCGGTTTCTGCGTCGGCCAAAGCAGTTTCGCAAGTGGGGCACCAATAAATTGCTTTTTTGCCTTTATAGACATAACCCTTTTCAAGTGCATCAAAGAAGGCGGAAACTGTTAAACCTTCATAAACATTTGACATAGTAAGATATGGGTTATCCCAATCAGCGGTAACGCCGAGGCGCTTAAAACCCTCGCGTTGAATATTGACGAAATTTTGGGCAAATTCTCTTGCGCGTTTTCTAAAGGCAGGTATATCTTTAACTTCGCGCTTATCGATTTTCATTTCTTTTAAGAGTGCTTGCTCTATCGGCAAACCATGGCAATCCCAACCGGGGATATAAGGGCTGTTATAACCCATCATGGTGTGAGATTTTGTGATAATATCTTTTAAAATTTTATTGAAAGCATGGCCCATGTGTATACGACCGTTTGCGTACGGTGGGCCGTCGGCCAAAATGAATTTTTCTTTTTTGGAAGTTTTGTCAAGCATTTTTTGATAGAGCTTAATTTCCTTCCAATACTGTAAAGTTTGGGGTTCTTTTTTTGCGAGCCCTGCCCTCATAGGGAAATCGGTTTTAGGGAGTAAAACCGTATGGGAATATTTATTTTTATTATCTGTTTTATTATTTGTTTTATTTTCTGTTTTAGTTTCCATAATAAACCTGCCGTTTAGTATATATATAAATTATATAATATTTAGCTGTTTATTGGGAGATTGGGTTGTTTTGACGAATTATGTTAATTAGTGTGCATATTCTTGTAAATTTAAGTGCTTTTTAATTTTTCTGCTCCTAAAGTACCGAGATGTCGCTTCGCTCCCCATTCTTCTTGGTACTCGTCGTCGCAGAGAAAATCAAAAATCATCTTAAATTTACTGCGTCGCACAAAATGTTAATATTCGCTTCGGTTTTCAGCTCTTGGGTAATGTAGTAAAAATCAAAATTTTCTCAAAAATACTTGCCGAGGTTTTGTACACAGTTTGGCTTTATTACATAAAAAATCCCCCGCGGGGTGTTGCTCTTTTATGCCCGCGGGGGAATTTTGTTAGTGCTAATATGTTATATTACAACTTAATAGTAGGTAGCAGTTCCCCAACTTGTACAAGTTGTTCCGGAAAAACTGGTACAGGATCGTGCTGATGTTTTATTTCCGTTTTCATCATAGGTGTATCCATTTACGAGAGTATAAGCACTGCAAGAGCCGTCCGCCGCTACGGTTTGACAATAGCGCTGTGTGAGCTTATTCCCGTTCGCATCATAGGTGTAATCAATACGAGAATTAGAATAAACACTGCAAGAGCCGTCCGCCGCTACGGTTTCACAATAGCTCTGTGTGAGCTGATTTCCGTTCGCATCATAGGTGTAATCAGTACGATTAGAAGAATAAACACTGCAAGAGCCGTCCGCCGCTACGGTTTGACAAGAGCGCTCTGTGAGCTTATTCCCGTTCGCATCATAGGTGTAATAATTGCCACCATCACTATAAGCACTGCAAGAGCCGTCCGCCGCTACGGTACTACAAGAGCGCTCTGTGAGCTTATTCCCGTTCGCATCATACGTGTAATCATAGTTACCGAAAGTATGATAAACACTGCAAGAGCCGTCCGCCGCTACGGTTTGACAATTGCGCCGTGTGAGCTGATTTCCGTTCGCATCATAGGTGTAATCAATACGAGAATTAGAATAAACACTGCAAGAGCCGTCCGCCGCTACGGTTTCACAATAGCTCTGTGTGAGCTGATTCCCGTTCGCATCATAGGTGTAATCATTACCACTAGAATAAGCAGTACAATTACCACTGCTATCTACTGATGAACATTTGCGATGTGTGAGCTGATTCCCGTTGGCATCATAGGTGTAATCATAGTTACCGGAAGTTCGATAAGCACTGCAAGAGCCGTCCGCCGCTACGGTTTGACAATAGCGCTCTGTGAGCTTATTCCCGTTCGCATCATAGGTGTATTCATTTCCATTAGTAGAATAAGCACTGCAAGAGCCGTCCGCATTATTGCTTGTGCAGTTGCGTGAGTAGAGTAGATTGCCGTTTTCATCATAAAACTTTTCCATTTTACTAACACATTGATCAGTTACATTTGGATCGCAAGTTACTTGTTTTGTCTTTTTACCATCTTCATTATATGTGGCATTTACACAATATCCATTACTATCACATACCCTTTCACTAAAACTGCCGTCTTCATTATAGGTACCATAGCAACTGTAACCTATTGCCGTGTTCCTTGCGCAATTCTTTGAGCACGGGTATACACCGCCTTCGCAACTTTGCCAACTGCCTATGCTGGTTGTAAA
>JAZOVE010000009.1:0-2037 GCA_045658545.1 Elusimicrobiaceae bacterium
TCTGGGGGTCCAGTAAAGGTTTACCGTTGAGTAAAATCCTCCGTTTGTGTATAATAATAGTTGCGACCTGCCAGTTGCAACCAATAAAACAAACGGAGGATTTATGAAAAAAGAAATTTTCACTGGAAATAGTTTAGCACATACAAAATGGAATTGCAAGTATCACATAGTCTTTGCGCCAAAATACCGACGAAAAGTATTTTTCGAGGATAATAGGCAAGATATAAGGGATATACTGCGTACGCTATGCAAATGGAAAGGCGTAGAGATAATAGAAGGAGAAGTATGTCCCGACCACATACATTTACTTTTGTCAATACCACCCAAAATTAGCGTTTCGGGATTTATGGGGTATCTAAAAGGTAAAAGTAGTTTAATGATATTTCAAAAATATGGCAACTTGAAATTTGCATACCGAAATCGCGAATTTTGGTGCAGGGGATTTTATGTTGATACATCAGGAAAAGATACGAAAACAATTAAAGAGTATATTAAAAATCAGTTAGAACAAGACAAACAAGCAGACCAGTTAAGTATATTTAACCCAAAAGACCCGTTTACGGGTAGCAAGTAAAAGGTGCGAGACTGGCAGGTCGTTTAAATACGCACTTGTGCGTAAGCCAGAATAGTTTAGGGCTAATTGCCCGAAAATGAAAAACCACCAGCTAGGCTGGTGGATATTTATTTTGTTCAACTTGCACAAATTTTTTTTTGTTATTTACGGTTTTATTATTGATTTAATTGTATTTTATTTAAAAAACGGATATAATTGATTTAAATAAGATAAAATTTTTTAATCGTGGTGGAATATGGATGCAGATATAAGATTGTTTATTAACGGAATTAGGGAAAAAACTGGAATAGAATTTTCCGTTTACGATTCTGGAGGCGAATTTATAGCGGGAAAAGGAAAACAGGGCGATAGCGTACCGGTAGGTTTTGATGGGATTTGCGTTAATAAAGAATTACATAAAACCCTCTTTTTAATTAAATACAAAAGTAAATGTTTTATCGGTGGAATAGACGGAATAGGGCAAGCTGAAAAAAATTACGCATATCTTATAGGCGAACTTGCGGAAAACTCCTTTTTTAAGGAATCGGGAATGTCCCGTTCAGATTTTTGCAAAAGCATACTTTTGGGGGAAACTAGCCACACGCAAATAACAAGGTATATGAAAAAGTACGGTATGCACGATATGCCTGCTTTCGTTATGGTAGTTTCAATGTCTATTCAGTATAAAGAGGACGTAAAAAACGTGCTTAAAACTTACGGCTCGGAGGGGCTAGATTTTGTTGTTGACGTAGATGATAATCAACTTGCGTTTGTTAAATTTATCAATGATGAAAGCGAAGAATATCAGTCGTCAACCGAGTACGCAGAGTTTTTGCGTCAGTCGGTGTATGAAGAAACGGGTGAATCCGTGAGAATAGCCATCGGCGGAACGGTGAAAACGCTTGCCGACCTTTCCGCTTCCTATACCCAGGCAATGACTGCCGTGCGTATGGGTCAAGCAATCAATTCCAGAGGGGAAGTTCATTCCTTTAAGGAATATATGCTTATTAAAATGCTTGAAGATTTACCTAAATATAAACTTAACGAATATTTAGAAACGCTTATGGATACGGGTGCAAGGGAGATTTTTGCAGACGAAGAAATGACAAATACGGCTGAAGAGTTTTTGGAAAACAGCCTTAATGTCAGCGAAACGGCAAGAAAATTATATTTGCATAGAAATACACTTACATATAGATTAGATAAAATAGAAAAGGCAACGGGACTGAACATACGCAAATTTTCAGATGCCGTAACCTTTAGACTTATAACCGTTCTATCAAAACTTGTAAGGTAAATATGCAATCACAAAATAAAAACAAAAAAAGGTCGGTTTTTATAACCGTTATAATAGTAATATTAAGCGTTTTAACGGCAGTAGGCGTGTTTTTTAGTGGCTTTGCCGTAGGCTGTTTATCGGGCAATAAAAAAGCAAACGTTATATCGGACATTGTAACGTTAATGGAAAACGTAGGGTATATTTA
>JAZOVE010000010.1:0-1220 GCA_045658545.1 Elusimicrobiaceae bacterium
TGATAGCTACTACATCGTAACCTTCAGCGCCGAACATTTGACGGAATGCGAGACGACCGATACGGCCGAAACCATTAATTGCAACTTTAACCATTGGAATATACCTCCTAATATTTTTACTAATATATTTTACAATATTTGTTACATTATTGCAAGTAATTTGTTTATTTTTTAACAACTTTTTTAAATTTTATATAATTTGGCATAATAACAGTATGCATTGGGGGTTAATTATTTGATAATTTCTACAAATAGATTTGCGTCTTACCTTAATAATTTGCGAATTTTAACCTCACTTTCAATCTTAAAGCACGGTTTGCAAACCAAACACTTAAAAAATCTCAAAAAAATATATCTTGCCGAAGCATTTTTATACAAAGATTTTGCAGAGCCGATAAATTTAAAACTTTTAAGCTTTAATTTGCTCTCATCAGTACGCGCCGTAAAAGAAAATTTCACCTTTAACTGCTCACTTTATGAAAATTATTTTTTAAACAAAAAACTCTATGTTGCGCTCTTATTGCTGTTATCACAAAACACGAATCATTTAAGCATTAACTACAAACACGGAATTTTAATAAAGGGCACAGGCAAAATAAATAATGCGCTCTCAGTTATAAAACAAATGAAAGCGCATTATTTTTACGAAATTAAAACACAAAACTATTTGATTTTTTTGCCAACAACAAGCACCCGTAAACCATCAGTACAAATTGAAAGTGAATGGCACTTTTTGTTTGATGAATTTTCAGTTCTTAATTTATTTTTAAGTCACTTATAACTTGTTCGGCAACCCGCATACCGTCAACCGCAGCAGACATTATACCCCCTGCATAGCCGGCGCCCTCTCCGCAAGGATAAAGCCCCGCAAGAGATAGTGAATGATAATTTTCATCCCTTAAAACACGCACAGGTGACGAGCTTCGGGTTTCAGGCGCGGTAAGAATTGCCGACTCATCGGCAAAGCCCTTAATTTTTTTATCAAAAAGCGGTAACGCTTCCCTTAAACTGTCGGTTATAAATCGCGGAAAAATATTGCCCAAATCAGCGAAAACAGTATTTGGTTTTACGGTTGGCTTAACCTTAGTAATTTCCGCCTTCTTACCATACAAAAACTGACCGACAGTAGTTATTGGCACAGCACCGTTTTTAACACTGTAAGCCGCTCTTTCAATTTTTTGTTGTAATTCACACCCGGCCATAATATCGTCACTGCCAAG
>JAZOVE010000011.1:0-55147 GCA_045658545.1 Elusimicrobiaceae bacterium
GAGCATCGTTTTATGCCCTTACAGGCAAAAATAAAAAAGCATTAGCTGATTGTAAAATTGTTCAAAAATTTGATCCTCAAAATAAAATTATTTTGGAAATTGCAAAAATGTTAATTAAAAAACTAAACGAAACAAAATAAAGCCAAACCGTAAACTAAAACTCGGCAAGTATTTTTGAGGAAATTTTGATTTTCTTTACGACGACGAGTACCAAGAGTGTGAAACCGAAGCGTTAAAAAATGTCTTCGCATCGCGCAGTAGATTTAATGGACTTTTCAATTTTTACTTTGACGCCGAATACCCAGAAGTATAGGAGCGTAGCGATTTTCGGTATTCTAGGAAATGAAAAATTGAAAATTACTTAAATGTACAAGCGCGTTATATGCGTTTGTGTGCGGTGTGCGGAAAATCAACACGTAAAATAAAGTTTGACACATCAATTGTTATTATGCTATAATTTTACTATCTAAGTTCCTAAGTCAATTATGATACTGGGGGCAAAGGTCTTCTAAATTTGGTATAATTTCTATTGTACTAAGTGGAAGTGTTTGCGGCAGCAGTCCTCACATAAAAGTGTGTGGGCTGGTGCTTTTACCGCGCTAAATTTTAGACGGTAAAATGAAAGCAAAATAAAGTAAGTAAAGATTTTTTGTAAGGAAAATTATGGCAGAAAAACAAACCAAAAAAACAGCAAAGTTAAGCGGTCAAGAAAAGATCCGCATTAAACTTCGCTCTTATGATTACAGAATGTTAGACAACTCCGTTGCCAGAATCGTAGAAACTGCTAAAAAGACAGGCGCCATTGTTGCCGGTCCTGTTTTACTCCCTGTGAAAATCAGAAAGTATACGGTGCTTCGTTCCCCGCATACCGATAAAAAATCCAGAGAGCAGTTTGAAATGCGCATTCATAAACGCTTGATTGATCTTAAGAGCCCCACACCGAAAACCGTCGATGAGTTAATGAAACTTGACTTACCCGCCGGCGTTGATGTGGCAATTAAAAGCAATTAATTGCTTTAAATAAGTGCCTTATGGCAGGCGCAGAAAACAGTGGAACTCTGCGTCAGTAAAAATTAGGGTGATGCAGTAAAATTTAAAATAAATTTTATGATGCAGCCAAGTGAAAGGAAAATTAAATGTCAGAACAGGAAAATAACCAAACTGCCCCGGTGCAAGAAGCCCCGAAGGCAGCCGTTAAAACAGCCCCTGCAACCTTGCGTTTCGTTTTAGGTGAAAAGTTAGGTATGACGCAATTATTTGACGAAAAAGGCAATTTAAACGCCGTTTCCGTCGTAAAAGCGGGGCCGTGTAAAGTTGTAAGAGTCAGAACCGAAGAAAAAGACGGTTACAAAGCCGTTGCTTTAGGTTTCGGTACTGTTAAAGAAAGCAAATTAAATAAACCCGATTTGGGTAACTTCAAAAAACTCGGTGTAGAACCGGTTAAACATATTAAAGAATGCAGAGTTAATGATATTGCAGGTTTTGAAGTCGGCCAAATTATTGATTTAGGCGCTATCTTTAAAGAAGGCGATTATGTAGACGTCCAAGGCAAAATTAAAGGCCGCGGTTTCGCAGGTGCTATGAAAAGGCACGGTTTTGCAGGCCAACCTGCATCACACGGTGCTTCAGACAGAGAAAGAGCACCAGGCGGTCTTGCTTCAAGACGTTCTTTAGGTAAGGTCTTATCAGGTCAAAGAATGGCCGGTCATTATGGCTTTACCACAACTACAGTTTCAAAGATAGAAGTTGTTAAAGTTGATCCCAAAAATAATCTTATTTTCTTAAAAGGATCCGTCCCCGGTGCAAAGGGTACGATTGTATCTGTCTTGGAAACCTCAAAATTTAAGAAACACGTGACAGTTGCTCAAGAGCAAAAATTGTCTGCCTCTAAAGCAGCCAACATTAAAGCGGCACAAGCAGCTGCCAAGAAGAAATAGGCGGTAATTATGGAAACAAAACTTTTAAATACTAAAGGCCAAGAAGTAGGCAAAATCAATTTGCCGGAAGCTTTATTTGGTGTTAAACCGAACCCGACTTTCTTGCACGAAGTCATTACCGCATTTTTGTCAAATCAACGCTCCGGTACAGCCGATGTCAAAACCCGCGCTGAAGTTTCCGGTACAGGTAAAAAACCCTGGAAGCAAAAAGGTACAGGCCGCGCACGCCACGGTTCAATGCGCTCTCCTATCTGGAGGCACGGTGGTGTAGCATTTGGTCCTACCCCGCGCTCTTTCAGGATTGATCTTCCTGCTGCTAAACGCAAACTTGCTTTAGCACAAGCGTTGACTTCGAAATATACTTCCGATAATGTTTTAGTTTTGGAAAAATTTGATTTAAAAGATGCCAAAACCAAAGCAGTAGCAGAAGTATTAAAAACTTTAGAAGCAGGCAAAAAACCTTTGCTCGTTACTTCTAAAGACGCTAAACTTGATTTAGCAAGCCGCAATATCGCCGGCTTAAACAAAATGGTTCCTACGGATTTAAATGCTTATGTAGTTTTAAATTCTACAAAAGTCATTTTCACCAAAGAAGCCATTGAGAAATTAGCTAAATAAGGGAGATTAATATGGCAAGAGTATATGATATTTTAAAGAAACCTCTCTTAACAGAAAAGAGTTTAGTTTTAAGAGATACTAATAATAAGTATGTGTTTTTAGTTGCCAAAAACGCTAACAAACACGAAATTGCCGAAGCAGTGGAAACAATTTTCAACGTAACAGTTGAAGATGTTACAACCTCAATGCTTCGTGGTAAAGTCAAAAGAATGGGACGTTTTGAAGGTAAAAGGCCGGATTTAAAGAAGGCCTTCGTCACACTCAAAAAAGGCGATAAAATAGATACTGCAGAAGCAGTTTCTAAGTAATAAGGAGAATTACTAATATGCCTATAAAAACATTCAAACCGTACACTCCGTCAAGGAGAACTATTACGGTTGCTGACTTTTCTGAGATCACAACTAAGAAACCTTTAAAGAAACTTACTAAAGGCCTCAGAAAAAGCGGCGGTAGAAACAATACAGGTATGATTATGGTTCGCCATATCGGTGGCGGTCATAAACAAGCCTATAGAAAAATTGATTTTAAAAGAGCAAAACACGGTATTCCTGCTACAATCGTATCAATTGAGTACGATCCAAACAGATCTGCCAGAATTTGCCTTTTGAAATATGCCGACGGCGATAAGCAATATATGCTTCACGCCCTTGGTTTAAAAGTCGGTGATGTCGTAATGTCAGGGCCTAATGCAGATATTAAAGTGGGTAACTGCCTTCCTTTGAAAAATATTCCCGAAGGTACTTTTATTCACGCTTTAGAGCTTAAAGAAGGTAAAGGCGCACAATTAGTCAGAACAGCAGGCGCCCAAGCACAACTTATGGCACGCGACGGTGGTTATGCCCACGTCAAAATGCCGTCCGGTGAAATCAGATTGATTCCGGAAAACTGCTGTGCAACAATAGGCCAAGTCGGCAACTTAGAACACAAAGATGTTGTAATCGGTAATGCCGGCAGAAACAGACATCGTGGTATCAAACCGACAGTTCGCGGTAACGCGATGAACGCTGTAGATCACCCAATGGGTGGTGGTAGAGGCCACAGTAAAGGTGGTAATATACCGCGCTCTCCTTGGAACCAAATGACAAGGGGCTTAAAAACCCGCCCGGCCAAAACCTGGGATTGGATGATTGTTAAAGATAGACGCAGCAATACTTCAGGAGCTAAATAATTATGTCAAGAAGCACAAAAAAAGGTCCTTATGTGGACCAAAACTTATTAAAAGCAGTTGAAGCACAAGGTGTTAATGATAAGAAAAACATTAAAACTTGGGCACGTGCTTGCACAATTGTTCCTGCGTTTGTCGGGCATACTTTCTTAGTACATAACGGTCATAAATTCTTGCCCGTTTATGTAACAGAAAGGATGATTGGCCATAAACTCGGTGAATTCGCTTTCACTCGTATGTTTAAAGGTCACGGCGGCATGACTAAAGAGTCTAAGGCCTTGAAATAGGAGTTTTGACAAATGGAAGCAACTAGCAAAGCAAAATTTCAAAGGTTCGGTAGCAGAAAAGTTGGTTTACTGTTAGACCTTGTTCGTGGTAAAAGTGTAAAGGCCTCCCAAGGGATTATTCCTTTCAGCGGTCTTCGTTGTAGCGATATGGTTCAAAAAACCATCAATGCTGCTGCTGCAAACCTGCAAGTTAAATTAGGCAATAAACTTGATTTAACGAAAATTTACATCAAAGAGGCCTATTCAAATATGGGCCCTATGAAAAACCTCAAGAGAATTCAACCCGGCCCGCAAGGCAGGGCAATGCCTTATAAGAGGAATGTCTGTCACTTAACCGTTACGGTTAGTGATGTTAAAGGAGGGCATAAATAATGGGACATAAAATACATCCTAAAGGTTTACGCCTTGGTTATACACAAGATTGGCAAAGCAGATGGTTTGCCCCTAAAAATATGCCTGCTTTACTTATGGAAGATTTCCAAATCAGGCAAATTGTTGAAAGCCGCTTCTTACTTGCAGCCGTCAGCGCTGTAAGCATTGAAAGGGCAGGTTCTTTCTTAAGGGTAAATATTCATACCGCCCGCCCGGGTGTAGTTATCGGCAAAAAAGGTGCTGATATCGAAAACTTAAGGAAAGACCTTGAAAAATTGACCGGAAGCAAAACTTTCATCAATGTTATTGAGATTAAAAATCCTGAAACCGATGCAAGACTCGTGGCACAATCAATTGCTTTTCAAATTGAAAAACGTGCCCACTACGGCGCTGCAATGAAAAAGGCCATTGAAAAAGCCCTTGCAGGTAAAGCACTCGGTATCAAGATTATGTGTGGCGGCCGTTTAGGCGGTGCAGAAATTGCCCGCACCGAATGGAAGCGTGAAGGGCGTGTACCTTTACATACTCTCTGTGCAGATATTGATTATGGCACTTATGAAGCAAATACCGTCAGCGGTAAAATCGGTATTAAAGTGTGGATTTTCAAGAAAACGCACTTTGCAAAATCTCCGCGTGAGATCTTAAACGAACTTAGAAAACACAGAGAAATGCAAGAAAACGCTGCCCCGGAAGGTGTAAAAGAAACAGTTACTCCGCTTAAAAAAGAAGCAAAAAAAGCAGCAGTAAAACCTGCTAAAGTTGAAGCTGTTAAAGAAGTAAAAGCTGAGACCAAAGCAGTTAAAGAAGAAAAAGCAGTAAAACCGGCAAAAGCAACTAAGGCTGCAAAAGCAACCAAAGAGGCCAAAACCGAAAAAGCAACAAAAACAACCAAAACAACTGCTAAAAAAACCGCTGCTAAAAAACCGGCTAAAAAAGAAACAAAAGCCGCTAAAGCGGAAACAAAAAGTGAGGAGAAATAACTATGTTGATGCCTAAAAGAGTTAAATACAGAAAACCGCATAGCGCTCCCCGCATTAAAGGAAAAGCAAAGAGGGGCACAGAAGTATCCTTCGGCGAATTTGGCTTAAAAGCCCTTGAACCGAAATGGATTACCGCCCGTCAAATTGAAGCAGCCCGTGTTACCTTATCAAGATTCATTAAAAAGAAAGGTAAAATGTGGACGCTCATTTTCCCGGATAAAGCAATTACCAAACACCCGGCTGAAACCAGAATGGGTAAAGGTAAAGGCGCTCCAGATCATTGGGTTTGTGTTGTAAAACCGGGCCGCATTTTGTTTGAAATGGAAGGTTTAACCGAAGCAGAAACAAAAAGTGCTTTCCGCCTTGCTACAGACAAATTGCCTATTAAGACAAAACTTGTTACAAGAAGGTAATTTATGAAGGCAAAAGAAAAAGAAACCTTGAAAACAAAAAGCGTAGCGGAATTACAAGATCTGCTTGCTAAAGCTAAAGAGAAACAGTTTAACCTTCTCTTTAAACATCGTACAACCCCTATTGCCAATCCTTTGGAAATTAGGGTTGTTAGACGCGAAATCGCCCTTTTAAATACTTTAATTAAACAAAAAGGGCAAGGTAAATAAGAGGATTTATGGAAAATAAAAATACTCGCGCAGAAAGGAAAGTTTTAGTCGGTATCGTTACTTCTGACAAAATGAATAAAACCCGCACCGTTGAAGTAACCACGACTAAAAAACATTCTTTCTATGGCAAAATTATCAGAACTACCAAGAGCTATCACGCCCACGATGAAGGCAATGAAAGCAAACTTGGCGACAAGGTTGAGATTACCTCTACAAGACCTTTGTCAAAACTTAAAAGATGGCGCGTTTCCAAGATTGTGGAACAAGCAATCGGCTAGTACGGAGATAAAAGATGATTCAAATCAGAAGTATATTAAATGTGGCCGATAATTCCGGTGCCAGAAAAGTACAATGCTTTAAGGTACGCGGCGGCCATCACAGGGATATTGCTTCTTTGGGCGATGTTATAATGTGCTCTGTAAAGGATGCAATCCCTACCTCAAACGTCAAGAAAGGCGATGTCGTTAGGGCCGTTGTAGTAAGAATCGCACGCGAAAAACGCAGAAAAGACGGTTCCTACATCCGCTTTGATGACAATGCTGTTTGCCTTATCAACGAAAACGGTGAACCCAGAGGTACACGTGTTTTCGGGCCTATTGCAAGAGAATTAAGGGAAAAGAATTTCCTTAAAATAATCTCACTTGCACCGGAGGTTATCTAATATGAAACTTAAAAAGAACGATAAAATTATTGTTTTAGCCGGTAAAGATAAAGGCAAGACAGGGGAAATCCGCGAAATTATACCTTCCAAAAACAAAGTTATTGTTACAGGTATAAATATGATTTCCAAACACACAAAGCCCAGTCAAAATGATAAAGGCGGTATCAAGCAAATTGAAGCACCTATCGATGCTTCCAATGTTGCCGTTGTTTGTGCAAAATGCAATAAACATATGACCCCTAAAACCAAAACAAATGAACAGGGCATTGTTACAAGAGTTTGCTCCAAATGCGGGGCTGCTTTATAAGAGGATATTATGACAAATAAAACAGAAAATTATATACCCAGATATAAAACTCTTTATAAAGACCAAGTCCTTCCTGCTTTAATGAAGGAAATGAAAGTCAAGAGCCCGATGGCAGCACCTAAACTTGAAAAAATTGTTATCAATATCGGTGTTGCAGATGCTCGTGAAGATATCAAATTTGTTGATATTGCAAAAGAAGACCTTACAGCCATTACAGGCCAAGCTGCCCAAATCAGGCGTGCTAAAAAATCCATCTCTAACTTTAAGTTAAGAGAAGGTATGCCAATCGGTGTAAGAGTAACTTTACGCGGCGACAGAATGTATGAATTTTTTGATAGATTCGTAAACATTGTTGCCCCTCGTATTCGTGACTTTCAGGGTTTTAACGGCCGCGGCTTTGACGGTAGAGGAAATTTAAACGTTGGTATCAAAGAACACTATGTGTTTCCGGAAATCAATGTTGAAAAATCCCCTAAACCGCAAGGCATGAACATTACATTCGTTACCACTGCTAAAAATAATAAAGCAGGGCAACTTTTAATGGACTTAATGGGTTTCCCTTTCAGAAAAGGGACCATTTCTAAATAAGGAGAGCAACTATATATGGCTACAAAAGCATGGGTTGCAAAAATGGCAAAACCGCAAAAATTCGCAGTCAGGTATCATAACCGCTGCCAAATCTGCGGCAGAGCAAGAGGATATTACAGAGACTTCGGTCTTTGCCGTATCTGTTTCAGAAAAATGGCACATCAGGGTTTAATCCCGGGTGTCAAGAAATCAAGCTGGTAAGGAGGGCTTTATTAGAATTTAACTCCGTGCAGTAAATTTTTTGCGGAAAGTAGATTCTAAAAGCAATTATTATGGATCCGATAGCAGACTTCTTAACAAGAATAAGAAATGCAAATATGAAAAAGAAGGAAAGGGTAGATATTCCCTTTTCTAAAGTAAAAACCGAAATCGCCAGAGTTTTAAAAGAAGAAGGTTATATAGCAAACTATAAAGCCCTTCACAGCGAAACCAAAGGCGGTTTTGTAAGAGTATTTTTAAAGTATACTCCTGAAAACAATTGCGTTATCCAAGGGCTTCGCAGGGTTTCACGCCCCGGCAGAAGGATTTACAGTTCCTATACTGATATTCCTACCGTTCGCGGTGCTTTCGGTACTGCAATTTTGTCCACCTCAAAAGGTATCATGACTGATGCCAAAGCAAAAGAAGAAAAGGTGGGCGGCGAAGTTTTGTGCCAAGTGTGGTAGGTGAATTATGAGTAGAATTGGTAAAAAACCTATACAAATTCCCGCTAAAGTAAAAGTGGAAGTTAAGGGCGCTGAAGTTAAAGTTACAGGCCCTCTTGGTAATCTTTCTTACACTATGCCCGAAGGCATTGAAGCCAAACTTGAAAACAATGTTTTAAATTTGGCTATTAAAGATGCAAGCCGCGAAAGAGAATTAAATGCTCTTTACGGTACTGCACGTGCAAGAATTGCGAACCTCGTTCTCGGGGTTGAAACACCTTTCGTAAAAGTTCTTGAAGTTAACGGTCTTGGTTACAAAGCAGTTGTACAAGGCAATAAACTCAATTTAGAACTTGGGTTTTCCCACCCTGTAATTATTGATATACCGCAAGGTATCACAGTTGTCGCCGATGTTAAAACACCTTTGGTACAAATCAAAGGTATGGATAAGGTTTTAGTCGGTGACTTTGCTGCTAAAATCCGCAAATTAAGAATACCGGAGCCATACAAAGGCAGTGGTATTAAATATCAAGGCGAACATATTGTCCGCAAAGCAGGTAAAGCAGCTGCAACCGGAGGTGCTAAATAATTATGGCAACTAAACAAGAAAGATATCAGTTCAGAAAAGAAAGAACTAAAAAGAAACTTGAAGCAGCAGGTATTAAACATCCCCGCTTGTCCGTTTATAGAAGTTTAAATTACCTTTATGCAAGCGTAATTGACGACTTAAACGGTAAGGTAGTAGTTTCCGCTACTACTTGCGGCAAGGAACTTGCTGGCAAATATAAAGCCTCCGGCAAAAGCATTGAAGCAGCCAGTGCTTTAGGCGAACTTATCGCTAAAAAAGCATTGGAAAAAGGCATCAAAGAAGTTTGCTTTGACAGAGGTGCCAGAGTTTATCACGGCAGGGTTAAAGCCCTCGCTGAAGCAGCCAGAAAAGGCGGCTTAAAATTTTAAGGTGAACTATGTTAAATAATAAAGAAAATAAAGAAGCGAAAGGCCATAAGGCCGAGTTTCAGTTACGCGCCAAACCCGAAGGCCGCACAACCGTTATTCACGTTGCGAGAACCGCAAAAGTGGTAAAGGGCGGTAAAAGGTTTGGTTTTAGGGCTTTGGTTGCTGTCGGTGACGGTAATGGCAAAGTCGGCGTAGCTATAGGTAAGGCAAATCAAGTACAATTTGCCGTATCTAAGGCGGAATTCCAAGCGAGGAAAAATATGGTTAGCTTTCCTCTCTTAAATGATACTATTCCCCACGAAATTATGGGTTGTTTCGGTTCAGCCAAAGTTTGGATGAAACCGGCAGCACCCGGTACCGGTGTTATCGCAGGTGCAGCTGTCCGCTTGATTTTGGAAGCTGCAGGTGTTAAAAATATTCTTTCAAAGAGTATCGGCAGCACCAATTCTTGCAATTTAGCTTATGCTACTATGGAGTGTTTAAAAGCTCTTAAGAGCAAAAAAGAAGTATTGCAAGCCCGCGGTAAATATGTGGAACCGGAAACTCCTGCTGAAGAAGTAAAAGCAGAAGAAGTAAAACCGGCAGAGGTTAAAGGAGAGTAATAACTATGGTACATTTAAGCACACTTTTTCCTAAACATGGTTCCAGAAAAGCCAAAAGAAGAATCGGTCTCGGTATCGGTTCCGGTATGGGCAGAAGCTCAACAAAAGGTATGAAAGGTCAAACTTCCCGTTCAGGTAATACCAGAAAGGAAAGTAAAGAAGGCGGCCAAATGCCTTTGGTAAGAAGAATTCCTAAAAGCGGATTCTCCAATGTTTCTTTTGCAAAGAAAGGCGAATTTGTAAATATCGGTTCTTTAGCAAAGAAATTTAAAGCCGGTGCTGAAGTTTCCCCTGAAACTTTAAAGAAAGCTAACTTAATTAAGAAAGCTGATAAAGTTAAAGTTTTAGGCACAGGCGAACTTAATATCGCTTTAAAAGTCAGCGCACACGGATTTTCAGCAACTGCAAAAGCAGCTATTGAAAAAGCCGGCGGCACAGTTACTTTAATTGAAAAAAGGGCTAAAAAATAATGGATAACAATCCTATAGCAGCACTTTTTGAGTCACCCGAACTCCGCAAGAGAATTTGGTTCGTCATAATTGCTCTTGCGGTGTATCGTGTGGCTGCAGTTATTCCAATACCGGGCATTAACGCTGATGCTCTTGCAAGTTTCTTTAAACAGCATGAAGGCGGCATGCTCGGTTTCTTGGATATCTTTTCCGGCGGTGCTTTGGGTAAATTTTCCGTTCTTGCTTTAGGTATTATGCCTTACATCAATGCCTCAATTATTATGGGCCTTATCAAAGGCGCGCATGTAATTCCGGGGCTTGATAAATTAAGCAAAGAAGGCGAAGCAGGCCGCAGAAAAGAAAATCAAATCACAAGAGTTTTCGGTTTGGTTTTGGCTTTACTGCAAGGTTTTGGTTTAACTATTGCCTTGACAAAAATGTCTGCGCCCGGTGGGTTAAACATTGTTATTGATCCGTCTTGGTCCTTCATTTTAACAACCACTTTAACATTAGCAACAGGTACAATGTTTATTATGTGGCTCGGCGAACAGATTACGGAGAAGGGTATCGGTAACGGTATCTCTTTAATCATCTTTGCCGGTATCGTCGACAGATTGCCCTCTGCTATCTATATGCTTTTCAGCTTAGTCAGCAGTGAAGAAATGCAGCTTGTAACGGCCCTCATAATTATTGCTATTGTTGTTGTTATTATGGGTTTAGTAGTTTGGGTAGAAACCGCCCAAAGGCAAATCCCCGTACATTATGCCAAGCGTATGGTTGGTAATAAAATGTATGGCGGTAAAGCAAGTTATTTGCCTTTAAAGATTGACCAAAGCGGTGTTATCGCAGTCATCTTTGCTATGTCTGTGATGGCAATGCCTTTAACCGTTGCGCAGTTTATGCCAAATTCACCTTGGGCCCAAAGAGTTATGGAATGGATGGGAAGGGGTAATATAACCTATTCTTTAATTTATGTCGGTTTAATTATCTTCTTCTGCTATTTCTATAATTCAATGACCTTTAATCCCAAAGATATTGCTGAAAATATGAAGAAATGGGGCGGCTTTGTGCCTGGTATAAGGCCGGGTGATTCAACAAGAATTTATATAGAAGATATTATGAACAAAATTACATTTTGGGGTGCGTTATTCGTTTCCGCAATTGCAGTTTTGCCGGATTTCCTCAGAATGAAATTTAATGTTCCCTTCTATTTCGGCGGCACAGCACTTTTAATCGTTGTCGGTGTCGCTTTAGATACTGTGGGCCAAATTCAAGCCCACTTACTGGCGCATAATTATCAACCTTTAATGAAAGGCAACAGGATAAAAGGGCGCTGGTTTAATGTCGGAGAATAATTTTAAGGGCTTATGAATATTATACTTCTTGGTTATCCGGGCGCCGGTAAAGGTACGGAAGCGGAAAACTTAAAAAAACAAGGTTACTTTCATGTTTCTACGGGTGATTTAATCCGTGCGGAAATCAAGAAGGAAAGCCCTTTGGGTAAACAAGTTAAGGACTTAATCAGCAAAGGGAATTTAGTTTCCGATGCTTTGATTACGGAAATATTACTTTCTGCCATTAAAGGCAAAGAAAATATTTTGTTTGACGGTTTCC
Organism: Elusimicrobiaceae bacterium; assembly: GCA_045658545.1. GTDB lineage: Bacteria > Elusimicrobiota > Elusimicrobia > Elusimicrobiales > Elusimicrobiaceae > Proelusimicrobium. Next base: position 11,802 of record JAZOVE010000011.1, read on the forward strand.
CCAGAACTTTAGCGCAAGCGCAAACTCTAACTAAATATTTGCAAGATGCCGGCCAAAAAGTGAAAGTAATTTTGCTTAAAGCCAGTGAAGAAGTCGTTTTAAGACGCTTAACTTCACGCCGCCTTTGTAAAGAGTGCGGGCATATTGAAAATATTTATTGGCCTTCTTATACGGGCAAGTGTTCAAAATGCGGCGGTGAACTTTATACCCGCCCCGACGATACACTTGAAAGTGCAAAGCATCGTTTAGATGTTTTTAAGAAGGAAACAGAACCTCTTTTAGAGTATTACTCTAAAGAAGCCGGCTATATTACTGTTGATGCTTCAAGAAGTGCGGAAGAAGTTTCTTTAACAGTAAAACGTGCATTAGAGGTCTAAAAATGGTAGAATTAAAGAGTAGCGCAGAAATCGCTAAAATAAAAGAATCAGGCAGAATAATTGCCAAAGTTCTTAAAAGAATGCAACTTGAAGTAGTTCCCGGTATTAGTACTTGGGAACTTGACAAGATTGCAGAAGAAATGATTAGGGCCGAAGGCGCCGTTCCTTCTTTTTTAGGTTACGGCGGGTTTCCGGGCAGTATTTGTACTTCTGTTAATGAACAAGTAGTGCACGGTATACCTTCAAAGGATGTCATCTTGCGCGAAGGCGATATAGTTGGTATAGACGTCGGCGCATATAAAGATGGTTTCCACGCGGATTCGGCACGAACATTTAGTGTAGGTAAAGTTTCCGCTTCAGTCAGCCAGCTTCTTGCTAACACAAGAAAAGCGTTGTACAAAGCTATTGAAGTTGTAAAACCTGGGGTACATCTCGGTGATGTATCTAATGCGGTAGAAACTTATGCTACGGCAAGTGGCTTGGGCATCGTTCGTGATTATTGCGGCCACGGTGTTGGGCGCAAACTTCACGAGGACCCTTGTATCTTAAATTATGGCCCCAAAGGAAAGGGCATAATTTTGAAAGAGGGTATGGTCTTGGCGATTGAACCAATGCTTAACTTGGGTTGTGATGAAGTAGAAGTTTTAGAAGACCAATGGACAGTTGTTACTGCCGACGGCGAATATTCGGCACACTTTGAACATACAGTCGCAGTAACAAAAAACGGTGCGCTTATTTTGACGGAGTAACCGCAAATAAGCCCCCTAAAAAACGGAGAAGCAATGAGTGATAAAATAGAAGTTGAAGGTAAAGTCCTTGAGGCATTACCGAATGCAATGTTTAAAGTAGAGATCGCAGGCGGTAAAGTAATACTCGGGCATATTTCAGGTAAAATGAGAATGTTTCATATAAGGATTTTACCGGGTGACAAAGTCAGATTAGAGCTTTCCCCGTATGACTTGAGCAAAGGTAGAATAACCTACCGGGAGAAATAAATGAAAGTCAGAGCAAGTGTAAAAAAGATATGTCAAAAATGCAAAATTGTTAAACGTAATGGTGTTGTGCGCGTCATTTGCCCCGTTGCAAAACACAAACAGCGCCAAGGTTAAACAGGAGTTAATGAATATATGGCAAGAATCGCAGGTATAGATTTACCTAAAAACAAAAGGATTGATATCGCCCTCCAATATGTATATGGTATTGGGCCAAAAATTGCTAAAGATATTTTGGCAAAAGTTGGGAATAAAATCAACCCGGAAACAAGAGTTAAAGATTTAACCGAACAACAAGCCGGTTTACTTAACTCCTTACTTCAAAAAGAATATAAAGTTGAAGGCGAATTAAGAAGGGAAGTTTCACAAAACATTCACCGTCTTATTGAAATTGGTTCTTATGTCGGTAACAGGCACAGAAGGAATTTGCCTTGCCGCGGTCAAAGAACCAAAACCAACAGCAGAACAAGGCGCGGCCGCAGGAAAACTGTGGGTGCTAAAGTTAAAGCTGACTAAAATTTAATTTAAGGTACCAAAAAATGGCAGAAGAAATTAAAAAAGAAAATCAAGCAGCAGCTCCGGTAGCGGAAGCTAAAGCTAAAAAGAAAGCAGGCCGTGCGCCTGCCCATGGTGTTGTACATATACAATGCTCTTTTAACAATACCATCGTAACTGTTACCGACGATAAAGGCGGTACAATTGTATGGTCTACTTCAGGTTCACACGGCTTTAAAGGCACCAAAAAAGGTACGCCTTTTGCCGCACAAATTACCTGCAATAAAGCTGCAGAAAAGGCCCTTGCATTAGGTATGAAAGAAGTAGCAGTTAAAGTTTGCGGCCCCGGCCAAGGCAGGGAAACAGCCGTCAGAGCTTTGCAACAAGCAGGGCTTACAGTTACCTCTATCAAAGACGTAACCCCTATTCCACATAATGGCTGCAGGCCACCTAAAGCGAGGAGAATGTAATTATGGCAAGATACACAGGTCCTTCTTGCAAAAAATGCAGGAAATTAGCATGCAAATTATTTTTAAAAGGCACAAAATGTTATACAAATTGTGTAATGGATAAACTTTCCGCCGTCAAAAAGGGTAAAGCCCCGCGCCGCGCAAAATTATCCGAATATGCAATTCGTTTGCAGGAAAAGCAAAAAGCAAAATTTATTTCCGGTATGACGGAAGTTCCTTTTGCAAATCTTTTCACTAAAGCAACAAAAGCAACCGGTCAAACAGGTGTCCAATTCATTAAATACTTGGAAACCCGCCTTGACAATATCGTCAAACGCGCCGGTTTTGCAACTTCACTTCGCTTAGCAAGGCAAATTGTTTTACACGGTCATATCAAAGTAAATGACAAAGTTGTAAACGTTCCTTCTTTGCAATTAAAATTAGGTGATAAGGTTACTTTAGATGCACGTCTTGCAAACAATGTCAATGTAAAACAAGCTTTGGAAGATGCCGAAAAACGCACCTTACGCCCGAGCTTCCTTGAATTTGATGCAAGCAAATTAACAGTAACTTTGCTCCGCTGGCCGGATAGGGAAGAAAGTGCTTACCCTGTCAATGACCAGTTAATAGTTGAACACTATTCTAAATAGTTTGGAGGTTTTTTTGTATGGCTTTTGAAAGTATAGTTTTACCTAAAGCAGTAAAAACAGTTGAAGAAACTGCCACCTATGGCAAATATGTCGCTGAACCTTATGAACCGGGTTTAGGTCATACTGTTGGCAATTCTTTAAGAAGAATCTTGCTTTCCGGCCTTGAAGGTGCTGCTGTTAGTGCTGTTAAAATTGCAGGCGTTGTACACGAATACAGCACTATCCCCAATGTTAGGGAAGATGTTATACAAATCCTTTTAAACTTAAAGAAACTCAGAGTAAAGATGGACGATTCCGCCCCGCGCCAATATTTGCACCTTGAAGTTGCAAAAGAAGGTGTAGTAACCGGTGCAGATATTACCGAAGTTGCCGGTGTTGAAATCGTTAATAAAGATTTAGCCATTGCTACTTTAGACGCAGGCGCAAAACTTGTTATGGAAATTGAAATTTCCAAAGGCCGCGGTTATGCTGAGGAAAACCTCAAAATCACCCGCCCTGCAGGTTTTATGCCGATTGATTCCATATTCTCACCTATTTTAAAAGTGCATTATGATGTGGAACCGGCACGCGTCGGGCAGAAAACTGACTATGACCGCTTAATTATCGAAATTACTACCGACGGTACTTTAGAACCGCGCGTAGCATTACATAAAGCAGCGGTTAGATTATCACAATCTTTACACATCTTCACGGTTGAAGGTGCGGAAGCGGAATTTGATGAAATCCCGCAACAAGAAGAACCGGTAAAACAAGAAGAACCGGATACTGAAGTCCTCACCCAACCTGTTGAGATGCTTGAACTTTCACAACGTTCATTAAATTGTTTAAAAGCAGCCAATATTAAAACCATTGGCGAACTTACTGCTAAAACCGAAAAGCAGCTTAATATGGTAAAGAACTTCGGTGCAAGATCTTTGCAAGAAGTACAAGAAAGATTAGCGGCAATGAAGTTAAAGTTAGCAGAGGATAAGGAGTAATTTTATGATTAAGAACACAGGTGTTCGCAAACTCGGTAAAACAACTTCACACCGCAAAGCAATGCTTGGCAATATGGCGCAAAGCATTATCTTGCACGAAGAAGTTAAAACCACCTTGCCGAAGGCAAAAGAAGTCAGGCGCGAAGTTGAGGCATTAATTACCTTAGCAAAAAAAGGTGAAAATCTTGCCCTCAAAAATGCTGTTACAGACAAAACCGTCTACAAAAAACTTGTTGAGGTTTTATCTGAACGCTATGCTACCCGTAACGGCGGTTATACCCGCATTTACAGGGCAGGCATCCGCAAAGGCGATAATGCCGAAGTGGCAATTATAAAATTGGTGGCGTAATATGTTTCTGGACTATTTAGGCGGGTTGTTTTCTAATGATATGGGTATGGACCTTGGCACAGCCAACTGTCTTATTTATGTTAAAGATAAAGGTATTGTGCTTAGTGAGCCGTCCGTAGTCGCTTTAGATAAAGACACCGGCGAGGTTAAAGCCGTCGGTGCAAAAGCCAAACAAATGCTTGGCAGAACACCCGCCAATATAGTCGCGGAAAGGCCTATGAAGAACGGGGTTATTGCATCTTTTGGCGTAACACAAAAAATGATACGCTACTTTATAAGAAGCGTACATAACAGAAAATCACTTTTAAGGCCGCGCCTTGTTATCGGTATACCATCTTCTACTACCGAAGTGCAACGCCGCGCCGTTGAAGACGCAGCAAAGCAAGCCGGTGCAAGGGAAGTTATTTTAATTGAAGAACCTATGGCCTCTGCCATGGGCGCAGGTTTAGATATTAATGAACCGCATGCTAATATGATTGTTGATATCGGCGGCGGCACAACCGAAGTTGCCGTCATTTCACTCGGCGGTATGGTTGTTGCGAATTCAATAGATATTGCCGGTGATGAAATTACCGACTGTATCGTTCAATATTTTAGGAAGAAATACAATTTAATTATCGGCGAAACTACTGCCGAAGAAGTTAAAATAAATATCGGTTCGGTTTATTCTTTAGAAGAAGAAATGAGCATGGAAGTCAAAGGGCGCGACCAGACACAAGGTTTACCTCGCACAATGACAGTTACCTCTGATGAAATCCGCCAAGCAGTTCTTGAACCGGTCCGCGCTATCGTTGATTTGGTAAAAAGAACTCTTGAAGAAACACCGCCCGAACTTGCAGCTGACCTTGTTGATAGAGGTTTAGTTGTAGCCGGCGGCGGTTCACTTTTAAGAGGTATTACCGATCTTATTCATAAGGAAACTGACATCCCCGTCCGCCGCGCGGAAGATCCTTTAAGATGTGTTGCTTTAGGCACAGGCAAATGCCTTGAATTTTTAGCCGAAGGCAAAGATTTCTTTATAGATTAAAATTAAAATTTAAAAATAATTTTATTACCCTGCAAATAATTTGCGGGGTAATTTTTTGTAGATTTTTTCGTCGGGGCACAAAGTGTGCTAAAAATATGGTATAATATTTATGTACGAAAATAGTAAATATTTTTGGAGGAATAAAAATGAAAAAGTTAGTTTTAACCCTGCCATTTTTGTTTTTAGCAAATTTGGCATTAGCGTCAGGTTTTGCGCTTTATGAATTCAGTGCACGCGGCAATGCTATGGGCGGCGCAGTTTTGGCCGGCGATGCAGAACCTGCATCACTTGCTTTGAACCCGGCACTTATTACCGAACTCCCCGGCAAACAAATTCAAGCCGGTGTAACAGTTGTTACCGCAGCAGGTGGAGTAATTTATGACGGTGTTAATGGCGAATCAAAACGTCAATGGTGGCCTTTGCCTACTTTCTATTATACCCAACAAATCAATGATAGATGGTGGTGGGGTTTAGGTGCTATGGCACGTTTCGGTTTAAGCAATGATTATACAGAGAAAAATTGGTTAGGCCCAACTGCTAACAGTTTATATCACGTTGGTGTTACAACTTATTCTCTTCAACCTACAGTAGCATTTAAAGCAACTGATAGATTATCAGTTTCATTAGGTGCCGAAGTCCAATACTTAAACTTTACCGAAAAAATACATTTTGGCGCTGCTAATACAAATATGGATCTTGATGGCGATAGTTATGCGCTTTCAGGTATTTTAGCAATGTATTACAAAGCTAATGAGAAAGTACATTTCGGTGCAAGTTTCCGTATGAGAAATGAACACAGTGTTGAAGGTCCTGCAAAGTATAGCAGAAATATCCCTACTAAGTTTGTAAACGGGGGGGATTTCTGGGGTGATATTACTTTCCCGGCCCAACTTGCTTTAGGTGTTTCTTATAGACCTGTTGAAAAGTTGCTTCTTGAATTTAACTGGACCAATGTTTTTTGGAGTTGCTTTAGAGCAGTTGATATTTATTTTGACCATGCACCTGGGACAGGTACTCGTGGTTTAATGAACGGTGGTAGAACTGACTTAAATAATGCTAAACATTATCAAGATGCTTACAGAATCGGTGTCGGTGCAGAATATACTTTAAGTGATACTGTTAAACTCCGCGGTAGTTTCATTTTTGATAAATCACCGTTAAATGATCAATATATGGATGTAATGTTACCGGTTGATGATCGTTATATTTTAGGTGCCGGTGCAGGTTTTAAACTTAGTGAAAATGTTATCTTAGATTTAAGTTATTCTTTCTTATTTTCAACTCATTTAAATGGTACAGCGTTTAAAGAAGATTATACTACAGATCCTTCTACGATATATCAACTCCCTGTTCATTACAAGAGTGCAACAAGCCATTTAATGGGTTTGAGTGTCAGATATAAATTCTAAAATTGGCTAAATAGCAATTAAGAAGTTTATTTAAAATTCCCCCGCACACTAAACTGCGGGGGATTTTCTTGTTTTAATAGTGTTCCTTATTGCCTTCACCCGCGTGGCGGGCGGAGTGTCATTCGACACGGAAGGTGGCAAGCAAAAATTTATTTTTGCTTGACGAATGGGGGATAAAATTCCTAAATAGAATTTTGCCAAAGTAAATATTCTTCGGCAAAGTTCTTAAGGAAGTTTTCTAAAAGAGCGTCAATATTTTGGGCGCTCTTTTTTATTTGTTTAATAGAGGTTGCTTCTAAATTTGCAGGCAATTTGTTGTTTACATTTATACCGACGCCCACTAAAAGCAAATTCAAATTATCTTCGGTAGTTTGTGTTTCAATTAAAATGCCGGCAATTTTTTGATAGGCCTTTCCGTCAAAGGCAAGCACATCATTCGGTAGTTTGATTTTTGTTTTTAAACCGTAATCTTCTTCCAATGTTTTGGCTAAAGCCCTGCCCGTTTGAGCGGAAAGATCGCGCAAATCTGCCATTTTTTTAGGCCTTAAAATTAAAGTAAAATAAAGCCCGCCGGGGTTTGAGGACCATACCCTGTCATATTGACCTTTGCCTTGCGTTTGCGCAGTTGCGGTAAGCAATATGTTTTCTTCAGGGAACATTGGGGCAATTTCCTTTCCCAACGTTTGGGTGGAATTTATTTTACCTAGTTTAAGAACCTTATCAATTGCCAGCATAAATACATTTTACCTTTTTTGGACTTATAAACCAAATATGTATCTAGGTCTTTTAGTCCCTTTCATTTAGGTCTTTTGACTCTTGTTCCTATATACTATAAGCCATATAATATATTTAATGACATACAGTGTATTAAAAAAATTTATAAGCGTATTCTTGGCATTTAGTATTTTAAATGTCAATATTTTCGCTTTGGATTTTGATTTACAACAATTTGCCCCACTTCGCCATGAGATTACCCAAACCATTAAACCCATAACCGATAGTGATATAAGGGCAAAATACCGCAAAGAATATAATTTTAAAAATTTACTTAAAAGCATAAACGAGCAAGGCCAAAATAATAAATACGGCCAAGTTTGTGACGGGGATTTCTGCGCACCGTACCATACTTTTATGCGTGGACTTATCGGTGCTTTAATAGATTTCAGTGAAGGCGACGGCACTATATTTATAAACTATACAAAAGAAATCCGCAATGCCGCATTTATGGGTGCTTTGGCAAGCAAAGATATCAAACCTTTACGCGAACTTTTGAAAGACGGTGCAAAAGAAACTTTAGATGATTGTGGTACAAATCCATTTTTTGAAGGAGTTGAGGAGACAGCAAATACTGTAATAGAAAATCTTTATATCAAAAAAAGAGATTTTAGTGCGGATAGGAAAGCCCAAGATAATTGCGAAAAGGGCCTTGCGGGTTTATCAATTCTATCAGTTGTTTGGGACAATAAACAACAAGCCGATGAAACGGCTGATTTAATTTACAAGGCATTAAAGAAACATTACAAAGGCAAATTCAGCAGTTTGGTTTTGCTTGAAGGCATTGCCGCCTTATCTTTTATTGATACCGATTACAGTTATCAATTGATTGAAGAATTTTTAACTAAAGACACTATACCAAGCCGCGTTGGGACAGCTGTTTTAGATACTTTTTCAATGTTTTTGCCTCAAGGTATTTACGACGCAGGCGAAAAGGAAATAGAAGAAAAATATAATAATGCCACTAGGTATTTAAACCGCATTAATGCAAGGTGGCAATATATTGATGAAGCCGCCACAAAAGAGCGCGGTATAGACCCAAGTATTTTTAAACAAGCCAATTCCGCGGCAGGGCAATTTGACGATAATTATAATAGAGCGGCCTATAATGCCGTATACAATAACACTTTAACCGATATCGGTGCATTTTTGTCAGCTCAAGGTGAGCGCGGTCAAAAACTTGCTAAAAAAATTGTTCGCAAATATGCTTTGGCGACAACCGAAGAACGCGAGCAAATGCACACCCCTTTAATTTTGGGTTTAATACAAAATTTGGAATTTGCCGACGCTTTACCCGCGGCGCGTATAATAAATGAAAGTTTTTATTATGATATCGGTGGAGGTGTAGGTTCTTTAATTGCAGAAAAATCTGCAATAAAAAGTTCCGGTTTAAGTAAACACGCAGAAAATACAATAAGCGAAAAATATTATTTAACTAGAGCAAAAATAGGGCGTGGCAATTTTATTTTAGGTTTATTTGTTCAGGTAATTTCAATGGGCTTTTTAGCTTTGAGCATAACAAATGCCGTTGCTAATATTTACAGTTTGGCAAGTTTCCGTTCTTTAAAATTTACCGTTAATATGGGCGGTGCGGCTAATGCCGGCAGAACTGCGCAGATAGCTCAAACAGGTAAAGCGGCACAAATAGCACAATCCACAAAACCTGTACAAAGTTTGTCTCAAGCTGCGCCGGCACTTGTACAATCTAAGATAACAACTCCGGCACTTTCGCAACCCAAGGCCCCGGTTGTTGAATCTTTGGGTGCAAGTAATGTGTTGTCTAAAGTTCGTAATTCAAAAGCTCAAATGTCGTTTACACCTAAACAAAAACCTTTGGCAGAAGTTTCCGGTACTGTTTCCGCTACAGGTAAAAGACCGCGAATTTCTCCTGTACCTTCTGCTTCAACAAGGGGTGGCATGGGAGATTCCCCTTTTTACTTAAGGAAATCTGTTTTTAAGATAGCCGGTTGGGATAATTATTTTACCGGATATTTATGGGAATTACCCGGAACATCAGAGCAGTTTATAATAACGGCAGGGCATGGGGTAAGCGAGTACCCTGAAAAGAAAGTTCAGCTTTTTGATTATTTGGGCAAACCTGTAACTGAAGCCAGCGTGTTCTTTTATAGGCATAATAACAATATAGATGCTAATTATTATGATGATTTTGCCCTTTTGTCCCCTCATAAACATATAGATGCACCGGCACTTAATCTCGCTTTTGACGGATTAAGTAATTATAAAAATTTTACAACCATTTCATTTCCAAGAAAGAAATTTGAGTATAAACCAAGAACTTTGGGTGTTTTAGATTCCGGAGAGGATCCCGGTAATGTTGAATTTTTAGATGAGGGTGCTATGGACGGTGAAAGCGGTAGTCCCGTAATTGCCGAAACCGCACCCGGAAAATATAGGGTAGTCGGTACAATAGTTGCAAATTATTGGGATAAATTGACAATAGTTCAAAATTTAAATTGGCTGCAAGCTTTTTTGAGAGGCGAGCTTGAGATATCAAATTTGCTGGGTTCTAAAGAGGCTTTTTGGCCCGGCCAACCGGAAACACCTTCCCAACTAAAAAATTTACCTGTTACACACGTAGATTTTATAAATCCATATAAAGGCGGACCGGTTAAAAGTACTACGGCAAGTTATAAGGAGCCAGCTTCATCAGTTTTTTTCCCTGATACTGCACCACTTGTTTCTTCAGCTAATGCAAAAATTTTTAGCGAAGTTGTTTCGGCTGAGCTTATGCCCTATGATGAAAGTGTACATCATTCTCGTGCCGTTTGGAAACTTAAAGACAGGGATGGTAATATTTTATTTTATCTAAAATATGGTACAGCAGAAGAAATTGCCGCAACAAAACGTGTTCATGAAGTAGTTTCAAATAATACTCTAATAAAAAATAATCCTTTAGTTAAACTAAATTATCCGCTAATTGTTGCGGAAGGCGATATTCCTTTACCTTCTGCTATAAAGAGTCAAATTAAAAAAGAACTACGCCAAATAAAATCCGGTTTATGGGGTGTCGGCCGAGGTGAAGTGCCTTTTGTAATGACACCCTTAAAATTAGATGGTTTTAATTATGCTGATTTAAGTGAACCGGGTGGTAAGACACTTGCAAAGCATAAGTTGCATAATAAACCTATTACCTTAGTAGAATGGGAACAAGTAGAAAAAATATTTGAAGAATTAAATAAAAATGGTATAGTCCACGAAGATTTACTGAGAAACGAAATTTGGGGAAGGGATTATAGCGATGTTTTAAATACTGATATCATAGATTGGGAAAATGGACCGAAAAAGGTTAAAGATAATAAAGAAGATTTACAAAATATAAGAAAACGTTTCGAAAGGTATGGTATAAAAGAATCCAACATTCCAAATTCTAATATAAACTCTCAATATTTTGGTTCGCAATATTGGTTTTAAATACTTTTTACAAACACACTTAAAAATTATAAAAAAATGATATACTATAAGTGTAAAAAGGAATATAGGGGTTTTTATGAGTTTAGCAAGACTTAAAAAAATACTTTGTAATTTTGAGTTTAGTTACCTAGGTATCCGTTATATGGCTTGCGGTTTTTATTTAGGGGATACTGCAAACCCAAAAGCTGTTGCCGGTAGGGATTATACACCTACGATTGTTTGCCAAACTCTAAAAGTATCTAATGAACAATTAGCTAACTTCCTAAAATGTAAATATTGGGATATAAATCAAGAAAGATTGGCTAAAGCCGGAATAATATTTAATAAACTTGATGTTTATTTTTATCCGCCTAGGGAAAGATAAAAAGTTTTGTTATGACAAACAATACTTTCTTCTCTTTAGGTTTAAGTTCCGCCCGTTTAAAAATAATCAAAAAATTAAATTTTGCTGTTCCTACTAAAATTCAAGCGGAAGCTATACCGCAAATTTTGCAGGGTAAAGATATTATGGCTTCTTCGCCGACAGGCAGCGGCAAAACCGCAGCATATACTTTGCCGCTTGTTGATTTGCTCTCTAAAAAGGAAACAGCCCGCGCTTTAATTATTGCACCTACGCGCGAACTTGCCCGACAAATTCAAACATTTGTTAAAGAGGCAATGCAAGATACTTTTATGCAAACAGCTTTAATCGTCGGCGGTAAAAATATACAAGGGCAACTTCGTAAACTTAAACAAAAACCGCAATTTGTTATCGCAACACCGGGGCGTTTAAATGATCATATAAAGCGCAAAACTTTCGGTGTGGAAGATTTTAGTTTCGTCGTTTGGGACGAAATGGATAAAATGCTTGAGCTTGGTTTTCGGGAACAAATTGAAGATATTTTTAACCGTTTACCTGCAAAAAAACAAAGTATGATGTTTTCAGCTACTTACCCCAAACGCGTCTTAAATTTAGCGGAAAAATATTTAAGTAATCCTATTAAAATTACCGCGGAAGAAGTTAATAAACCCAATCAAAATATCACGCAAAAAGTTATTAAAATTGAGGGTAATGAAAAACTTAAAAAGCTGACCGAACTTTTAAAAGAACAAAGCAAAACAGGTAAACAAATTTTAGTTTTTCTTAAAACGCAACGCGCGGCAAATGAAATTTCCGTTTATTTAAAGCGTCAGGGTTTCTTAATTTCAGTTATGCACGGTGGGCTTCATCAAAAAGTGCGTGATAAAAATTTGCTTGATTTCCGTCAGGGTTTAACACAAATTATGATTGCAACCGATCTTGCAGCGCGCGGCCTTGATATACCTGCCATACATTGTGTAATAAATTATGAACTTCCGCAAAACCCGGAAGAATATGTGCATCGTATCGGGCGCAGTGCGCGTTATAAAAACAAAGGTATTTCTTATACTTTAATCGCCCGCGCCGATAGGCAAGATTGGAAAAAGATTAAGGAGTTTTTAAATAATTAATATGAATTTACTTATAAATATTGACGGCGGCAGCCGCGGTAACCCCGGTATCGGTGCAAGCGGTGTTATAATTAAAAATGAGAAGGGTAAAACTTTGCTTAAACAAGGTTTATTTTTTACTAAATGTACAAATAATCAAGCCGAATATAATGCGCTAAAACTAGCTTTAGTTGCGGCGCAAAATTTGGGGGGGAGTGTTTTAAAAATTACATCGGACTCCGAACTTCTAGTTAAGCAATTTAACGGTGAATATAAAATTAAAAACCCTGATTTAAAAATCATGATGGAAGAAATTAGAACTTTAGTTAAAAATTTTAAAACCGTAACTTTAGGCCATACTTTGCGTGCCGGTAATGTCGAAGCCGATGAAATTTGTAATTTAACTATGGACGCGGGTATGCAAAAAAAATTCCCTAACGGTCATGTATATACTTTATTTGCGGAAAAGGTAATTGCAAAACCTGCAATTAAAACCGTTAAAAAAGAAGCCAAGCAACTTGAACTTTTTGATATTTAACATAAAACTTAAAAAATTTGTTATTATTAAAGAAAGGAGTTTCGTATTTATGTAGGGTTTAAAACCCTAAAAAATTTAATCTGTTTTTGGGTGCCTTTTAAGGCAAGCTTTTAAAGCGCATAGAAGACCATAAAACAGCACGTGAGGCACGAAATTTGTGGAAGTCATGAGCCACAATTTCGTGCCGAGCGTTTATCAATTTTGATAAATCACGGCTGGCTATTTTGGGTTACTTCTATGGCTTAAAATAGTCAGCCGTTTTTTATCGGCTGATTTTAGTTGTACCTTTTATTTTCGCCCCACACTTTTGCAAAGCAAAAGTGGGTGGGAGAATTAAAGAGGGGGGTAGTGTAAAATAAGGTAATACCTAATTTAATAATCTACCCCCACCCCTAACCCTTCCACCCACTTTAAGAAAGTGTGGGAGGGAATTAAAAGAAACAACTTAAATAAATTAAAGGAGAAAATAAATGAAAAAAGAAAATGGTAATAAATTGAACAAAAAGGGTTTTACCCTTCTTGAATTGTTAGTAGTGGTAATAATTATCGGCATACTTGCCGCAATTGCCTTACCGCAATATCAAATGGCGGTAACTAAAGCAAAAGTTGCAAGCATATTACCTATCATGCGCCGCTGGAAAGATGCCATGTACGAGTATAAATTACAACATGGTAGTTATGTTGATGAGAACGGTACTCAACCTGATGGCGGAACTTTAGGCGTAAATTGGCCCGCTGATTGGAAATATAATGGTGGCCCATGTGGTGACAGTATATATTGTAAAAATAATTATTGGTATTGTTTTGCTAATGAAGAAAGCACCGCTAATGTGTACTGTCAACATTGGATAGACATTGACGAAGATGGTTTTAATATAGCAATGTATCAATCTGATGAAAGTATCTATGAAGATGTAAAAGGTATGACAACTTGTGAAGCATTCGGAACAGAAAGTGAAAAAGTTTGCAAAGCACTAGGTGGAAAATTATTAGAAGATGCAAGTGGTAATGGTTTGACTAATTACAAATTAAATTAAAGCCAAACTGTGTGCAATACCCGGCAAGTATTTCCTTATACTCCCCGCCCCTACGGGTAGAATTACCCTTTGCTTGCAAAGGCGGAGGGGTGGGGGGTGGGGTTGTTAATAGAGGTTACTCCTATTATTTTCGCCCCACACTTTTGTGGAGCAAAAGTGGGTGGGAGAATTAAAGAGGGGGGTAGTGTAAAATAAGGAATTCCTATAAAGCAACAATTCGTTACGACAAAAATTGCTTGAGTTTATTTGATATTTATAATATCATATAAGTATGAAACTAAAACGCCGTATCATCTATTTGTCAATATTTTTTTGTTTAATTTTTTGCCCGTCTTTTGGGCAAAAAACACCGTTTTTCGTTGAAGGTATTTATTCACAGGGTGCACCTGTTTCCGGCGTAAGCGAACGTCAAAAAGCAGATTTACTTGAAAATAGTTTAACCGAAATTGAACTTGCCATTGAAAGTGAAAATTATAATAAAGCAATCAGTTTAGCTGATACTCTACTTAAAGAAGGTTTTGTAGATGTTCGTTTGTACGATTTACAAGCTGTCGCTTATGAAAAATTAGATGATTGCGATAACGCTATATACTATGCTTCCAAAGCAATCTTTACGGCGCCGTCAGTAGTAGATCCTTATATAGTGCGCGCGAATTGTTACTTTAAAAATAAAAAATTTCCTTTAGCTACAAAAGATATTGAAATTGCCCTTGCTTTAAACCCAAAATCCGAAAAGGCAAAAAAAGTTAAAGAATTAATTTATGCTAATCCATCAAAAAATGCACAAAATTCCAAAAAATCCAAAGATGATTTACCCAAATGGTTTTATAAATATTTAATTGCCGTTGCTGCTGCTTTTGCAATATTACTTTTTTACCGCTATCGTAAACCCGAATACGTTGATGCTCAAGGCCGACGCCTTAAAGAATATAATATCAAGGAGCAATATAATTTTATACGTCTTATCGGTGAAGGCGGAATGGGAAAAGTTTACGAAGCCTATGATAATACTTTAAAACGCAAAGTAGCTGTTAAACGCATTAGGCCGGAACTGTTAAAAAACGGTGCTTTTAGGGAACAATTTTTATCTGAAGCACGCACTGTTGCAATGCTTAGGCACCCGTCAATAGTTGAAATTTATACCGTTATAGAAACAACAACAAGTTTATATTTGGTTTTTGAATATGTTGAAGGCCAAACCCTTGAAACGCGGCTTGACATTGATAATTATATTCCGTTTTCCGAGATTAAGGAAATTTTCCACTCTGTTTGTTCGGGGCTGGCTTATGCCCACTCTTTAGATATCGTGCATTGCGATTTAAAACCCGGTAATATTATGATTCCCGATGTCGGCCCTGCTAAAGTGATGGATTTTGGCGTTGCACAAAAAATCGTCAAAGATAAAAAGGACGAAGAGACCCGCTCCGTTGCCGGAACGCCGGCATATATGTCCCCCGAACAACAAAAAGGGTATACTTCCAAACAGTCCGATATATTCTCTTTAGGTGTTTGTTTATATGAAGCCCTTATAGGTGTTGTCCCTTGGGCGGTTAAGGGCTATAATTTAAACAGTAAAGAAATTGTTAAACCTTCAAAAATAAACCCGCGTTTCCCAAAAGAATTGGATGAATTGCTCGTTAAAGCTTTGGCTCAAAACGAAAAAGACCGAATACAAACTGTGGAAGAATTTTGGGAACTTTTATCTGCTTGCGAACTTAAAAATTAAGCAAATTTTTTGGCTATATCAAACATTAATTGGGAAAGTATTTGCGCACTTTTTCTGCGGTCCGATATGGCATCCCATTTGTTTGAATTTAATAAGTCACTTATTACAAAAACAGCGGCACTTTTAAGCCCGCGTTTCTTTGCAAAGGCAAATACACCTGATGCTTCCATTTCAACGGTTTTTGCACCTTGTTTTTCATAAAATAAAACTTCTTTTTTTGTTTCGCAAAACATAGCATCTATCGTCCAAGTGTAACCCTTTGTTTCACTTAAATTTTTAAGTTTTTCCGTTAAAGTTTTGGAAGGTTTTACAAGAGTTTCCGTTACATAATGGCGGCTTGTTCCTTCGTCCGCAAAAGCGCCGGTACAAAGCACTTTTTGGTTTAATTTTAAATTTCTTTCAATACCGCCTGCGATACCGATTAAAATAAAATTTTCAGCCCCGAGTTCCGCAAGTTGTTCCGCAATAAAAACACATAAAGGAGCACCTACGGAAAAATCATGTACTACCGCCACATTATCATTTAAAATATCGATACTTGAAAATAAATTATAATGTTTTTTTACATGGCCTTTTAAAAATTTACTCATATCTGCAGAGGGCATTAAAATTACGGTTTTAGGGAGTTTAAAAGATATTTTTTTACCGTCTAAAAATTCTTTTGCCGTAAAGAAAGGTTCTAATTTTAATTTATTTTTTTTTGAATATAACATTTTTGCCTCTTAAAATGATAAAATTTTTGTATACAATGCTCTATAAATTATATAAAATACAAGGGTAGAGTATGAAATATTTTTAAATAAGTAATTGGGTGCGCTTATGCTTAAAAAATATATTATAAAAAATAATAAGATAGAGGAAGAAAACTCCCTATCCCCAGAACAAGCCGGCATTTTGCTTTTTGTAAACCCTACGGCAGAAGAACAAAAGTATCTTATAGATGTTCTTAAAATTGACGAGCATACACTTGCTTCCGCTATGGATCCGGAAGAACTTCCGCGTCTTGAAACAGAACCTGAACATACTGCCTTAATTTTAAACCGCCCGCGTAATTATTCGGGTAAAGACCAACTTGTTTTTAGGGTCGCTTCTATGGGTTTATTTTTATATAAAGACAAACTTGTAATAGTTTTGCCCGAAGATATCCCCTTGTTTATCGGCAAACGTTTTAATTGTGTTACGGATTTAAACGAAGCATTTTTGAAAATTATTTATAATTCCATTTCGCATTATTTAGAGCATTTGCGCGTCATAAATATGATTACCGAGGAAATTGAAGATAAAATGACGCAAGCTATGGACAATAAATATCTTCTCAATTTGTTTAGTTTGGAAAAGAGCTTGGTTTATTATGCAAGTGCTATTACCGCTAACGGTTTTGTGTTTGAGAAGTTAAGGAACTTTAGCGGCAGAATCGGTTTATCTGAACAAAATAGGGAAATGCTTGACGATATTATCGTTGAGAACACCCAATCCCAAAAGCAAGCGGAAATTTACTCAAACATTTTAGCAAGCATGATGGATGCACGCGCGTCTATCGTCAATAACAACTTAAACTTGCTCGTTAAAAAATTAAACACAATCACAATTTGGATTATGGTGCCGACTTTTGTTGTGAGTGCATTTTCAATGAACGTGGGAATTCCTTTAGCTAAACATCCACACGCATTTTCAATTATTATGGGGCTTGCAATTTTATCTGTGTGGGGAGCAGTAATGTATTGGAAATATAGGAAGTGGTAATATGTCAAATACGGGAACTTATATAATCGATAAAAAAACAGGCAAATTAGTAAAAATTTCAGACAGAGCAAATGCCGCCAAAAAACAAGGCCATACTTGTTGCGGGGATTGCTGCTGTCATCATCATTAAGAGGTTTATATGGAAGAAAAAACAAAAAAAACACGCAAGAAAAGAACAGTTAAAGAAAATAAAATAAATACCTTGCCTGTTAAGGTGCAAGCAGAAAAATCTATTCAGGAAAAATCCGAAACTAAAGAAATAAAACCGGCAGTTCGCAAAACACATCATCAATCATCTGTCGCGGAAGTTTTGGTAGATATCGCCCAAAAATTAGTTAAAAAGAGTTTGCTTTTATTAATACCTTGGATATTCTTATCCGTCGGTGTTTTATTAACCGGAAGTTATATAATTTTTAAAGAATTTTTTATAGGTATGGCATATCCTTGGTGGTATCTTGTACTTATGGGTATTTTATTTTTCGGTGTTTACGGTGCTTTGGGTTTTGTATACGGCCTTTGTATGGCACTTTTGCATACGCTTTTGGCAGTTTCATCTTCGGTCGGGGATATTATCAAGAAAACTGTTTTAAGGGTTAAAAATTCCATTGAAAGCAGAGTAGATAGATTTACCGATAATCTTGAAAAAGAAAATTTACTTCAAACTGTCAAAAAGACTTTTGATGATATTTCACAAAATATCCGTCGTTATGCTGCAAAAACAGCTGTCGGTTTAATAGTTATTGCCTTTTTGGGCGGCATAATATTTTTAATTAAAAATATTATGGTAAAAAGTTTCAAGAAAGTTCAAAATAAGGCGGAGTTTTTTGCTACTATGTCTATTCGTTTCAGCTTGCTTGTTGCGGTAATTTTGAATTTAAAATTCTTTACAAAAATTGCTTTAGTGCTTGGTTATTTAGTCGGTATATTGCTTGTTTTAAGCCAAGTTTTAATTTGGCAAATAATGCAATGAAAAAGTTTATCTTTATCTTTCTAATCGCGGTATTAGCAGTTCCTTGCCGAGCTACGACAGCAAGGGAGTATTACGATTCCGCACTAAAAGAAAAAGATATCAATAAGCAAATAGAACTTTACACAAAAGCAATAAATAAAGCGCCGAAATTCGTTTCTGCTTATCATCGGCGCGGGGATGCCTATAAAGAGCAAGGTAAAATAAAAAAAGCATTAGCTGATTACAGTAAAATTATTAAACTTTCCCCGAAAGATCCTTTTAAATATTATGCACGTGGGCTTGCTTACCTTGATATAAAAGATTATGTGGCCGCTAAAAATGATTTTACTTTTGCTATAAAACTTAATAATAATTACGGCGGTTTTTATTATAATCGTGCCTTATGTGAAATAGAACTCGGGCAAATGAAAAGCGCTTTAATTGACCTTGAGGAAGTCAAAGACAAATCTTTAAAGAAAAAGGTTTTATTTTTAAAAGGTCGCGCAAATTATAAACTTTATAATTATGATGTCGCTGAAGATATTTTCAGCAATTTGCTTAAACAAGATCCTAACAATGAAGATGTTATTTTGTACCTTGCTCGCATTCAAACAAATAGGGAGATGTATGATGAAGCAATTTCTCTTTTAAGCCAAGTAATAAATAAAAATCCGCAGAATGAAACTGCTTTGCTTTTACGCGCGGCTGCTTTTAAAGAAATATCACTTTTTGAACAGGCATTAGAAGATTACACATCCCTTATTGCATTAAATCCCCAAGCAATTTATTATAACAGGCGCGGGCTCATTTATGAAGAATTTGAGGATTGGCAATCTGCTAAAAAAGATTATACTTCATCTTTAGAATTAACGCCGAATTGGGCAATATCCTATAACAATAGAGGATATGTTAATATGAAGATGGGACGGTATGATGAAGCTAAAAAAGATTTCGAGCTTGCATTAAAGTATGCGCCTACACTTGCCCCTGCTGCAATTAATCTTGCTGGTTATTATTGGACAGTGAAACGTGATAAAAAGAATATGTATAAATATTTAGATAAAGCCCTTAAAGCTAATTTTAAGGATACCGGTGCTTTGTATGACGACACAAAAAAAGGTTGGTTATTTAAAAAGATAAATAATACTTTAGATTTCCGCACTTTTATAGAAAATAACTAGTTACTTATAGTTATATTTAAATAATATAAATATTTGTTTCGCTTGCTTAAAATTTACAAAAATAGTAAAATATACAAGTAATGAAGGTTTAATTTATAATTAGGGAGAAAAAAATGAAAAGATTAGTGACATTTGGTATTATAGGTTTGTTGTTGATTGCCGCCGTCGCGTTTGCACGTGTTGTAGTTCTACAGGAAGGCAAAGTAATGACATTTGCAGATAATTCCAAAGTTGTTGTTTCTGGGAAAAATCCTTCTCGTGTTTTATATGACGGAGTATTAGTAACAGTAGCACCGAATCAGAAAGTAGAAATACGTAAGGAAGAAATTAAAAAAGATGGGGAAATAAAAAAACAAATTGTCATTTCCGGCACTGACTTAAAAGATGTTAAGGTAAAAGGAAAAAGTATTTCTTCTAAAGGGGAAACAGAGATTACTGTTCCGCTTGATGACGAGGTAAAGATTGATGTAGTTAAAGGGGAAGTATATAAAGATGGGGTTTTAGTTAATAAAGATCTTGTTAAGGAAGAAACAATTAAACCTGCTGCTACAAAGCAATCTGTTGAAAAGCAAGCTATTGTAAAACCGGTCATTTCCGAAACAGTAGACTTCCCTGAAGTTTCAGATTATGTTAATGAACTAGCGGTCGAACAAGCAGTACAAGATGTTGAAGATGTAAGCCGATATGCACCGAGGTCATAATATGAAAAAATCAATATTTCTAACATTTGTTTTTGTAGTTTTAACATTGGCAGCCAATGCTTCAGATCTTAAGTTTATGGCTTCACAAGAGCTTAGCTATGATGATAATATATATTTAAACAGGAGCAGGATCGGCTCAGGTATTTCTTCAACAAAAGTTGGTGCTTTATATAATTTAGCAATACCGAACAGTTCTTGGAAAGGTAATTTCAGTGCTGTCGGTGGATACAATGCTTACCAAAAACACAATCATAAAAACGGTTATTGGGATGCTTTAGCTATTGCAGAGTTAAGCAATGGCCTTTTTAAAATAGGAGATAGATTTATACTTACTTCCGATCAGTCAAATTTAGAACTTACCGAAAGAAAACAAAGAATCAATAACAATGTTTATGTATCTTACAGAACAAGTGCTTATAATAAGTTAAGTTTAGGTGTTAAATTGTCTGATGAAATTAATAAATATACCACTGGCGGATATATTTCACGGCTTGATAGAAACCGCGTGAATGTCGGCGCAGGTGTTTATTATAATGTTTCTGAAAAAACTAATTTGCTCGCCGAGTATACTTTTACAGCTTTAGCTTATGAAAGTAATCACGAAAATAATTCTACAGGCGGTATAGCAGCTTTAGGTGTTGAAGGTAAACTTGCCCCTAAAGTAACAGGCGAAGCGAGGATGACATATAATTACAGAAATTATAAGCACGATAAATCCGGTTGCAGCAATTATGCTAATTTGATCGGTTATAATGTTTCAATTACTTGGGAACCTACAACTCAAAACCTACTCCGCTTAAGCGGTAAAAGGGAATTTGAAGAAACTGTTTACGACAATAACCGCTATTTTGTTGCAACAGGTGTTGAGTTATATGGATCCCAAAAAATTATGGATAAATTTACTGCCGGTTTAACTTTAGGATATGCAAATCTATCTTACCACAAGGCAAATTTAAATAATATCAAAAGGTCCGATGATGTTTATACCGTTCGTCCGGAACTTAATTATCAATTTAAAGAATGGTTAAGTGCGGGCATTTGGTATCAATATCGCCGCCGTGCTTCAAATGCAGGGGCTTTCTATTTTAACAATAGGGTAGGGGCTTTTGTAAAAGCCATTTTCTAGTCGTTATTAGAAAATCCTCAAGGTCTTATGGCCTTGGGGATTTTTTTATTAAAGATTGATAAGGAGAATATATGTTGGAACGCAGTAAAGACGAAAAGGAAACAATAAAACAGTATTTAAAATTAATGGAAGAAAATAATATACAAATCTTAAAATTATGGTTTGTAGATATTTTGGGTAAATTAAAATCCATATCTGTGTCTTACCGCGAATTTGAATATGCTTTAACGGAAGGTATGGGGTTAGATGGATCTTCTATTGAAGGTTTTGCCCGTATTTACGAGTCAGATTTAGTGGCCTTGCCGGATTTAAGTACTTTTCAAATGTTTCCTGCTGATTTTACCGGTATGCCTATCGCAAGGGTTTTTTGTGATATTAAAACAACTGACGGAAAACAATTCGAAGGTGACCCAAGATATATCTTAAAACGAAATATTGAAGAAATGAAAAAGTTTGGTTTTGACCAATTTATGGTTGGCCCTGAACTTGAATATTTTTATTTTAAAGATAATAAAAATCCTGAAACTTTAGATCATGCCGGTTATTATGACACTATCCCTTTGGACACTTCTTATGCCATAAGGCGTGAAACAATGCAGTTGCTTGAAAAATTAGGTATACGCGTAGAATATTCGCATCACGAAGTTGCCCCTTCTCAACACGAAATTGATTTGAGATATGATGAAGCAATGAAAATGGCTGATAAAGTGATAACTTATAGGACCGTTGTAAAACAAGTAGCAGCTAAATATGGAGTATATGCAACTTTTATGCCTAAACCGATTGCAAAAATAAATGGTAGTGGTATGCATGTTCATCAATCACTTTTTAGTAACGGGGAAAATAAATTTTTCGATAAACAGGATCCTATGTACTTATCTAAAACAGCACGTCAATATATTGCAGGCATATTAGCACACGTAAAAGAAATTTGTTCAGTTACAAACCAATGGGTAAATTCTTATAAGCGTTTAGTTCCTGGTTATGAAGCCCCTTCTTATATTGCTTGGGGACGCAAGAATAGAAGCACCTTGGTGCGTATACCGCAAGTAAAAATAGGTAAACCAAAGGCTACACGTATTGAGTGTCGTTTTCCAGATCCGGCCTGTAACCCCTATTTAACTTTTGCGGTTATGCTCGGTGCGGGCCTTGACGGTATTAAACAAAAAATGGAAACACCGCCAATTACCGAAGAAAATATTTTTAGTATGTCAAAAGAAGAAAGGGCGAAACGCAAAATTGATACTTTACCTGCCTATTTATATGAGGCAATAAATTATACCCATAATTCAGAGCTTGTTAAAAAAATTCTCGGGGAACATACTTTTAAAAAATTTATTGCTAACAAAGATATTGAGTGGGAAAATTACAGAACCCATATTTCAAGTTATGAAATAGAAAGGTATTTGTCTACTCTATAAATTGTAATTATTCTTTTATAGTACTGTCCTTAATAAAAGCGCGTTTTGCGGTTTTTAAAATGATTTCGAGATCAAGTACCAGTGAGCGGTTTTTGATATACCATACATCATAAGCAAGGCGATTAAAAGCAGCATCAAATATTTTATCATCTAAATCATTATTATTAACTACATTTTTAACGGAATAGTTTGGTGGTGCTTTAAAATTAAGTTGTGCCCAACCGGTTAAACCGGGTTTTATAATACTTCTTACGGAATGGCTTGGTACATATTTATTTAAGGTAAAATAATCTTCTTTTCCTAAAGGTCGTGGCCCCACAAATGAAATATCACCCTTTAAAATATTAACAAGTTGTGGTAATTCATCAAGCCTAAAACGTCTTAAAATTATTCCCAATTTAGTAATATTTTCCGTGCCGGGTATCATTGTTCTAAATTTATAAATATAAATTTTATTTTCCAGTTTACCTATTCTTTCCTGTAGAAATATAGGGTCAATGCCATCTATAAATTTAATTAATAAATAAACAATTATCATCGGCAGAGCAAATATCGGTAACAAACATAAAGAAAAAGCAATATCAATAATTCGTTTGATTAATGGGTAAATATTGTGGCTTTCCCTAGCCGCAATCCCGCGAAGCAACCACATACTATCTTTTATCCCTTCCTTTGAAACGCGTTTAAATATTTCTTCAAACATAAGTAAATCGGTAGTAAGTAAATATCCTTTTATAAGAAATTTTTGTGATAT
Organism: Elusimicrobiaceae bacterium; assembly: GCA_045658545.1. Classification (GTDB taxonomy): domain Bacteria; phylum Elusimicrobiota; class Elusimicrobia; order Elusimicrobiales; family Elusimicrobiaceae; genus Proelusimicrobium. The sequence continues at coordinate 35,358 of JAZOVE010000011.1, forward strand.
AAGTTGCCAGGCTTGTTTGTTTTGGCTGAATAATTTACTGGTAACTAAAACCAAGTCTATACCGTCGGGATAATTTATGTCTTCGACAGTTTCATAATGCCCCAAAATATTATAATGTTTTGAATTTTTAAGTTCTTTTAATAATTTGTTTAATGTGTGGCTTTTGCCGAAAATTAAAACATTTGTTTTATGAAAAGTTATATTGGCATACAATTTACGAGATAAATATATATAACAAAAATATATGGAAAATACACCTAATAATATTGTTTTCGGAGTAGCAAGATTTAAGACAGGTGCCATATAGTATATAAAACCCACCGCTATAAAAAATGAAATAAAAAATGCGGCAATTAGGTTTTTATAAGTAATACGCCATTGTTTGAGCAAATATAAATCGTAAAAGGAAAACACCCAAAGCACAAGAGAAGCTAAAAAGAATAAAGGAACAAGAATTTTACAGTTTTGATAAAAAAATAAAAAGTTAACTTCCCCATGCCTGACAAAAAGTGTTAAAATAATTATTGCTAAATAAACAGAAAAATCTATACAGAAAAATAATAATCTCGTCATATGTTTCCCATATTTTAAAGCATTTCGATTGATTTTTGTAAATTACATAACCCCTATAATCATATTTTATCATTTTATTACGCAGTAAAGCCTAATAAAATAATTATATTTTGTGAAGACAAAAAACTTTATTTATTTCAGTTAGTCGGTAATAAGCAAAAAGATCAATTTAACTTCTTAGCTAATTCTAAAATTGCCGCAACGGCACTTTGCATACTGTAATATTTATATTCACCTAAACGGCCTATAAAGTAAATATTTTTTTCTTTCTTTGCAAGTTCTAAATATTGTTTATAGAGTTGTTCGTTTTCCTGTTTAGGTATGGGGTAATATCTTTCATTTATACCAAGTTCAAAAGCAGCCGGATATTCATAAGCAATTATTGTGTTGGGAGTTTCTTGACTTAAAAAATGTTTAAATTCTGTTATTCTTGTATACGGTTCTTTACCCGTATAATTTACTACCGCAACACTTTGGAATTGTTTTTGCGGCAAAGTTTTAAATTCAAAATTTAAACTGCGGTAAGGTAAAGCACCAAGTCTATAATTAAAAAATTCATCAATAGGCCCGCTGTAAAACAAACGGTCATATTTAACATTTTTTAAATCTTTAAAATCAGTATTTAATTGCACTTTAATGTTTGGGTGATTCAAAATATTTTCAAACATTTTTGTATAACCGTTTTGCGGTATTGCCTGATATTTTTCCGTAAAATAACCGTCGTAATAACTTGTGTAAACAGGAACGCGGGCAAGGGCATCGCCGCCAAGTTCTTCCGGTTTAAAACCCCATTGTTTTAAAGTGTAGTGGTAGAAAACTTTTTCATAAACAAAAACTGCAAGTTCTTGCAAATCTTTATCGTCAGATTTTTTAAGTTCTAGAATTGGTACTTTTTTATTGTTACCGTATTTTGAAATTAATTTATCTTTAAAAATTTTGGCTTTTGTTGTATCAAACAAAATATCTATGGAAGTAAAATTAAACGGTATAGGCACTTCTTTCCCGTCAATAATTGCACGCACTTTGTGGGTATATTTATGCCAAGCGGTAAAACGGGATAAAAATTGCCAAACTTCTTCATTATCCGTCCTAAAAATATGCGGGCCGTATTTATGGATAATTATGCCATTTTTATCAGGATAATCGTAGCAGTTCCCGCCGATAAATGGGCGTTTATCAATAATAAGCACAGTATGGCCTTTTTCAGCCAATATGCGCGCGAGTACAGCACCGCTTATACCGGCGCCGACTATTAAAGTATCTGCTTGATAACCTTGTCTATTCACAAAAAATATTATAGCAAATGTAGCGGGCTAACGGTGATTACATATAAATGCTATAATATATATAATAGCGTAGGAGATGTCTATGTGGGATTATACAGATAAAGTTTTAGACCATTTTAAAAACCCCCGTAATGTGGGTAATATTGAAAATGCTGACGGTACAGGTCAAGTCGGCAGTTTAATTTGCGGCGATGCCTTAAAATTAACAATCAAAGTTAATAAACAAACGGAAGTTATTGAAGATATTAAATTCCAAACTTTCGGTTGCGCGTCGGCAATAGCGTCATCTTCTGTATTAACCGAAATGGCTAAAGGTAAAACTTTAACCGAGGCCGCAAAAATCACAAACCAAGATATTGCCAATGCTTTAGGTTCTCTACCTGAGGCTAAAATGCATTGTTCCGTTATGGGTATGGAAGCTTTAGAGGCGGCTATTAAAAGTTACCGCCAAGGCGGTAAACCGGTTGTTTTTGAACAGGCGCAGGAATCAAAAGTAGTCTGCCAATGTTTTAATGTTACCGAAGAAACAATTTTAAAAGCTATCCACGCAAATAATTTAAAGACAGTGGAAGATGTAACCCACTTCACAAAAGCCGGCGGTGCCTGCGGTAAATGTAAAGCGGAAATCCAGAATATTTTAAACAAAGTTTTGGCCTGTGAAATTCCTCAAAAGAAACAAGAGGAAAAGAAGCCGTTTTCCGCTTTAACTATTGTGGAAAAAATTAAAGCAATAGAAAATATTTTAAATACCGAAATTAAACCGCAACTTAATAAAGACGGCGGCAGTATTGAACTTGTTGACTTAAACGGTAATATTGTTACAGTCCGTTTGCTAGGCGGTTGTGCTACCTGCTTGGCAAGCCAGATGACGCTTAAAAACTTCGTCGGCAAAACTTTAAAAGAAAAACTTGATAAAAACCTTGAGGTCAAACAAGCGTGAAAGTAATTTATTTAGATAATAATGCCACTACCCGCACTTTGCCCGAAGTTTTGCAAAAGATGGCGCCTTATTTTACCGATTTTTACGGTAATGCAAGCAGTATACATACCTTTGGCGGTTCAAATAAGCACGCTATTGAAACTGCCCGCGGTCAAGTGGCAAAATTATTAAATGCAAAACCGGAAGAAATTATTTTTACCTCAGGTGGTACTGAAGGGGATAGTACGGCAATATTTTCTGCGGTAAATTCATACCCTAACAAAAAACATATCATAACTTCTGCCGTTGAACATCCTGCCGTTTTGGAAGTTTGCAAATATTTAGCTTCGCGCGGATATCGGCTTGATATTATCGGCGTTGATGCACAAGGCCATTTTGATATGGAGCAGTACAAAAAAGTTTTAGATGAAGATACCGCCCTTGTTACCACAATGTGGGCAAATAGCGAAACGGGAACAATTTTTCCCGTCAAAGAAATTGCCGAACTTGCCCATGCAAAAGGTGCTTTATTCCATACAGATGCTGTGCAAGCTGTCGGTAAAATTCCGACTGATGTTAAAGAGATTAATGCAGATTTTGTTTCAATGTCTTCCCATAAAATACATGGGCCTAAAGGAACAGGTGCTTTATATGTCAAAGCAGGCACGCGCTATATGCCATTTATGCGCGGCGGTCATCAGGAAAATTTACGCCGTGCCGGTACAGAAAATGTACCGAATATCGTTGGTTTCGGTTATGCTTGCGAACTTGCTTTAAAGCATTTACCGGAATATCAAACCCAAGTTAAACCCTTGCGTGATTTACTTGAAAAAGAACTTTTAGCACAAATACCCGATACGAAAATTAACGGTGACACACAAAACCGCCTTCCAAACACTTTAAATTTAAGTTTTGGTTATATTGAGGGGGAAAGTATTTTGATGTTTTTGGACGAAGAAGGTATTTGCGCATCATCCGGTTCTGCCTGCACAACAGGTTCTTTAGAGCCGTCCCATGTTTTGCGTGCTATGGGTGTTCCGTTTCAATTCGCTCATGGTTCAATCAGATTTTCTTTAAGCAGGTTTACAACTTTAGAAGAAGTGCAAACAGTAATAAAAGTTTTACCTAATATTGTGGCGCGTCTTCGTGCAATTTCGCCTTTCAAAAAGGCATAGTTAGAGGTGTTTATGATAAATTATTTAATAGATAAAATTATTGGTACAAAATCGGAAAGGCAAATTAAAAAACTTAAACCTATCGTTGATAAAATCAATGCTTTAGAGCCGCAAATTTCAAAATTAACCGACGAAGAATTAAAAAATCAAACAGTTTTATTTAAAGAGCGCCTTGCAAAAGGTGAAACTTTAGATGACCTTTTACCTGAAGCTTTTGCCACAGTTCGTGAAGCCTCAAAACGCGTTTTAGGGCTTCGTCCTTATGACGTACAACTTTTAGGCGGTATAGTTTTGCATCAAGGCAAAATTGCCGAAATGCGCACCGGTGAAGGTAAGACATTAGTTGCCACTTTACCGTCTTATTTAAACGCATTAACCGGTAAAGGCGTCCATGTAGTTACTGTTAACGACTATCTTGCCAAACGCGACAGGGAGTGGATGGGCCCGATACACGAATTTTTAGGTTTAACCGTCGGCTTTATCAACCACGATATGCAAAATGAAGAACGTCGCGAAATGTATAAAAAAGATATAACTTATGTAACCAATAACGAACTCGGTTTTGACTATTTACGCGATAATATGGTTGTCCGCGCCGAACACAGGGTTCAACGCAAATTAAATTATTGTATCGTCGACGAAGTGGACTCCATTTTAATTGATGAAGCAAGAACGCCTTTAATTATTTCCGGTCCTTCAGACGAAAAAACAGATAAATATTATATTGTTAACCGCTTGATTCCTTCTTTAAAAATCCGCAAAATTACGGAACGTGATGAAGTTAATGCCAAATATGCAGGGCAAGATTTATCCGTCGGCTATGATGCTTTAATTGACGAAAAAAACCACAATGTAACATTAACCGAACAAGGCGTATCAAAAGCAGAAAAATTACTTGGCGTAGAAAATCTTTATGCCGATGTTGATTGCGAGTGGGTGCATCATATTAACCAAGCACTTCGCGCGCATCACTTGTATGAACGCGATGTTCATTATGTCGTTAAAGACGGGGAAATTATTATTGTTGACGAATTTACCGGCCGTTTAATGCCGGGGCGCAGATGGTCCGACGGTTTACACCAAGCCGTTGAAGCCAAAGAACACATGCCGATTAAAGAAGAAAACCAAACTTTGGCAACAATTACTTTCCAAAATTTCTTTAAACTTTACTCAAAACTTTCCGGTATGACAGGTACCGCTATGACCGAAGCTAATGAATTTTGGACAATTTACAAACTTGATATCGTCGAAATACCTTCCAATAAGCCCTGCCGCCGTATTGATTATCCGGATATAATCTATAAAACGGAACGTGAAAAGTTCCGCGCAGTTGTTGAGCGCGTTGAAGAACTTTGGCGCAAAGGTTTGCCTGTGCTTGTTGGTACAAGGTCTATTGAAAAGTCAGAGCAACTTTCCCAAATGCTCCGCAAAATCGGTATACCGCATAAAGTATTAAATGCAAAGTATCACGAAATGGAAGCCCAAATTATCAGCCAAGCCGGCCGCAAGGGTGCAGTAACTATTGCTACCAATATGGCAGGGCGCGGAACAGATATTGTTTTGGGAGGTAATCCTTGTGATTTGGAAGAACAAAAATTTGTACAGGAAAACGGCGGTTTAACCGTTATCGGTACAGAACGCCACGAAAGCAGACGTATTGATAATCAGCTTCGTGGTCGTTGTGCTAGGCAAGGGGATAAGGGGTCTAGCGTTTTCTACGTTGCATTAGATGATGAACTTATGCGTTTATTCGGCAGTGAGCGTATCGCAAAAGTAATGACAACTTTGGGTATGAAAGACGGCGAGGCAATAGAATCTCGCATAATTTCAAAACAAATTGAAAGCGCACAAAAAAGTGTTGAGGGCCATAACTTTGATATCCGTAAATATTTACTTGACTATGATAAAGTTATGAACCAACAACGTACCGCAGTTTATAATTTAAGAAATGCAATTTTAGACGGTAAAAATTTCAGCGAAAGGATTGCGGAAATGATAGAAGAAACTACCGCAGAAATATTCTATAAATTTTACGACGAACATCACCCGAAACTTACCGATTTAACCAGCATTAACACAATTTATAAACGTATGTACGGTATTGATGAGGCAATTTCACAAGAAGATATTATCAGTAAAAAACCGCAAAATATTTTAGCTGATTTAATGCCTAAAATTAAAGAAATCTACCAAGAACGCGCCGCAGCTTTTAAAGAGCAAGGTTTTGATTTTTCAGAAGTGGAAAGGATGCTCCTTTTACAACTTTTGGATCAAAGTTGGAAACAAAACTTATATGAACTTGACCAACTCCAAAAGAGCGTTAGCTTGCGCGGTTATGCACAAAAAGATCCGCTTATTGAATATCAAAAAGAATCTTACACTTTGTATGAAAATATGATGACGCGTATACGCGATTTCTTCGTAGATTATATTTTCCGCATACAATTACCGCCTAAAGTTCGCGGCCCGCAAAAAATGCAGGAAGGCGGCGCGCAAAATGTGCAACCTACTGCAGTAAAGCAAGAGGCCCAGCCGCCGCATAAAATCGGCCGTAATGATTTATGCCCTTGCGGTAGCGGTAAAAAATATAAAAAATGTTGTGGTAAATAAGTGGTTAAAAAAAAGAATAATACAAAAAGTAAGGAAGGGGATTTAGGCCTAATTACTGCTAAAGAAAAAAAGCAAAATATTTATTGGGTTATATTTTCTTCTTTGCTTAAAAGTATTGTTATTGCAGCGTCCGCTTTGGCAGTTGCCGTTTGTTTAGGTTCTGCTTTTTTGGCAAATAATAAGTTTTGGGGAGCTTGGCTCGGTATATTTTTATTTGCCATAGTTCTAAACAATTTCAAAAAACTTTTTTTGAATTTGTTTTATTGTTTTGTCGTCGGTTTTGCTTTTAATTTGGTTTTGCTTTATTGGGTTTACCCGACGGTCTATTTCGGTACGCAAGACCAATTTTTATCTTTTCTTTCTGTTTTTGGTTTAAGTGCTGTTATGGCTTTACAGTTTGTACTGTTTGGCTTTTTTTATTTCTATATAAAAAGTTTAACTTGGGTTTTGCCTTTGGGTGCGGCCTGCTTGTGGGTGAGTATTGAATTTTTACATCAGCTTATTGCATTTCATTTATTTGCCTTTCCGTGGTTTGTGCTTGGGTATAGCCAATTTGAAAATTTAGCTTTAATACAAATATCTTCGGTAACAGGTGCGTATGGGGTTAGTTTTATAATAGTTTTTATTTGTTTTTCATTTTCGGCATTATTTGGGAAATACAAAAAGCGCCAAAAAATTTTATTTATAATTTGTTCAATTATTTTATTTGCAATAACTTTTTTATTCGGTAAAAAAGAAATTAAACATCAGCTCGATTTTGAACATACTTCCCCAAATAAGATAAAAGTTGCCTTAATGCAGCCGAATACGCACGGTTTAATACTGTTAGGTAAAGGGAATGAAGCCTATTCGGTTTTACAAAAACAACTTACCGCAATAGAGGGCGGAAATGTTGATTTTATTATCTGGCCCGAAACTTCTTTGGAAGGAACTTTTACTTCTGAGGAAAACAAAAATTTTGTGCATAATATTTCAAGAACTTATAACACGCAACAACTTTTCGGCGGGGCTGAGGTAAAAAATAATAAGCTTTATGTCGGTGCCGGATTGTTTACGGAAGACGGTTTAATTGACAGTTACCAAAAACACAAACTTGTTCCCTTCGGTGAATTTTTACCTTTTCAAGAATTTCTTAGCGGTTTTTACAGGGAAAAAGGCATAACCTCTTTAACAGGCACTTTCAGCGAGGGCGGTAATTTAGGTAAAATTTTGACTTTAAATTTCCCAAACAACACCTATCCCTTCGGCGCGAGTATTTGTTTCGAGTCATTATTCCCTGCCATTTGGCGCGCACAGGCCAAGGAAGGCGCACAATTTTTTGTTAATATTTCAAACGACGGTTGGTTTTTAAAAACCGCCGCACCTTTGCAGCATTTAAGAATAAATATTTTTAGGGCAATTGAAAACCGCCGCCCGATACTCCGCGCTACTACGACGGGTTATAATGCGTGGATTGACAGTTTGGGGAAACTTCGTTTTAGGTCCGGCAATTTATTTGAACAGGAAACCGCAATTTTTGATTTTGAATTTCAAAGCCGAAGTAAAAAAACTTTTTATACAACTTTCGGTGATATTTTTGCCATAATATGCTCTTTTATTGCCTTTTCTTTTTGGGGTGTTGCGATGGCATTTTATATTCAGGAAGCTTATGGAGAATAAAGAAATAATTACTGTTTTTGAAGAGTTATCCGCAAGTTTACAAAACTTGCATAAAATCCTGCACCTTGACGAAAAACAAAAAATTTTGGCGGGAAAGGAACAACTAGCACTTGCCCCTGATTTTTGGAACGATACCGAACGCGCAAAAAAAATATCTAAAGAAATTGATCTCCTGAAAACTGATATTTGCGCCTATCAAAATTTAGCTAAAAATTTGGAAGATAATAAAGCCCTTTTTGAACTTATCCAAGAAATGCAAGACGAAAACGAACTTAAAAATCTGGAAAATAATTTAAAAACTTTAAAAGAAGATTTCGCGCGCCTTGAGTTTAAAACAAAAATGTCCCACCCTAATGACAAACTAAATGCTATCGTCAGCATACATGCCGGTGCCGGCGGTACGGAAAGTTGCGATTGGGCCGATATGCTGCTTAGGCTTTACACGCGTTGGGCGCAAAACCATAATTTTAAAATATCTGTTACCGATTACCTTGCCGGCGAAGAAGCCGGTGTAAAAAATGTCACACTTTTTATTGAAGGCCCTTATGCTTACGGTATGATGAAAAGCGAAAACGGTGTTCATCGCCTTGTCAGAATTTCGCCTTTTGACGCGAATGCACGCCGCCATACTTCTTTTGCCTCTTTAGACGTTTTGCCCGATATTGAAGACGAAATTAATATTGAAGTTTTAGACAGTGATATTGAAGTTACCACTTGCCGTTCCGGCGGTGCGGGCGGCCAAAATGTTAATAAAGTTGAAACGGCTGTTCGCATCTTGCATAAGCCGACGGGTATTGTCGTTGCCTGCCAAGTTGAACGTTCACAACTTCAAAACAAGCAACGCGCTTTAAAAATGCTTAAAGCAAAACTCTATGAAATGGAACTTGATAAAAAACGTTCGGAAATGGAAAAGCATTACAGTGAAAAGGGTGATATTGCTTGGGGGCATCAAATACGCTCATACGTTTTTATGCCTTATCAGCTTGTTAAGGATTTGCGCAGTGGCTATGAAACTTCTGATATTCAGGGCGTTATGGACGGCAATATTGACGGTTTTATTGAGGCGTACCTTAATTTTAAAGCAGGTAAATAATGCAAGGGCTTTATATTCATATTCCTTTTTGTATTTCTAAATGTGCATATTGCGATTTTGCCTCTTTTGCCAATATTAAAAATTTGCGTTTGCCTTATTTAAAAGCACTTAAACGCGAACTTTGTTTACGAAAAAAACACTACAAAAATTTTGTTCCCAAAACACTTTATATCGGCGGCGGAACACCAAGTTTTTTGAGTGTTGCGCAAATTAAATTTTTGTTTACAAGCATTTACGGATGTTTTAAAAATTTTAAAGAAATTACTTTTGAATCAAACCCCGAAAGTTTAACTTTAGCAAAAATAAAACTGCTTAAAAGTTTGGGCGTAAACCGTCTGAGTTTAGGGCTTCAAAGCACTAATGACACGCATTTAAAAATCCTTGGACGTGCGCATAATTTTGAAACTTTTTTACGCGCTTATACTCAAGCCAAAAAATATTTTAATAATATTAATGTTGATCTTATTGCCGGTTTACCGCAACAAACTCTGGCGGAATTTGAGGAAAGCATAAAAACTTTAATTGCTTTAAAACCGCAACATATTTCTGTCTACGGTTTGCAGGTGGAAGAGGGTACACCGCTTTATAAAACAGGTTATGAGTGCGACGATAATTTAACCCGCAAAATGCTTGAAAGTGCTGAAAATATTTTGCAAAAAGCTGGTTTTAATCATTATGAAATTTCTAATTTTGTTTTGCCTAAACACGAAAGCAAACATAATATAAATTATTGGCTTAATGGTAACTATTTGGGTTGCGGCTCGGCAGCGGCATCTTATATGAAAGGTGTGCGTTTTCAAAATACCGCTGATGTTAAAGAATATATTAAAAGTTTAGCAGAAAACAAAATACCGACAGTGTTTGAAGAAAAATTGCAGGGCAAAGCAAAAGTGGGGGAAGAAATACTTTTAAAATTCCGCCTGCTAAACGGTTTTAAACCTACTCAAAAAATGCTTAAATATTTTAGTAAAGAATTTGAAATTTTATTTGCTAAAAAATTGATTGTTAAAGACGGTAAATTTTTAAAATTATCGGAAGAAGGCAAGTATTTTGCCAATGCAGTTTTCAGATATTTTGTGGAGCCTTTTTAATGGAAATTACACCTATAAAAACAAAACTTTTTAAACCCGAAGATGACCTAAATAAATTTTTATTTACACATTTGCCAAAGTTAAAAAACGGCGATATTGTTTGTTTGTCGTCTAAAGTTGCAGGCCTTGCGGAAGGCAGAATTTACCCTAAAACCGCAAAATTAAAAATGCTTAAACAAGAAAGTTCTTTTGTTAAAAAAACCGCTTTATGTTATTTTACCGTCAGGCAAAATCTTATTTGCGCAAATGCAGGCATTGATGAAAGTAATGCTTTTGATAAAATAATTTTACTTCCAAAGCACCCGTATAAGACGGCAGATAATTTGCGCTGCGCGCTTATTAAACATTATAAAATTAAAAATTTGGGCGTTATTTTAACAGACAGTTTTATTTTACCGCTGCGCTCGGGGGTTATAAATATTGCTGTTGCTTACAGCGGTTTTTACGGCGTGGAAAACTTGATAAACAAAAAGGATTTATGTAAAAGGCCGCTCAAAATGACTTTAGTTAACAAAGCAGATGCTCTTGCCACCGCCGCAGGTTTCTGTATGGGGGAATGTTTAAACCGCACTCCGCTTTGTTTAATACGCGGTGCCGGCGTAAAATTTACCTCAAATAGCCGAGCTAAAGAAATGCAATATCCTTTCAAAAAAGATTTTTACTATTCGTTTTTAAAAGAGATTAATAAGAACTAAACAAATAAGATCTGCCAGCTAATTCTTCTCCGCAAATCGACTGGCTATGTCCATGATGATAATTTGTTTGTCCTGTTATCTGTTTACATAAACGATTTGAGAAATTACTTACATCATAACCTGAAGCATCACAAAAAATTTTTCCTTTTAAACTCGAAGCGGTATAATCTTTAGCATATATAGTAAATTTTGTTTTAGTACGGGATTCGTAGCAATATATATTACCATTTGAAAAATTACATCCACCCCAATCGTAACAATATTGAATATTGGTTTTTGAAGTATAATCTTGTGGCATATCAATATCTAAATTATCAAAATTATTGGTATAAGAGCCATTTGTTAAAAAATACCTTTCTTGAGCCAAAGCAATAGCTTTAGCCAGGTCCATCATTGTCATAAATCTACTTTTTGCGACGGCCATTTTGTATTGCGGCAGAGCAATTGCCGCCAAAATACCGATGATTACAACCACTACTAAAAGTTCAATTAAAGTAAACCCTTGATTACTGTTTTTTATTTCTTTCATAAAGCCTCCTAGAATTACTAATACAGCGTTTCTGCGCTAATATAGTTATATTTTAGAAAAAAAACTGTCAAGAGGGATTTATGCGCCACGACGAGGAAATAAAGGGAATTGTTTTTTTGTAATTACCCCCCACACCTTTTATAGGTAAAAAGTGTGGGGCGGAAATGAAAGTTATGTATTTAAATATTCGGTCTTGTAACCAACATTTTAGCAGACGGTGCAGCTTGGCTCGGTGTTAATTCCACTTCAGTTAAAATTACCGATGGTACGATATAAGACACACCTGATGCATTATTATATAAAGTCAAATCATCTGCCGCAAATTTAATATCGCGCAAAGTACGAGCATTTAAAGCAGGTGTATTTAGGCCGTAAACAGGGGTTTCCTCACCGGTATTGGCATTTATTTTTATAGCCAAAATATCACCTTTGCTGCCGATATTTCGGGAATATATTTTATAGCAATATTCAAGGCCTTCGGCTTTGCAAAAGTCCATAAATTTTTGTTTTAATTCGCTTGCCGGTGTCGTTTCATGCGGCAGGAAGAATAAATTGCTGACTTTTGCTTTCCCGTACAAATCCTGCCCCCAATTTACAAAGGCATGGCCGTTTGTTTTCTTTTGATTTTTGATTAAGGAACGTGTTTTGGGTAAATCTTTTAGAATACCGTTTTTGACCAAATAAAGCTTTTCGGCCTTTGCGCCTTCGTCGTCAACTTTATAAGTACCGATTGCCCTTTTGCCGTTAAATGTTTCTTGTAAAGGATCATCAACGACATCAAAATTAACAGGCAGAACTTTTAAATTTTCTTTTAAAGCAAAATCGCCAAGTGTATATTGGAAATTCCCACCGCCTAAAGAAGCAGTTATTTTGCGTGTATTATTTATACTTTTTATAAAAGTGCTTTCAAACATTTTTGCACTTGCTTCACCCTCAAGCCAAAGCGGGCCGATAAACGCTGTACCCTTTTCTGCATTTACAAATGCGGCGCTTTGTTTTGCAAAGTTTTGTGCAATATTTTCAAGTTCTTTTACCGTAGGTAAATCTTTTAAAGCGGCATAGGAAAGTGTTTTAATATCATCAAATTCAAAACCGGTTTTTGTTCTTGCTTTTGCGTAAAAAACTATTTGAATTATTAAATCGCGTTTGGTATATTTTGCCCCTTCGCTTGAAAGATAATAAGAAATTTCTTCAATAGCGGCAACTTGCGTATTAAATTTTTCAAGTTCTTTTAGCGCCCCTACGGCAGAGGTTTTTTGTGCAATTTCTTTTAATATTTCAGTCGGGAAAATAGTTTTTTCAAAATTATTAACATCTTGCGCGGGTGTTATTTTTGAGAAGTCATCAAAAACTTCTTCCTGCACTTTTTTGTTTTTATAACCTTGTTTTCTTGAGAATATATCAAGTGCTTTTTTGCAGCTTGCATCACTTGCGGCCCAAAGCCCTGCGCGGATACCTTCTTCGGAAAATGCGGCACTTTGCTGTTCGCCTTGGCTATAAGTATAGGCCTCAAAGAAACTGCTGTCCTCTTTATTGGTACCGACGCGCAAAGAAACATCCGTCTTAACACCGCTTGTTTTATCTTCTTGCACAAGACCGCCGCGCGCCGCAATAAAAACAAGTTCATTAATATCTGTTACTTTAAAGGCGGCAAAATGTATTTTAGGTTCATTTTTTGATAAACCCATTGTGCGTGCCATTTCTTTTTGCATTGCATTAAAGGCGATATTTGTTTTTTGCTCGGCGTTTTGCGCTTGCGCGGCAATAGTTAAGGTAATGAAAATTAAAATTAAAAAGCGTTTCATTTTATTTTACCCCCTTTTTTGTATTTTTATTTTCCGCACTCGGCGGCGGAAGTATCGGCAAATTTTCATAAGTTTTATTTACTTTTTCTACTTCAAGTTCACTAATCAGCAAACTCGGGGCAATTGCTGATACCGGCACCCAGCCCGATTCCGCCCCGCAAGTGCCGTTAAAAAGCGCATCATCATCAGCGGCGGCGGTAATTTTATTAAAACTTGTTAAAGGTGTGCCCACGATATCCGCGCCACGTATAAGTTCATTTGGTCTGTCATCGGGGAAAACTTTATAAACGAGCAAAGGTTGCACTTTGAAACTTTGCGGGGAATAAGTGTCTGTGTTTGTAAATCCGCCGGAAATATCATCAATAATTAGGCCGTAAGGTTTATTTTGGCGTTTGATTTCTTCTTTAAGCTTTTGTACCAGCTCATCATAAGGAACTTGGTTTTGTGCTTTAACAACGGTTACACCCATCCTAGAAACAACCTTTCTACCATAACTTTTGCGCCCATGCCCGTTAGAGTTTGGGAAGTTTTTTATCGGCGAGCGCCCCATTAAAAACCCTTTCAAAATACCGTTTTCAACAAGCATAGCTTTTTGGGATTTTGTACCTTCGTCGTCATAAACATAATGCCCGCGCAAAGGAATATTTTTGAAATGTGTTAAAGTCGGGTCGTCGTAAACTGTTATGATAGGGGAAACTATTTGCTCGCCCACTTTTTGGGTAAATGTTTGGCCGAAATCATCATCTTTTTGCCTATGGCCTTCAACTCTATGCCCTAAAATTTCGTGGAAGAAAACCCCTGCCGCCCTATTTTTTAAAATTACCGGACCGTGGAAAGTATCTGCGCTCGGTGCATTTTGGAGCTGTTTTAATTCTTCGATAGATTTTGAAATATCTTGTTTTATTTGGTTTTCACTTGGTAAATCTGCAAAAGTTAAACCGTCGTAGGAGTTTGTGCGGGAAAGTTGCATACCGTCTTTATTTCTTGAATTTATTTGGTAACTTAAGCGCATTAAAACGCGCGGTTCTTTAATTTTTGCGCCCTCTGAATTTACAAAATAATTTGTTTCTTTAACCAAATAAAAATCTACGCTTGAAGAAAATATAAAGTCAAGCCCTTTTGCAAGCGCAGATAAATTTTCAATTTCCTTTTTAAGTTCGGGGATATTTAATTTTACTTCGGGCATATCGGCAATATATTTTGTCGGGTTTTTTGGCGCTTTGGAAAAATCTGCGGAAGTATCATTTCTAATTGCGGCGGTTTTGCTGTTGTTTAGGACTTTTAAATATTGTTCCTGTGCGGCTTTTGCGGCAAGGTCCGTTGTTAACCAAAGGGTGTTTTTTAAGGCGGCGGCATCTTTTAAGGACACTTTTATTACATATGGGTTTTTTGTAGCGGTGTTTGATAAATTGTCCATATCCACCAATTTTATTTTGCGTGTATTATCAAGCTCGGCTGTGCCGACGCGCACATCAACATCAAGGTAAGCATCTTTGACGGTCTTTTCAAAATTAATTGTGCCAAGTGTTGCGCCCAAATAGTAATTATCGTGTTCCGTTACTTGATAAGATAGAAAGTACACCGGCGGTTTTGCTTTTTTGAGTTGCTTAAATTCGCGTTTAAGTTCCTGTTCCAAAGTATTTAATACGGGGCTTTGCAAATTTGCTGTTTTTGCCTGCAACGGCAAAATCAAAGAAAAAATTAAAAGTATAGGTAAAATGTAATTTTTCATAAAATCTCCTTTACTAAATTATAACTTTTTATTAGAGGTTATTTGCCAAAACGCGTTTAAATTTATATTATGTATATATATGACCTATATTTCCCTAGCCAACAAATACCGCCCGCAAACCTTTAAGGAAGTCGTCGGGCAAGAAAGTATTGAAACCACTTTAATGAACGCCGTAAAAAGCGGGCGCGTTGCACCTGCTTATTTGTTTTACGGTCCGCGCGGCTGCGGTAAAACCACAACAGCCCGCTTGCTTGCAAAGGCATTAAACTGTCAGCATGGCCCCACAGACGAACCTTGCGGTGAGTGCCCTCAATGTAAAGAAATTGCCGCGTCTTCAGACCTAGATGTTTTAGAGTTGGACGCCGCAAGCAATACACAAGTGGATAAAATTAGGGAAGTCATACTTGATACCGTCAGTTTAGCAGCAGGGCGCGACCGCTATAAAATTTTTATTTTGGACGAAGTCCACATGCTTTCAAAGTCCTCTTTTAACGCTTTGCTTAAAACTTTGGAAGAGCCGCCAAGCCATGTCGTCTTCATTTTGGCAACGACGGAATTTAATAAAGTGCCTTTGACAATCACTTCGCGCTGCCAAACTTTCCGTTTTAAACCGATTGAGGAAAAGGAAATTGCCACACATCTTTTGGACCTTGCCGGTGCTGAAAATTTTGAACTTACCGACGGCGCCGCCCAGCAAATTGCCAAAAATGCCGGCGGTGCTTTGCGCGATGCTTTAACGATTTTGGATAGGGCCCTATCCTTTTCAAACGGGCGCGTAGATGAAGATTTAATTGCCAAAATGCTTGGCCTTATGCCGCGTGATGTTATTAAAGAAACGGCTTTTGCTTTAGTCCGTAAAGACGAACAAAAAATGCACAAAATTTTTGAAACCGTCAAAAAAGAGGGTTTTGATACATTATCCCTTTTAAAAGATTTGAAAACCGCTTTCGGCGAAATTTTTTATTTTACACTCGGTTCCGGTTCTGCCCCTTTTGACGGCGCGGAAGATATTATTAAAGAGACCTCACCAAGTTTTATTGCCGCAATAACACGCAAACTTTCAAAACTTTATGACGAGGTTAAATATTCCGATACCCCTGCACTTGCGGCGGAAGTCGGCCTCTTTACTTTAATGCAGGCAACTTTGGACCTTGAGAATTTAATTTCCCGCCTTGAAGCTTTAGAAAAGGGGGAAGTTTCTTCCACTCCAAGCACGTCTTCAAACAATAATCAAGACGAAGAAAAGCTTGAAACAAAAACTTTTGAAGAGCCGCAAAAAATTGAAGTTAAAGCGGAAGAAACTAAACCAACGGTAACCAATGATACCCCGTTTGACCCTATAACCGCTTTGCACACACTCAAAAATGCTTTGGCGGAAAGTTCCCCTGTTTTAGATGATGCTTTGCAAAATGCAAAAGTAAAATTTGCTACACCGGAAAAGTGGATTTTTGAATTAAAAGATACTTTTGCGCAAGACAGTTGCCAAAGAAAGAAAAAAGATTTTGAAACTATTTCCGCAAAACTTTTTAACCGCAAAATTAATTTTGAATTTAATTATACCGCGCATACAGAGCCGCAAAATTTAACGGCAGTTCCGTCAAGCCCGAGATATGCTGATGTTTTAAAACAAACAACACCGCTAAATTCCGCGCAAGCCAAAACACAGCCGCAACCGGCGGTAAAAGAAGAACTTATAAGCAAAGAAGAGCCGTTTTCAATGCAAGATTTCTCTATTAAAGATGAAGTCAAAGCCGGCGCGGTAACACAAAATATTTTAAATTTATTTGAAGGCCAAATCGTCAACACAAAAGATGAAAACGCTTGAGAATTTAAAAAACTGTTTCCGTAAATTACAAGGTGTAGGCCCGCGTCAGGCGGAACGTTTTACCTTGCATTATTTGCGTGCGCCCGAAGCAGAAGTTTCCGCCTTAATTGAGGCCCTAAAAGAAGCACGCAAAAATGTGAAATATTGCACCGAGTGTTTTAATTATTCCGAGGGCGACCTTTGCCCTATCTGCGCTGATAAAAGCCGCGATAAATCAATTTTATGCGTCGTGCAAGAAGCAAAAGATATTGATGCGCTTGAAAAGACAAAAGTTTTTAAAGGCGTTTACCATGTTTTGCACGGTGCGGTTTCCCCGCTTGAAGGGAAAAATATTGACAATTTAAAAGTGCGCGAACTTTTAGAGCGCGTGCAAAATTCGCCGATAGAAATTAAAGAAGTTATTTTAGCCACCAACCCCGATAGTGAGGGGGAAATGACTGCCTTATATTTGGCAGATCTTTTGCGTGGCTTAGTCGGCAAAATTTCGCGTCTTGGTTACGGGGTGCCGCTTGGCGCGCAACTTGATTATATTGATGAAATGACTTTGACCCACTCTCTTAAAGGGCGAACGGACCTCTAATGCACCCGTCTTTTTACAAAAGGCCTTTTTTAATAGTTTTCCTAATTTATGTTTTATTGCTTGCCTTATTTTTGAAAGTTCCTACACCGACATCTAACGATATTTTTTATAAAATTCCGGCTAAAGCACAAGTTAAAGCTTACATAAATTCTTACCCGCGCACAAAAGAAAACAAACAGATTTTCACCGCTTCGGTTTTGGCTTTAGACGGTACAAATCAAAAAGGCAAAATTTATTTAACTTGCCAAAATTGCCCGGAACTCAGCCGCGGCCAAATAATAACTTTTAACGGGGATTTGTTTACCCCCGGCAATAGTGGAAATTACGGCTCTTTTAATTGGAATAAATATTTGGCGCGTAAACATATTTTTGTTCAAGGTAATATTAGCGAAATTAAAAAAATTGAAAGCCCCAAAAATTTTTGGTTTTACCTCTCTAAAATCAGGGCAAGCATTTTAAAAGTTTTCCAAAATAATTTGCCTCCGAATTTCGCCGCGATTTTAAGCGGTATTACACTTGGAGAAAAGGGAGATATTCCTGATAACCTTTATTCCGCTTTCCAAGACAGCGGCGCTATGCATTTGCTGGTTGCCTCGGGCGGAAATGTGGGTTTTGTTACTTTGATTGTTTACTTTTTATGCTCTTTGTTTTTCGGCGGCCGCAAGAGAATTGCATTTACCGCACTTGCTGCCGCTTTGTTTTATACACTTATTGCCGGTGCTGATGCGCCGCTGCTGCGCGCTTATCTTATGACGGTAGCCGCAACACTTGGCTTCATTTTAGGGCGCAAAAGCGGCATAATGCAAGGTTTGCTTTTGGCGGCATTTTTCATTTTGCTTGTAAACCCGCAAAGTTTATTTGAGGCCGGTTTTCAAATGTCAATACTTGCCACTTGCGCAATAATTTTATTTACTTTAAATTTTAAATTCAGCCGTAAAATTCCGCGCTTACTTAAAAGTGTTTTGGAATTATTTTTCGTTTCCTTTTGTGCGCAGCTTGCTTTGCTGCCGGTGTTTACAAATTACTTCTATAAAATTTCATTTAGTGCAGTATTTTCCAATTTATTTTTAGTGCCTTTAAGTGCTGTTTTGATGGGTGGCGGTTTTCTGCTTTGGCTGGTATCATTTTGCGGGAAATTTATTTTTGTTCCCGTATTATTTGCAATAAAATTCTTATTACTTTGTTTTGAATATTTAGTTAACTTTTTTGCCGCTCTGCCGTTTTCAAATATTACTGCATACGCCTTGAAACCTACAACTATTATTGCCTTTTATATTTTGCTATTTTTCTTACTAAATTTACCTTTATTTAAGAAGAAATTAAAAAGTTTTTGTGTCGTATTTACTGCTATGATTTTGGTATTTTGCGGCGGTATTTTTATTAAACCGCAAGAAGTTACCGTCTTAAAAGGCCGCTATAATTTAAATGTAATTTTACGTGAGGGCGGCACAACTAAAATGTTTGGCGCAAGTATCAGTTCGCAAACTACGCAAAAGGCTTTGCTTGCACTAGGCACTAAAGAAATTGATTGTTTATTTATCAATTCACTTTCCAAAAGTTATTTTTATATGCTTAAAGATTTTGATTTAAAAATCAAAAATATTTATTTGCCTTACGGCGAAATTCCTACTGAAGTCAACCCTCTTTTAAAAGACAGTAAAGCAAAGCTTACGCAAATTTTCCCAAACCAAAATTATTGCGGTGTTATTGTTGAGGACGGTTGGGTTTTATATGACGGTGTAAAGCAAGCCGGCGTAAACAATAATTTATCTTTTAAAACCTCTAAAATTGCCACCGCCGCCAATTTAAAAGCAGTTGAAATCGATAGCAATATTCTAAATTTCTAATTTTATATAACACAAATAGTGTTTAATTTTACGACGATGCCTCTTGACAGGCTTTTTTTTTTTTTTCTATAATTTTCATATATGGTGCAAAAACGCCGTATAAAGAAAATTAGGAGGCTTTATGAGCAAAATAAAAAGTGTTGCCAAAGGTTTTACTTTAATAGAACTTTTGGTTGTAGTTTTAATAATAGGTATACTATCGGCGATAGCATTACCCGGGTATAGAAGATCAGTGGAAAAGAGCAGAGTTGCAGATGCCCTTAACACTATGCAAGCAGTAGCAAAGAGTGAACATGGTTGGTATCTTAATAACAATGATTATACCAAGGACTTCTCTGACCTTGATATTGACCTTATTGATGTAGACGGTG
>JAZOVE010000012.1:0-2430 GCA_045658545.1 Elusimicrobiaceae bacterium
AAATTAAAAAAATTTATACTAAATTTTAATACAAAACAAAAAAATTACCTGTATCAGCATATATTTCCAATTTTACCACTTTTCCTTTAAAATGGCGCTTTTTGCACTGTTTTTTACTAAAAATAAAAGATATATTTATGCCTCGCTTTTTAATAAATTCAACTATGCGCAAAATGTTTAAAAATAACTTAAAAAAGCGTTAAAAAACAACAAATATTTATTGACTTTAACTTTTTTAAGTTTTATAATTATTCTTGTGATATTTTCCGCGCAAATATCATATTTATCGCGTTTTTTGTATAAATAGCTTATCAAAGAAAGGTTTAATATGAAATTTAACGAAATTTTAGCCGCACTTGGCATTATAAACTACCCCGAGCTTGCAAAAACAATTTTTGAAGAAGACGGCTTTAATTATAAAAATACCGAGTTTGTTTCGCCAGAATTTTTAACAAAAATAAATAATGAATTTTCGGTCTTTGGCGATTTTGAAAAAGAGGTTATTGCTTACGCAACACTTATTAAAGATGAACCCGAACTTTTAGCGTGGCTTAACGTTGGTGTAGAATATTTAAGACGCGTTGACGGTAACGTTGCTAAGTGCAAGGCCTTCCCCATGCCTCAACAAACAAAAAACGAGCATACGTTTGATATTTTTCCTCTTATTATTATGCTTGATCAGATACCTGCAACGTATTTGCGCTATACTAAAAGAGGTTTTTCGCACGACGATGCAATGCAATCGGTTGCTTCATTTGCAGGTTGTTTTAAGGGTAACTGCACGCGTTTTAACCGTGTTTTGCTTAAAAGCATGTATTATTCGTGGCTTTGCAACTACATAGGCGCTATGATATTTAATTTAGACGGCTTTAATTTTGAGGTGCGCAAGTTTACTAACAATGCTATTTATATTAAAAATAAAAACACCGCAGAGCTTGTGCCGCTTATGTTAAACGAGAAAATACATAAAAGCGGTTATATTTTAGGTGCCGCAGGTTGCGAGGATGAAGACGGCTCGTTTTTTGCTGAATTTGAAGAAACGGACGATGCTTTTATCGGCTATACTGCCGAAAATGGTCTTGTTGTTAATAAAAATAACAATTATTTAAAAAGCGAGTGGGAAAAATTTATTGCACCCGGTGACGATATGATTTCGTTTCACATTCCTAAAAATGCTGATTTTTCACCCGAGCATCTTGATAGAGCATTTGTTCTTGGCGCAAATGCGGCAAAGAACTTTTATCCCGATTTTAACTTAAAATGTATTTTTTGCGTTTCGTGGCTTTTATCGCCAAAGTTAAAAGAAATTTTATCACCCACATCAAAAATTACCGCGTTTGGTGATAGGTTTGTACGTTTTCCGCAAAAGGACGAAGGTAATGCAGTATTTACCTTTGTATTCCCGCCAAATATCGAAAAATACGAAGACTTGCCCGAAAACACCTCGCTTGAGCGCGGTTTAAAACAACATTACTTAAATGGTGGTTATATTTATAACACACCGGGACTTTTTGAAATTTAAGGAGAAAAAATTTATGTTACCTTATCGCTGGGAGGAGCTTACCGCTCCTGAATTTAATGAAGCTGTTGAAAAATCAAAGGGACTTTGCATTATGCCTCTTGGTTGCTTAGAGCGCCACGGCGAGCATTTGGTTGTAGGTTGCGATTCTTATATAGCAAACTACGTTTCGGGTTTAGCGGCAGCAAACGAATATGCCGTTATATTCCCTACCGGTTTTTGGCTTGGTGAGGTTACGGGAAATCACGCTTTAACAACAAGCGAGCTTGATGCACAAAACAAGCGCGGATATATTGCGTTAAAATCAGAAACGCTTTTAAAAATTTTAGCCGAGCTTTGTGACGAAATTCACCGCAACGGCTTTAGAAAAATTTTAATTATTAACTCGCACGGCGGTAACGTTCCGCTTTTAAATTATTTTGTGCGCAGTCAAATGTACGAAAAAAAGAATTATGCAACTATGTGGACGTGGGCAAATCAACCTTCTAACGATATTGATTTTGTTTACGAGCAAGCACTTTTGCGCCGCGAAGAGTTTAATTTAAATGATGAACAAATTGCATTTTTAGCCAAGTTTAACGAAACGGGCTTTGGTGGCGGGCATGCAGATTTACAAGAAGTTGCAATAAATTATGCCGAAAGTCCCAAATTAGTCCGTCCCGAATTGTTTGATTCGCAAAGCGGTGCTTCTACGCATCAGGCTGATTATTTAACAAAAATGGGCGTAATTCACGGCGGTGCTTGGGGAGCAAACTTCCCCAACGCTTACGATGGTTTTCCGTCAACGGGTTGTACGCAAAACGTTGGTAAGGTTTTTGGTATCCTTGCGGCAGAACGTCTTGAAAAAATATTTAAAGTGCTTAAAGAAGACGAATTTTGTGTAAAAATTTCTCAACGAGATATTTAAATAA
>JAZOVE010000013.1:0-1200 GCA_045658545.1 Elusimicrobiaceae bacterium
TACTACTCAAGCAACAACCCGTTGCAAAGGATTTTAGAGAAGTTTCTACTGCTCTTAAAATGATAACGGATATTGAACGCTTTGGCGACCAAGCAAGCGATATAGGCGATTTGGTTTGCACTATGCCGGGCGATAAATATATAAAGAAGTTAACGCATATTACCGCTATGGGTAATCTTGCCGTAAAAATGGTTAGAGAAAGCGTAAATTCGTTTATAAATAACAATGAAAGTTTAGCGGACGAAGTAATAAAACTTGACGACGAGATGGACGAAATGTTTTTAGCCGTAAAAAATGACTTGATTGAACTCATTAAAAAAGATGGAAACAATGGCGACCAAGCAATCGAACTTATGATGGTTGCAAAATATTTAGAAAGAATCGGTGACCACGCAGTAAACGTTTGCGAGTGGACGAAATATAACGAAACGGGAGTACACGTAAAAGTATAATGAAAGAGCTAATTTATATCGTTGAAGATGACGAAGGTATGCAAGAAGTTTACGAAGGCGCTTTTGAAGAAAGTTATGAAACTAAAATCTTTGAAAACGGCAAAGACTTTTTTGACGTGTTTAACGTTAAAAAGCCTGACCTTGTAATTCTTGACATAATGCTACCGATTATGGACGGTTTTACTATTTTAACGAAAATTCGTGAAGTAGATGAAAAAATCCCCGTAATTTGTGTTAGTGCGAAGTCTGACGAAATCAGTTTTGTAAAAGGACTTAATAAAGGTGCGGACGATTATATGGCAAAGCCATTTTCAGTTCTTGAACTTTTGGCACGTGTAAAAACCAATTTACGTCGTGCTAAACTTTACATAACAAACGCAGACGGATTTTCGATTGATAACAACGTTTATAAAGCTTTTTATAATGATAAAGATTTAGGGCTTACAATTAAAGAGTTTAAGCTTTTGAAAATTCTTATCGGTAAAGCAGGCGTTACGGTTGAACGTGAAGAACTGTTTAAGGAAGTATGGGGCGATGATTTTATGGGTGAAACGAGAACGCTCGATATGCACATTGCAGCGATAAGAGATAAAATCAAACAATCAGGAGGAAAAGACTGTATCGTTACTGTTCGTGGTATCGGATATAGATTTGAAAATAAGTAAATGAAAAAGAAAACATTATTTCAAATTCTTTCACTTACCTTTCTTTCCGTTCTTGTAATGTTTATATTCGGTATCGTTGCCGT
>JAZOVE010000014.1:0-49245 GCA_045658545.1 Elusimicrobiaceae bacterium
ACATACCCTTTCACTAAAACTGCCGTCTTCATTATAGGTACCATAGCAACTGTAACCTATTGCCGTGTTCCTTGCGCAATTCTTTGAGCACGGGTATACACCGCCTTCGCAACTTTGCCAACTGCCTATGCTGGTTGTAAACGTGCCTGCAGGTAAATCTAACATCTTGCAATACTTATTACCTTCAGGTTGGCAATAAGTTATAGGGTCATCAAATATTCTATATAAGGTATATGAATCATCCCCCCTTTGCCTGCTTGCTGTTGCCGCTTTTAAACTGTCGTTTAAACTATATGTAAAGAAGTCCCCTTCATAAAAGCTTCTGTCTGCTTCATCTAAAGTGCTTCTGTCTATCATTGTTATTGATAAATCGCTAAAGTCATTTGTATAATCACCTCTGCCATAAAAATAATCCAGTTCTGCTTTAGCAATATCATTAAGTGCTTGTATCGCTTCCGTTGCTCTTGTCTTTTCAACAACATTCATATAACCGGGTAATGCAATTGCCGCAAGTACACCGATTATGATTACTACTACCAAAAGTTCTATTAAAGTAAAACCTTTGGCACTATTTTTTATTTTCATTTTATTTCTCCTACTTTAATTTATACGGCGCTTTTGCACCATATATGAAAATTATAGAAAAAAAAAAAAAAAACGTCAAGTGCAAATTTATCGTCGTAAAATTAAGGTCATATTAAAAAAAATATAAAAACCCCGACTCAAAAATCAGGGTTATAAATAATACTTAATTGTTGCTGAATTTTTTAGTGGAAAGTTTTATAGCGTTCACTCATATGATATCTGCCGTTTTCCGGGTCGGGCGTATTATAATTTGTTGGCCTGATATTTCTTTTTATACCCTTTTTCTCGGCATAAGTAAGTTTCTTTTTCTTTTCTTTATCATTATAAGTAATTTCTTTTTTGCTTAAACCGTTATTACCGAAACCAAATCTTATTCCGGCATTTATACCCCAACCACTTAATTTGTTGCCCGTTTCATAGGTACCCAAAGCGTGCCAATATACATCATTTGTAATTTGCATACTAAAACCGGCATCAATTTCAAAAGAACCGCCTTTTAAAGAATCGGTAGCTTTAGCACTGCCGTATTTTACTTTGCCTTCGCCCTTAAATCCATGGTTATAAGCAAGTTCTACAAGAGGTTCTATTAAAAGATTGTTCCCCATATTCGCTTCATAAGAAAACATTATTGCCGCTTTACCGAAAAGATAGTTTGTAGAATCATATTCCAATTTGTTTGTACCGTTTACAGCCACAGTATGATCATCTGCTCTGGCATAGGTAAGTTGTAATTTCGGTTCTACTTTAAAGGCACTTTCATAAGTAATTGTTTTACCTGCTTCCACACCTGCCGCCAAAATATTGCGTTTTGGTTTGAAATTAAAAGAAGTATTACTTGTAGTGCGGGTGGTGTTTTTAATTTTTGTCCAAAAATGCCTGACGGCAAAATCAATAAACCAATCATTATCATTTGCAACGGTTAAATAAGCACCGGCACTTGGGGAATAACCTTCCCCTTTATTTTTATCGCCGCTACTGTTTTTACTTTTAACGGAATTTGCATCCATATAACCGCCCATAATACCAAAATAAACTTTTGTCGGATTACTTGGGTTAAACAACCAATCATAACCTGCTTCAACGCCATATAAAGACATATCCGTTTTAAGCAAATCATCAACGGTTATATCTTTATAAAAAGAATTAACCCATAAACCGTTTCTGTGCTCGGGGTTATTCATATTTATAAGTGCGCCCATGCGTTTGTTTAAAGAGTCCATACCAGCTTTAGCCATAGCCACATTTAAAGACGGAACACTTAATACTGCATCATTGGCATAAGCAGGTATTGCGGTTAAAATTGCACCTAATATAATAGTTGTAAAAAGGAATTTTTTAATGATATTCATAATATCTCCCATAATAAATTTGAAAATCTCAAATATACTTTATTATATTATTAAAGTAAGGGCAATATCAAGCGGTTTGACAGTTTAAAAATATAAAACTTCTAGGTCTTTTGGGTACTTACAAATAGGTCCAAATTCCCTTGTTTTTAATCTCTTTATTCTGTATCATATTATTAAATGAAAGGAGAAATAAAAAAATGAAAAAGATATTAATAACTGTATTTTGCTTAATAAGCTTATCTATACCTTCTTTAGCACAGGATGTAAAAGACAAATTAGACCGATATGTTAAATCCCAATTAACAACAACAGACAAATCTGAAATTGCAAACTTACCTGAAACAGAAACACAGCCTAATCTAACTCTTGAAGAAATCAAAAATATCTTGACAAAAATAGCCAATGACTCCGAAACGTGTAATCTACCTAATATCGCCCAAGACCTTAACGATTATATAATTGAAGAGGCTACCTTTTCCGTTATGGGAGAAGCAAATTCATGGGAAAAGAAACGCTCTGAACTATACCGCTATGTAAGAAGCAGTAATTGGCGTACCGGTAAAAATATCAGTGAAGCTGACAGGGAGTTTATTAAAACCCTTACAAATATTACTGTCGGATTACTCAAACAAGCAGCTCAATTATGTGGTTGGGACCGCGTTTTAGACCGTCTGGAACAAGCAGCAATTAACAAATATGAAAATAATGAACAAATACAAAATGCCGTTGCTACAGTAAAAGCAAATATTAGTGATGCCTTAAATAATGACGATCACACACTGGAAACTCTTTACACAGCAGTACAACACAATGCCTTTACTTTATTAAGCATGAATTATGTAGATTATAAAAAATTATCTAATGCTTTCCCGGAAGTAAAATTTTTATTTGAAGATTTATATACTTTCTTTAAATGGCGTTATGATTTGCGCACTAATGATGCCTCATACCGACTAAATGAAAATAACATAAATGTTAAATTCAGAATGGCAGCGGCAACCAATTCCTTTTTTGCATTTTGGGAATTAGCAAATATCGCTAAAGCTGAAATAAAAAGAGCTGTGGAAGATGAAGAAGATAATTTAACCACTTTAACAGTATCTGATGAAAGAGATAGTATGGAACTATTTGATGCTTATGCAAAACAAGCCCTTTATTTCGGCAGGCTTTGGAACGGAATGCAACGTTACGGAGTCGAAAAAGGATACTTACCCGAAACTTTAAACCCAAAAAGAGGGGCCCGTAAAAATACCATTAAAAAAGATATAAACAGATCATTAGATCAATTAGATAAAGATAATCTTTTAAATGTATTAGGAAATGTGAGAGAGAACTATAACAATGCCCGTAGTGTCGCTGAAGAATATTGGAATAATTGGCTTTCTGCTAATTTAAGTGGACAGAAAAATGTTCAAATTCCGGAACAATTACTTTTTGAATTACTTAAACGAATAGACAATAATATGCCAACAGACACTCAAAATGACTCTATCACCCCTGTTTTGGATACACTAAAATAATTCTGAAAAATATAAAGAAAAATAATAACTGCTTTCCAAAGTTCTTTTCTTTACTTAAAGCACTATTTATGCTATTATTAAGTATATTAAATTACGGAGGATGTATATGATGTTATTTGCAGGTGTAATTATTGCAATATTCTTAATCGCAATCTTTTATGTAATTGCGGTTTATAACGGTTTAATTGTTAGCAAAAACCGTGTTAAAGAAGCTTTAAGTGATGTTAATATTCAGCTTAAACGCCGCTATGACTTGATACCTAATTTAGTCGAAACAGTCAAAGGTTATGCAAGCCACGAAAGCCAAACGCTTGAAAAGGTTATCCAAGCAAGAAATATGGCTATGGCAACAAAAGGCGATTTAAAAGAACAAGCCAAAGCTGAGAATTTTTTAAGCGGAACACTTAAAAGTTTATTTGCAGTTTCAGAAAATTATCCAGAACTTAAAGCAAATCAAAACTTTTTAAAACTTCAATTTGAATTAACCGATACCGAAGACAAAATCAAAGCAGCACGCCGTTTTTACAACACAAATGTCTTGGACTTAAATAATAGAATTGAAATGTTCCCAAGCAATATTATAGCTTCAATGTTTGCTTTCAAAAAACAAGAATTTTTTGAACTTGACGAAGACGAGGCACAAGCAGCCAAAAAAGCTGTTCAAGTTAAATTCTAAAATTTATGCCCCAAGCCCCGCTTAACTTATACAAAGAAATTGCAAGTAATAAAAGGAAAACTGTTTTTATCCTCTTGCTTTTCCCTTTAGTTTTAGCGGGGCTTGTTTATTTAACGGTTTTTTTAGTTTATTATTTCGGTGCATCTTCAAACCCGAATGCAAGCATAAACCTTCAAGAATTTAATTATATATCTTCAATTATAATTGCGGTAACAACCGGTCTTGCTTTGATTTGGACCGCCATTGTCTGGTTTACAGGGGACCATATTATTTTGGATTCTGCCGGCGCACAAGAAATTTCCCGCGCAACACACCCCGAAATTTTTGTTTTAGTTGAAAATTTGACTATCGCAAGCGGTCTACCTTTGCCGCGCATTTATATAATGGATGATGATTCTTTAAATGCTTTTGCAACAGGGCGCGACCCGGAACATGCATCCCTTGCACTTACAAAAGGTATAATAAAAAAATTAAACCGCGCGGAACTTGAAGGCGTAATAGGCCACGAACTTGGGCATATTGCAAACCACGATATACGCCTTACTATGCTTGTTGCAACCGCAATAGGTGCAATAAGTTTAATGGGGCAAATTCTACTCCGCTATGCTGCAAGGAGCAGAGGCGGCAAAAACAGCGGCCAAATAAAACTTATTTTATTAGTACTTGGCCTTGTTTTAGTTATTTACGGCGCTGTTTTTGCACCTTTAATTATGTTTGCACTTTCAAGAAGGCGCGAATATCAGGCCGATGCAACTTCCGCTTATATTACAAGAAACCCTGAGGGCCTTGCATCCGCTTTAGAAAAAATTTCAACAGACAGCCGCGTTGAAGCCCTTGACGGTAAAAGTTTAGTTGCCGCTGCCTGTATTGCCTTCCCGGGTGAAGACGGCCTTTCTTTAGCATCCTTATTTAGCACACATCCGCCGATAGAGGACCGCATCAAAAAACTCCGCGCAATGTTGTAAATAGATATCAAAAAGGGCTGCTTTTAAGCAGCCCTTTAGGACGTTTTTAATTCTTTATTTACCACAAAATTCTTCATCACTCAAATTGTTTACAACTAATTCGAATTGAATACCATTCTTTTTTAACAGGGATACTTCTTTTGAATTATTTATGGATTCTAATTCTTTTTTTCTCTCGTCCTTTATCTTTTGTATTCTTTCTTCATAAGTAGTTTTGCCATTCTGCCAAGAAGCTAAATACGACTCATTACATTCCCACTTATAATATTCTGATTTTGGAGTTTCTCCTTGTTTTTTTATTTCATCTCTAAGTATCGTTATGAAGTTGATATTCTCATTCATCGCAGCAAAGAAAAATGCATCCGATGAAAATGTACCCATTCCTTTTAAAGTTCTAGGAGAGGCACCTGCTCGTAATAAAGCGGGTATCAATTCTTTTAATGTTTTTTTATCTTTAAAAACTTCAGCGACTTTAATAAGAGGCACTGTTCTGTCAAAGTCACCATCATACCATATCATTCTCCTAGAATCTGAACCAGTATATCTGGTATCTTTTTGTTTAGCAGAAGCATTATGAGATAATAAAGATAATGCCGTATCTGCATGAATATTTTCTATAGTTTCCCATAAAGGCGTTCTTTCATCATCACCTTGGTATATAAAAAATGGTTTATCTTTTAAATAACATCGTGCATTAACTAAACTAGGACGCTGTTCAAGTATGTAATTAACTAAATCAGTATGACCGTTAGCAGCTGCAATACAAATAGGAATTGTTTTCTCTCCTTTTTCGTTTACTATTGTTTTATCTAATAAATCCGAATCAGGATATGTTTCAATAAAATATTTTACTACACTTAAATTACCTGTTCGTACAGCAGAAACAAACCGTTCAACATCTTCACCTATGAAATTAGTGTTGATTATCTTTTTATACTCATTAATGTGTTTATCAAGTCCACTAGTTAGTTCATGACTGAAAGATATTGCAGGACATAAAATCATCATTACCAATGCTACAAAGAATACAGATATTTCTCTCTTTTTCATAATTAATCTCCAGTTTATATGTTTTACTCACAATTAGATTATATAGGATAAATCCAATTATGTCAAGGGGCAAAAGACCTATATAAAAGTACCCAAAAGACCTAGATGCAAAGTATAGCACCATCTAAATTGCAATAAAAATTCCCCCTTCCGCGTTTAATAATTGTACAATATAGTTTTAGGGCATAGTATGCCGGAGGGGTTTAAATGAAAAAATTTACAGTTTATATACTTTCCTTTATATTGCTTACTTCACCGTTAAGCAGTATTTTTGCACAGGAAAACATTTTGCAAAATAAAAAATTAACTTTAGAGGATTGCATCAATTTAACCTTGCAAAATAACCCGGAAATTGCCGCATCTTATTCCACGCAAGAGGCACAAAAAAGCCAATTAAAACAAAGTAAATCCGGCTATTTCCCGCAAGTAAACGGTAGCGCAGGGTATAGCCGTTCAAATGCAAATACCACCGCAGGTAATAGCGGAACAAGCAATAATTATTCCGCATCGGTAAACGCAAGCCAGCTGATTTATGACTTCGGGCAAACAAGTTCAAGCGTGGGTATACAAGAAAAATCTTATCAAAGTTCAGTGCAAAACACTATCTCTTTAATTAATGATAAAATTTATGCTTTAAAAGTTGCATATTTCGGGGTGCTTTCCGCGGAAGAATCTGAAAATGTTTATAAACAATCCGTTGAACAATATACCGAACAATTAAAACGCGCCAAAGCATTTTACGAAGTGGGAACATACCCCAAAATTGATGTAACATCCGCACAGGTTAATTTAAATGATGCAAAATTAAATTTGCTCACCGCACAGAATTTAGTGAAAACAAAACGTCAGGAACTTTTAAATGTTATCGGTATTAACGACGCTAACCCAACTTTTACTTTGGAGATGGATAAAACACTCCCCGCCTTTGATTTAACTTTGGAAGAAGCCCTTGAAACCGCAAATAAAAATAGGCCGGACTTACTTTCAAAACAACTTCAAGTTGAAAGCGCGCGGCAAAATGTAACCCTTTCAAAAACAGGCTATGCGCCGACGCTTACCGCAAACGGCAGTTATGCGTGGAGCGGTAATGAATTCCCCCTCTATGACCGTTGGTCTGCCGGTGCAAGTTTAAATGTGCCTATATTCAGCGGACTCAGTACCTATAATAAAGTGGAACAATCAAAGCAAAATTTACAAACCGCATACCACAATTTAACCTCTTTACAACAACAAGTTTTACTTGATGTTAAAACCGCTTACCTTTCTTTAAACAATGCAAAGGAGCGTATACCCGTTGCGGAGCTTACGCAAAAACAGGCAAAGGAAAGTTATGACTTGGCCGTCGGCCGCTATAAAGTTGGCGTCGGCAATTATATTGAAGTTAAAGATGCGGAAACTTCTTACAGTAAAGCAAAACTTTCTTATATTCAAGCGGTTTTTGATTACAATTTGGCAGTAGCAAAATTAAAAAATTCTATGGGAAGCAGATAAGGAGAATTATGAAAATAAACAGTAAAAAGAAATTAATAATTGCCATTGTTGCAGCAATAGTCATTATCATCATTTTAGTGAAATTTACCGGCGGTAAAAAAGCCGCAGCTTACCGCATTGAAAACCCGCGCAAAGCAAAAATTGTGCAAACGGTTGAGGCGTCCGGTACAATAAACCCGGTTACGCAAACGAGCGTCGGTACACAAATTTCCGGCCGCGTTGAAGAAATTTTGGTTGATTATAATTCCACAATCAAAAAAGGGCAATTGCTTGCGGTAATTGACCCGTCAACTTATCAATCAAATGTAATTCAGCAAGAGGCAAATTTGCAAAAACTTGAAAGCGTTTTCAAAAATGCCGAGAGGAATTATAACCGCTACAAAAAATTATATGCGCAAGAACTCGTCGCAAAAAGCGAACTTGATAATGCAGAGCTTGATTACCTTTCCGCCAACGCACAAGTGGTGCAAGGGCGCGCAAGTTTGGATAAAGCAAAAATTGATTTAAGTTATACAAATGTTGTTTCCCCCGTAGACGGAATTGTAATTTCAAAGGAAGTTGAACTTGGGCAAACCGTTGCGGCAAGCTACCAAACACCTACTTTATTTTTAGTTGCGGAAGACTTAACAAAAATGCAAATTGAAGTTAATATTTCCGAAGCCGATATAAGCAAAATTAAAGAGGGCCAAAAAGTTGATTTTAATGTTGATGCGTACCCCACACAAACTTTTGAGGGCCGCGTCAGCCAAGTTAGAAATGCGGCAACAACAATTTCAAATGTCGTAACTTATACGGTAGTTGTTTCCGTCGATAACAGTGATATGCTGCTTAAACCGGGCATGACGGCAAATGTCGCAATCATTACCGCTGAAGAAGATAATGCTTTAAGCGTACCCAACCAAGCTTTGCGTTTTGTTCCGCCCGATAATGCAAAAATAAGCGGCGCAAAAGATGGTAAAGAGGGCCAACGCAAGAATTTTAAAGGCCAAGGTTTATGGCGCCAAAATAAAGACGGATCAATTTATATAACTGAAGTTCAAACCGGTATTACCGACGGTAATAGAACACAAATTTTCTCTAAAGACATTACGGAAAATACACCTATTATCGTTGCAAGCGGCACCAATACAAAAGGCCAAACTACGCAAGGCAGACCGCGCGGACCGATGGGATTTTAAAAAATAAATAGGTAAATTATGGCTTTAATAGAAGTTAAAAATATTTGGAAAATTTATCAGCTCGGCGATATTCCGCTTGAGGTGCTTAAAGATGTCAGTTTAACAATTGACTCCGGCGAATTTGTGGCAATTATGGGCCCTTCCGGTTCCGGCAAAAGTACCTTTATGAATATGCTTGGCTGCCTTGATAAACCGACAAAGGGGACCTATATTTTAGACGGTATAAATATCACAAATTCCACTTTGAGCGAACTTGCCGATATCCGTTGCCGCAAGATAGGTTTTGTTTTCCAAGGTTTTAACTTAATTGCAAGAACAAGTGCTATTGAAAATGTGGAACTGCCGATGATTTACGCACATGTTCCGTCTGAAGAACGTGTGCAAAAAGCAAAAAAAGCACTTAAAGAAGTTGGGCTTGAAAACCGTTTGGACCATACCCCCAATCAACTTTCCGGTGGCCAGCAACAACGCGTTGCAATTGCGCGCGCCATCGTAAATGATGCACCCATAATTTTTGCAGACGAGCCGACCGGTAACCTCGACACAAAAACCAGCATCGAAGTTATGGAAAGTTTTTATAAATTAAATGAAGAAAAAAATAAAACCATTATTCTTGTTACGCATGAGCCGGATATTGCCGCCTACGCAAAAAGAATAGTGCGTTTTAAAGACGGTGTGATTGTCAGCGACGAACAAAATAATAATAGGACGAAACCAAAATGATTGATTTTTTAACTATTTTAAAAATTGCCTTAAAAGCACTTTGGGTAAATAAAATGCGCTCCGTTTTAACGAGCTTGGGTATAATCATCGGCGTAGCGGCAGTTATTGTTATGCTTGCTGTCGGCGAAGGCAGCAAAAAAAGAATTTCAGACCAAATGTCAAGTATGGGCAGCAATTTGCTTATGATACGCTCAGGTTCTGTTACATCAAGCGGTGCGCGTGCAGGGCAAGGTGCTCAACCCACACTCACTTTAAAAGATTCAGAGGCCATTGCCAAAAACGCACAATATGTTGCGCAAGTTGCGCCTAGTGTTTCAACGACGGCACAAATTGTTTACGGTAATCAAAATTGGTCTACAAGAATTACGGGAACAACCCCCTCCCTCTTTTATATTCGTTCTTGGGAAGTTGATAACGGCGGTTTGTTTAGTGAGGATGAAGTCCGCCAAGGTGCAAGCGTCGCGATTTTGGGTGAAACTGTGGTTGAAAATCTTTTCGGCGTAACAGATCCTATCGGCAAAACAGTGCGCATAAACAATGTTCCGTTTAAGGTAGCAGGTGTTTTAAAATCACTCGGTCAAAATGCGATGGGAACTGACCAAGACGATACCGTAATTGTCCCGATAACTACAGCAATGAAACGTTTGTCCGGCTCACAATTCCAAGGCACTGTAAACAATATTATGGTGCAAGCTTTATCTACTGACGACCTTGCAAATGCCGAGGAAGAAATAACTTTACTCCTCCGCCAACGCCATAATATTACAGGTAAAAAACAAGACGATTTTATTATTCGCAACCTTACTCAAATGATGGAAAGCGCAATGGAAGCAAACCAAACATTCAGTTTACTGCTTGCCGCGATTGCGTCAATTTCTTTACTTGTCGGCGGCATTGGTATTATGAATATTATGCTTGTTTCTGTAACGGAAAGAACGCGCGAAATCGGCATCCGCATGGCAATCGGTGCAAAGATGTGGGATATTCGTTTACAGTTTTTAGTTGAGGCGCTTGTTTTATCTTTAACAGGCGGTTTGCTTGGTATAATTTTTGGTTTGTCCGTTGCTTTGTTTATCAAGAATTTTACACCGGACTTTTTACCGATTAGCATAACAATTACGCCGATGGTAATATCTTTTGCTTTCTCAGGTTTAGTGGGAATATTTTTTGGGTTTTACCCTGCATACAAGGCCTCTATGCTTAACCCCATTGATGCTCTTAGGTTTGAGTAAGGAAGTTTACAGTTATTATTCCTTGCCGGCAAATTCTTTTTGGCTAATTTTAAATTATTCCCCCACCCGTAACAGTAAATGTGCCATATCCTTTTAATGTTTCCATCCCCGTATATTTTAAAATTACTTCCCCTTCATCATCTAACTCCGCTTTCCACCAACCGAGTTTCCCGTCAATTTCTGCCCAAACTAAAATTTCAAGAATATCCTCTGCTTTAATACCGTCAGGGAAGTTGATTTTTTTCGCTCTTTCACGATTTCCTAAGTTCGTTTTAACTAAAACAGGCACATGTCCGTATGCAAATTTTGCAGCGCAACCAATTGCATATTCTACATTACTAGAAAAATAAACACCTTCTTTATATTCAGTTTTTTCATTCGGTAATCCTTTAAATGTTTCTTTCAAATCTGTATAATGGGAATACGTCATACCTCTATAAATTGCATCCTCTGCCTCGAAACCGGAAGGTAACAAACTTCTTAGATGTTTAATATCTTTCCAAGAAAAATAAATATTTTTATTTTTATATTCACTAGTAAACAAAACTTTTGCGGAAATAGCTTCTTGCTTAGTATTAGTGTCATTTTTACTTGCTAATGGGTTATCAGTACTTGCCAAAAGCGGTAAAGTAGCTAAAGCTAATGGTGTGGTTATAGGATTGCTTAAAGTAGCAGTAAGCAAACCAACGCCAACCGCAGGCAAAACCCAACTTGGTAATTTAGATAGAAATTGATTTCCCCTTTGCTTTAAAGTATCTTCAGGGGCAAAACTACTTTCAGGAGATTTTTCTTTAGCCCCGGCAGATTCCAAGGCAACACGAATCTTTTCTAAAGATTGCATATCATTATGAACGCCCAAATCTTCAAAATCTATCACGGTTACAATAAGTTTACCGTTATCATCACGCCTGAAAAACATATTATTACCTAAATCGGTATGGTAAAAACCGGCATTGTTTAAATCAGTAAACAAACTTACAACTTGGTTCCATTCTTCATTAGTTATGGGTTGACCTTTTAATGCAGGTAAAGCATCAACTTTAGATTTATAAAAAGCATAACCGGATGTATTTACGGCAGTCATTATAATCTGTTTAGGATATCTAAAACCATGTGATAATTTTGCTTTTATACTTGCAGCGACTTTATCGGATAAAGAATTTATACTCGTTGATAATATTTCCGGGTATTCAATTCCGATGGAATATTTATCACGCAATTTACTGACCATTTCTGCAAATTGCTTTGTTCTGTCAATCTCTTTTTGCTCTAAATTTTTATAAAACGCTCTTATTTTTCTGTCTGAATCTCGTAACCCAAAAACGAAGTCCGTATCTATCCTTTCAACTAATCCTACAATATCCGTTTTGAGGTTTAATGATTTTTCGGTGGATTGTTCCTGTTTTACATTGTTTAATTTTTTATCTTCAGTATTTTGTTCCGGATCAGCTGATGATTTAATATTAGGGGTTATATATTCCTTAATCGCTGCATTAATTTTGGATGCAATCATTTTATATCCGGCAGCATTTGGATGTATACGGTCAGACTTTAATGACTTATTCATCAAAATATCGTCGAAAATACCTTGAACAAATAATGCGTTATAATCTTCGGCAATTCGTTTTTGCATATCTGTATAACTTTGCATAAAACCGGTGTCTATTACAACCGCTATTGCCCCCATATCTTGCACTTTCTTAACGATTTCTCTTAAATTCTTTTCCGTTTCTTCTAGTGAAATGTTATTAAAAAAATCATTACCGGAAAACCATATTAAAACCATATAAGGAGAATATTTTTCTAATTCCCCAACGCGGGCAAGCCCCATAGTTGAAGTATTTCCCGCCACTCCAAGGTTTATAATTTCACGCCCAAGCATTTTACCTAATTGGGCCGGGTAGGATTCATTAGGTTCAGCCCCATAACCGAAAGTTAAACTATCGCCAAAGGCAATTATATCTTTGTTAGAATTTGGATAATTTTTTAATGCCTTATTCCCATTTAGAGAAAATGAAGTTATAGGGAAAGTGCTTGATAATAAAAGCCCTGTACCTGCCGCCATAGCAAACGGTGCGGTTATAGGATTAGTTAAAGCGGCGGCAAGAAAACCAAGTGTGACAGCAGTAGGTAATATATATTTCTTAAAAATACCATTTACTTTATTTTGATATTTTTTATAAGAAAATGTACCTTTACTTGCAACTAATTTAGGTTCTTGTCCGTACGGAACATTGTTATCAATGAAGCTCCAAGCATCAACAAAATCTTTAATAGCATCAAAATTCTGTTCACCGTTTTTCATATTTAATACGGTTTTAATCGCAACATACCTTCCATCCGGATTGTTTAAAAATCTCATAAGTGCACGTTTAGCAGCTTCTTGACGCGGAACAAACATATAATGTGCTTCAGTTCTATAACCTGCATCTTTAAACATTTGCAAACGACGTTTTAAAGTTCGAATACTATTCATCGTAAACTCTAAAACGACATTAACATGCAGTTGAGCCGCTAATCTTAATGCCCTATCCATTACATCAATACTTTCTTGATGTAATGAGGAAGAATTATAACCTTCATATTCAGGTAACATAGCTCTTATTTCATCTGCACTTATAAATAAATAATGTTCTTTGTCGTATACCTTACCTTCAAAAAAAGTTGTTTTTCCACTTCCGGCACGCCCACCTAAAACAATAAAAGTGGGATTTTTACTTATCTTATTCTCATATCCATTAAAAATTTTACTAATAATTTCATCATGTAATTCCTTGCGTTCCGGACGATAAATTGCACTTTCTTGATAACCAAATGCTCTAAAATCATCAGTTGTATCAGATAATTTCCTCTCAGACTTTTTTATCATTTGTAAAATTGCGCTATGATTATACACATTACCGTCGGTAGCGTAATAAGAATGGAAAATAGGATCATTTAAAATTTGTTCCTCAGTGATATTCGGATCATCATATTGTGTAACATATTTTAAAATAGGACTATCGGGATTTACATCCTTATCTGTTATATTCAAATCTCTTGAGATTTTTTTACTGGCTTTAAAAATCGGTATAGATTGGCCAAGAATAATAACATTATCTACATACTCAAAACTATCCCATGGGGGTTCAAAAGGATCAGTCGGATCTGTACCAACAGTTGCACTTCGCCCATCTTTAGGCAATGGGATAATTTGAAATACATTTTCATTTTCAATATATACATATACAAATTCCGGTTTATTACTATATCCAGAAAATATGTCAAAAATATTTGATATTTTCTTAGCTTTTGCTTCTAAGTTATTATCATGGTATGAGGTTATTTCCCTGCCTATTTGCAATCTAAAATATAATCTATACAGCAACCATAAACCTGGCAAAGATACCTTTTTGATAGCTCTTATTGGCATGCCAAAATCCCAAAGAACATCCTCTAAATACTCACGCTGTATAAATCTAGGCAAATTCCATTTTATTGCTATCTCTAATAACGGAGAATTATTTTGTTCTCTATCTTCTTTTATTTTACTATTATTAGGCAATATCACATTTTCATTTTTATAGAACTCCGGGTAGAAGAAACCAATAAATCTTTCTTCCAAATCATCAAAAGTTAAAGGGGTTTCACTATTCTGTTCAAATAAGAAAGGATATTTTTCTTCAAACGGTCGATCGTCTTTTTCTTCTTGCGTATCAGAAAATAAGAAAGAATATTTTTCTTTAAACGATTGATTACTATTTTCTTCTTGCTTATTAGAGAATAAGAAGGAATATTTTTCTTCAAATGATTGATTGTCTTTTTCTTGTTCCTTATCAGAAAATAAAAATGAATATCTTTCTTTAAACGATTGATTACTATTTTCTTCTTGCTTATTATGAAATAAAAACGGATATTTCTCTTTAAGAGTTAGATTCTCTTTTTCGGAATTTTTATTTTCAGATGATTTCTGATTTGATTTAATAGTATGTCTGCGATCATAAGAGTCACGAATTATATCTAATTCACTAATTAAATCTCCACTTTCAAAACCGATAGGGAAAGTGCTTGATAATAAAAGCCCTGTACTAGCTGCTAAAGCTAAACCGGTGCCGTGTATATCAAGACCTTTAAAAGCAAAAGTTAAACCTAAACCTATGGCAGGGAAAAGTAAACTTTTCAAATTATTAAAATCTGTTTCCTTTGTAATCTTTTGTAATAGTGTTTGAAGAAGATTTAGTTGTTGTTGATTTTCATAATTTTCATCTTGCACGACTAAAGTTTCATCTCTTTCAATTGCGCCGATTGCTTCCATATCCTTTTTCATTAATTCTAAATCCTCAACATCCAAACCGTTAATATAACCGAGGAATTCATTCCACTCAAAATAAAGCAAAGTGATATTAAGTTTACCGCTATCATCACGCCAGAAAAATAGATTATGAATCAAATCACCATGTATAAAACCGGCTCTTTCTAAATCTTTAATGTAGTTGACAATTTGCTGCCATTCCTCTTGTGTTATAGGTTCACCTCTTAAGGCATTTAATGCTTCTTTCATTAAACTTTCAAGATTAAGAATATGATCATAATTTTTACGATCTCTTTTTACCCTATTACCTAATACGAAACCGGAAGTGTTTACCGGAGTAGTTATTAAAACTATTTCTGATCTATCCTCAAAATCACGAATTTTAGAAGATATATTTTTCAAATCTTCATTAATTGTTGAAATAACATTTTGCGGTAAATCAGAGATTTTACCAGGCACTATTCTAGGGAAATGAATTCCTATTGAATATTTGTCCGGCAATTTATTATCGTCGTTTATATATATATATTGATTGGTCCTATCGAATTCTTCTTTATTAGTATATTTTAAATAATAAAGCGGTTTATCTTGTTCGTCTAATAATGCCCAAACGGCATAGGCCTCTGCATTATAATTATTATAAGCTTTAACATTTTCAGCTTTTTTAACTTCCTTAAAAATTGTATTTTGTTCCGGTTTGACAGTAACGGCTGGTGTTTCAATATCCATAATGTTTTCGACGGCTTGTAAAATGACTTTGCCATTATCATTTAATACTGCGCGGCGCCAGACAACTTTATCCCACACCAAAACTTCTGCTATATCTTCTGGGGCGACATTATCAAATGTAAATTCATTTTTCTTATTAGTTACAGGAATTGGTTTTTTATATCCCTTTATTTTAATCAAAATAGGGACATTATATCTAGGTAGAAATGGCAAGGAATAATCAATTGCCTCTTTTACCAAATCGCTACAATATATTTTTCGTTCTTTAGTTTGCCTAGCAGATAACCCTTTTGTAAAAATCCATTTTAAAAATTTGTAATTACGAAGTATCATACCTCTATAAAATGCCCCTTCTTCTTCAAAACCCGAGGGAAGATTGTAGTACATGTTTATAGGATCATCAAGAAAAATACGGGCATTTTTATACGCATGCGTAAACATCTTTTTGGCAGGTATAACATTTGGATCAAAATTTATATTAATTTGAATATTTGTAAATTCACCGTCAAACAAATTACGCCAATTCTTTATATAATCAGTCAATGTCATAGCAAAAGCGGAAAGGTCTAAAGCGCGGCCTTCTTTGACCTGCGGGGCATGTATACCGGCCATTTCATAAAGTGCGTAAACAAGGGCTGTGGTCGCAGATGCACTACCCCTTTGGAAAGGCATAACATTTGCAAATAAATAGGCGATTGTTGCAATACTATTATCTAGTGCCTTACGCGCAAATTTGTTCCACTTTCCACTTGTATTTCTTTTCTCTATTAAGGCTTTTATATATTTCAATTCATTTTCCAAAGCTTTGAAGAATACTTCTTTTTGATCCATAAAACTTGGAATATTAACAGTAACTCTACTATTGGCAGGAGATTTAGAAATTGTGGATAATTTTACACCTTTCTCAATACTTTTTCTGTTATCAGGCGAATTTAACATATCTTGTAAATATTCCGGATAACTTTTACTGTTAATGAAGTTAAATCTGTCTGTTATACGAAATTTACCAAAATATAATTCAGCCATAAAGTTTTTAAGTAAAGCAGATTTATCTGTTAACTTCTCAACAGTAATCTCAGAACCTTCATTGCGGTATTTTTGAAACAATTTAATTTGCGCTACTTTATAATGATAAACATTAATATCTTGGCCTAACTTTTCTATTACAGTTTTTATATCTTGCTCGCTTTGTAAATTTGTTATCAAATTATCTTTAATATCCCGCATAGCAAGAGCAAACAAAGGGTTTGACCCGCCGTATTTAGTATCTATTTCTGAAGGTAAATGAGTGCCAAAAATATTCTCCCACTTAACAATTTCCTCAATTAATTCAGGGTACTTTTCAGCTATTTGTTCTAAATTTTGACCGTAAAGTTCGTACCATAAATGGAAAAAGCCCTCATCATTTAGGGCCTCTTTTAAAGCTAAAGCTTCTTTTGAATCTTCCGCTAATGGCGCACCGGCGAATAGATTAGGAACAAATTGTTTATGCAAGTTAATAAATTGTTGTGTTCGTTTATCAATTCGGGGAGAATATTCCACACCTATAACAAACGGTAAAGCAGCCATAGCTACCGACGCAGCAGCTGGATTAATTAAAGAAGAAACAAATAAGCCAATACCGATAGAGGGTAATATATATTTCTTGAGTATAGACTTAAATCTAGAAAATATACTATTATTTCCTGTATGGACATCGGAATCAGAAGGCGTGCCCCCTGCTTGAAGATCAATAGGTTTAACTGTCATATCCCCCGGTTCTTTTAAAATTATTTTACCGTTTTCGTCCAATTCAACTTTCCACCAAGCGGCTTTACCATCTTTTTCTAACTTTGCCCATACTAAAATATCACTAATGTCTTCTTTAGGGAAATTATCATAAGCATAAATTGGAGCTCCCCAAGAATCAAAAAAACCTACTCTCTTTTTACGTGTTTTAATTAAAATAGGGACATCGCCATATAGCAATGAATAACCTATGCCTCTTGCAACATTATCTGTAAAATATACTTTTCCTTCCGCATTAGGATCTTTGACTTTAGAGCCGGGTAAACCATCTTTTGGCACTCCCTCAAAATCTTCAAGGGTTAAAGGAGACATCCCCCTATATAACACACCTTGTTGTTCTTCGAAACCAGGTGGCAAATTTTTCAACATATCTTCAGAAATATTAACAGATTTAGCAATTTCTTTATATTCATCTGTAAACAAAATATCTGCTGAAAAACTTTCTCCTTCCGGATTTTGTGTTTGTGTTTTTGTTTCCGTTGAAGCAACAGATCCGCCGATAGGGAATGTACTTGCTAAACCTAGCCCTGTTCCTGCCGCCAAAGCAAATGATCCTAATTCCGGATGTATTAAACTCCAAATACTCAAGCCAATGGTTACAGCAGGTAAAAAGAATTTAGAGATTTCTAACCCTTCCTGTTTTACAGATACATCGGCAGTTTTCATATCATCGGTAGATTGCAAGACAACTTCGCCGTTATTATCCAAAACAGCTTGATACCAACCAATTTTACCGTCGATTTCTGCATATACTCTTACTTCTTCAATATTTTTAGCACTTATACTTTCTTGAGAATAAAAATCACCAGTGAAGAATGATAAAACATCTTTTTTAATTTGCTCTACGGGACGAATTTTTACCATAACGGGAATTACACCATATTGAAAACGCTTTGCAAAAGGTAACGAATTTACTGCTTTATCTGCGACTTTAATTATCCCATCTTCCTTAACTTTATATATGGACAAACCATATTTTAAAATATCTTGTAAATCTCTATAACTGCCGATATCTAAAACCATACTCTTATAGAAGAAATTTGATTCCTTAAAGCTTTGCGGCAATAATTCTTCCATTTTATTTTTTGCAGCCTTAATCTTAGGGAAAGAATTATCTTTATAATCCCAATCAAACAGTTTTTTAGCGAAAAATCTATTTATATTTCCTATTCCGCTATTGGAGCCAACTTTATTAATTATTGTAAACTCCCCATCAAACAAATTAAGCCAATTTTTTACATAAGGATCTCCATTCATTGCAAAAGCAGACCAATCAAGCTCACGCCCTATTTTAATGGACGGAACTTTTATACCTGCCATACGGTAAAGGAGATGTACAAGGGCTAAATTACCTGAAGCAGTACCGCGGTAAAATGGTTTTGCATTGGCAAAAAGATAGCTAATTTTAGCAATATTTTCATGCAAAATTTCTATATCTTTATCATTTAAAGTCTCACCTTTTTGCACTCTCTTAATTATGGGTTTAATTGCGTTATAATGCTGCTGTAAAACTTCGAACAATTTATTAATATTTGCAACACCAATTGGGTGTACAACTTTCGCAGAGATTATATGGGGATAATGTCCTATCGTTACGACATCGGACAAATCTACTCCATCATATCTTCCTTCACGTACATTATTAGGATCTATTAATTCATCCCAATAAGTATCATTTGGGCCGAAAATAGTTACACCGGGACTACCTGTTTCAGGTATAACACCAAAACCAATATTGTAAGCATTAGGTAAACCTTTGTTTAAATTCTGCATTCCGTCTTTATTATATTCTTTAAGGTTTTCTATCTCATGCCAATTAATTGCCCTATCTTCGCCTAATTTTACTCTGCGTTTGAGTTCAAAAAACTTTTTGATTTGATTTATTTTTTTATGATACTCAAACATTTTTTTGCCCATATTTGTCACAGCTTCACGCATAGATTTATCGTAAACAAATAAATCTTGTTCAAGGCCTTGCATAACTTCTTCCATCATTAAAAGATATAAAGGGTTTGTTCCGGGGAAACGAGAACCTATTTCCCTAGGCAAAGTACTTTCAAACATATTGGACAAATTGGCAATTCTTTCAGTTAATTTCGGATTTTGTTTTGCCATTTCGTTTAGATCTTCATATTTACTATAAAACATTTGCCAATCATTAAAGAATTTATCTCCTAAAATTCTTGTCAGATTATTAATTTCATCAGCGGTTAAATTGTCCCCTTTAAACAAAGTTTTATCTAAATTCTTGCGCAAATTAATGAATTTTTGGATTTTGGAATCAATCTCTATTTCCTCTTTTGAAGGCATCACACCGCCGATTATAGGTATCGCTGCTACAGATAAACCTAATTCTGGAGAACCTAAAACCAAGCCTAATCCCAAACTAACAACAGGGGCGACAAAAGGCAATGCAAATTGCAAAACATCTTTTATTTTGTCCATTAAAGATTCTTTCGGCGCATCTTTTTCTGGCTTAACATTTACTTGCGTATTTGTTCCTTCTTGAATATTTGTCTGCTTATTTGTTTTTACGGTATTATTTTCAGATTTAGCATTAACAGGAACTATTTCTTTAGGGAATTCCCCGTTAAATAAACTGGGCCAAATTTCCTTATAATTTTCAGGTGTTGGGCCAAAGGACTCTAAATCCAAAGCTTTCTTTTGTTTAACTTGCGGGGCATTAATGCCAAACATTTTATAGAGGCCATAAACCATCACTAAATTAGCTGAAGCACTGCCGCGGTGGAAAGGTACTGCATTAGCAAAAATATAACTGATATCGGCTATTGTATTATGAATTGTTTTTATATCTGCTTCAGTTAAACCCTCACCCCTATCATACTTTTCTGATAAAGGTTTTAAAATTTCCCAATCTTTTTGTATGGCCATAAAAGCACGAACATTATTGGGCAAGCCGTTTTTATCTAATGTATTATTAGGGTAATCAAGCTCTACACCTTTACCTGGGTCTACTGAAATACGGCCTACTAAATCTACGCCTTTATAAGTTTTTGGATGGTCATAATTGAAAAACAACTGGTTAACATATTCGCTATATAACATATCAGTAACATACAAACTTACATTACGATTTGGGCTTGTATTTAATTTACCAAAACCTATTCTATGTGCAACTTCAAAAGTTTCAGTACCATCAAAAACGGTATTATATATATCAGGGTTTTCTATAGAATTCCAATCAATATCTCCGATATTGTTTCTCAAATTCACAAATGCTTCTATTTGATACATCTTTTTATGATATTCAAACATTGCATCGCCAAT
The DNA here is from genome assembly GCA_045658545.1 of Elusimicrobiaceae bacterium. Classification (GTDB taxonomy): domain Bacteria; phylum Elusimicrobiota; class Elusimicrobia; order Elusimicrobiales; family Elusimicrobiaceae; genus Proelusimicrobium. Next base: position 20,866 of record JAZOVE010000014.1, read on the forward strand.
ACCTTTTATAGCTTGCTCCATATTTATTTTGCCGGTTTTTAAGTCAGCAATAAATTTATCTGTAATTTCCTTCATAGTAAAGACAAACAGCGGGTTTGTGCCGTCAAATCTATATCTATTTAAACTCGGCAAGACATTTTCAAATTGATTGGAATATTTTATAAGCTCTGCAATTAATTCTGGGTTTTCAATAGCCATTTGTTTAAGGTCTTTATTATAAAATGTTTGCCATAATTTAAAGAATTTTGTACCCAAAATTCTTTCCATATTTTCAGGCTCTTTTCCGGTTAATGGTTTATTACGGAAATATTGCGGATTTAATTTTTTCCTAAGTTTTATAAAATCTTGCATCTCTTTGGGCAATTTGGCAACTTGCCTATTGAGTGATACTGTACTAAACAAGGTTGGAATGAAAGCCGGTACTAAAGATGTTGCACTAAAATCATTTCCAAGTGCCAAACTTGCCCCTGCTATACCCACAGAAATTATAGGCAAAGCTAATTTGTGAAGAAAATCCCCCAAATTATCCCAATCTATGCCTTCTGTTTTATCTTTTATGCCACTTTTCTCTCTTCCATTTTGTTCAGTTTGTTTTGTTTTATTTTGTTCTGCCTGTTTGGTTTTACCTCTGGCAACTAACATATTGCTGGCATAACTGACGACTTGGTCATAATCATTCCCGTCCGGATCCATGAAACCGGACACATGTTCGTTAAATAATTTTCTCGCTCCATAAGAATTATTCGCATATAAAATAACAGGAATATCTAAATTGTTTTCATAAACAAATTGGGCAAAATCTTTATAGCTACCTTCATCTATGTAAGAATCTACAAAAATTATGTCATATACATGGGGAGTATCTGTTAATACTTGTTTCGCTAAAGAAAAATTTGGGACATAATTGAATAAATCAACATATTTTGCGAAAGGATTATCAACTTTGTAAGGTGGTGGCATCCATATTGCACCTTCCACATCATTAACCACCAAAATATTCATTGGTTTGACATTGGTATTAAGCGGTTTTTCATAATCTTCATAAACATAATTTTCTTCGTTAAAAACTAATTCGGGTTTGCTTTGCGTTTGTTTATTTCTAACTAAAAAGTTACTTGCATAGCTCAAAATACTTTCGGGGTCATTAAGGCGTATATTTAAACTGCCGGCGAAATGATCCCTTACAAACATATCTTCGGGATTATATCCGATATCAGACATAAATATAACAGGAATATCTAAATCACTAAGATAAACATATTCAGAAATATCTCTGCCTACGCTGTCAGTACCCATCAAATAATCTGCGAAAACTATGTCATAACCCTTTGGATTTTTAATTAATTTTTTTATAGCTTCATTACCGTTTGCCGCAAAATCAATAGTTTCAACATATTTAGCAAGCGGGGAATTCATCAAGAATTTCGTCATATCTTTAGATACACTTTCCGCATCATTTGCAATTAAAATGCGCATTCCTTTGACGCTTGTATCAAAAGGTTTATCATAATACAAAGGAATATAATTTTCCGCCACAAAGCCGGGGATATCACTTTCAGTTTTTACATTGAAATTGCTGGCATAATTTAATGCTTCATTTAAATTATTATCTTGGGCAGATATAAAGCCGTCAAACGGGGCTAATATATCTTTATCCGGTATAATTTCCGCAGAATATAATACGAAAGGAATATTGCCTTGCTCTTTTACAAGTTTCTGCATTTTTTCGGTAGCGGGCATATCAAAGAAGTTATCTGAAAACACAAAATTATATTTCCCCGGATTTTGGGTTATTAATTGTTGTGCTTTTGTGTAGCTATCAACGAAGAAAATTTCTATATTTTTAGAAGTTTTAAAATCTTTTATATCATCTGTTATAAAAGGATCTCCGGTGATAAATAATATAGATAAATCCCCACTTTCTTCATTGAAAGGTTCTTCGTAGCGGTCTCTGACGAATTTAGTTAAATCCCTTGCTTTAAACCTGTTTTCTTTAGCCGCTTTTTTACTTCGTTCAATTTCCTGATCCCCCACTTTATTGAACATAATAAAATCTGTAAGCAAGCGTCTGGCTTCTGTAAAATCTTTACCGTAAGCCCATTCTACGGCGATTTCATGTTCTAAACCATACTTTTCAGCTTCTTTTATTAAATCTTCTAACTCTGATATTTCGTCATAGGACAATTGAGCCATCTTCCACTTCTCATCGTATTTCCAAGGGGTTCTAGTTTCATCATGGAATCTGACAAAATCTTCATGGCTCAATCCGGTGGCTTTTGCTTCTTTTTTATCTTCTTCCTCTTCATCTTCTGTACTATTTTGAGGTTCAACTTCCTTTGTTTTGACTGTGACAGAAGAAGTAGCAACATCTTCCGATTTTTTACCGATGCCTGCAAGGGGCAATGCTGCTAAAGTTACGAGAGGTTCTGCATTACCTGAAATTAAACTAATTACACTGCCAATAACAGGCAAAACGAAAGGTAAAACTGTTCTTAATAATCTTCCGCCTCTGCCCCGATTATTGCGTTGCGCCGCAATTGCCGCTTTCGGGTTACGGGTATTTTTTTTATCTACTCCTTTATTTTGGATACCACCTTTTTCCCTGCTTTTGATAATTTTACCCATCTGATTTTGTACATTTTCTTTATCATCTGCATAAATTTTTTGCAAATAGGCAATATAATCTAAAATGTTATACTCAATATTTTGATCTATTTTATCGTATGAGAAGTAAAAAATACCATCAAAACCTCTTTCGGAATATCTTTGTTCAAAACCTCGATCATTATTAACACCTCTAATTATAAATATGGATTTTGTTGCATCACCCATTAAATGATCTTTTAATAAATCTTTCACTTGGGAATAAGTCATTGTTGCTTGATTTATATCGCCTATTATAAATACTTTTTTCTTACTGCTCATAGACTGTACATAATTCAACAAATCTTCTTTTTCCGATATAAACAATCCATTAGTAACACCTTCTTTCTTTAAAGGATTTTCAATCCAATTACCTATAGCAACTATATCAAACTCCGATAAATCTAAATCTTGCCCCATACCGGCAATATCCAATTGATCCAAATTCTCCCAAATTTCTTTTATATATTTTTTCTTGGTAATTCCTTCAGAGTGTTTATATTGGATATTATTTATAATGCGTTGAATATGCAATTTTTCTTCTATATTTGCAATAATTTTTCCCATATGAGCGAAATCGATATCCCCATCGCTTCTTCTCACGCGGGCTATATAACCGGACTTTTGGAAATAATCATCCCCCATACGGGCATCGGTGAGCATCACAAAACCTATTTTATCTGCAGCTTGAGGGAAACTTTGTTTAACTAATATTCTGGCATTATATTCAGTATCTATCCAACCCAAATTCATATCATTGACAATATAATGCGGTATTTTATTTTGCTTTTGCAGTTCAGCTATGACTTCTCCCAAATCACCGATGCTGTATGCCACATAAACTTCATCACTATAATCCCGTATTTGATTAGCGGCGGTATCAACCACGTCAACCATATCATTAATTACTATTACTACTAAATGTTTAAGGTTTTCCGGATATTTTGGTTCTTCTGCACTAGGCCACATATAACCATAGGGGTTTGTATCCCTTCTGGACATAATGAAATCATCTCTCCACTTTATTCTTGCGGCTATACTGACTTCCATTACAGCATCGCGGATTTGTACAAATATATCCCTTGGGACATCATTGTCCTTTTCCATTGCAATAGCCAAATCAAATAATTCGCCTTTTAATTGACCGAATTCTTTGGAATTTTCATCTTTTTTTGCTAAACCTTTAGCATACTCTACTTCTTCAAGGCATATATTGCGGATCAATCTCCAATCTTTACTTCTGTTATATGCTCTTAAAGCACGTGAGTGAATATACACCGGATTATGTTGATTTTCAAATTTTTCTCTTAAATAATCATACGGTGAAACAGGATCGTATTGATCTGTATAAGGAACAGGAATACTTGATTCTTTGATAGTCGGTTTTGCTATGCCTTCAGGTTTCTCTGGTAAATTAAAAACATAGTTACTTTCATCGCTTGAAATTTTAGGTGTTTCTGGTATCCACCAAGGGTTTCTTGTCCACTCATAAAATGTTTGTAAAGAGGAATAATATGGTCTTTCACTGTTTTCTTTTTTACCTTCTTTAGCTGGATCGATATTATCACCGGGAACACCTATCAACGCCATTGCTAAAGTTGTGCCGATGGCGCTTGCAATATCTGCCACACCACCTAAACCTAATGTTATTGCCGCAGCTATTGTTGCGGCGGCGGCTTGCCAAGACAATAATTCTTTTTGCCTTTGAATTTGCGCAAGGCGTACTGTGTTTTGCGTGCCTAAAATATTATCTAATATTGTACCGCCTTGTTTTTCGTTTGTTTTGGTATTGTTTACATCTGCATTAGCTTTAGCAGAGGTTTGTTGCACTTGTTCTTCTTTTGAATAGTGCGCCTTCATCCAATTATATTCTGATAAATCTATTGGGTCTCCGGCTTTGTACATTTTAGTAAAATCATACCCGCTTATATAACCGCCTAAAATATCATTTTTCCTTAATGCTACAAACGGGTTATCAAACCAAGTCGCTGTACCGCTTAATGAACCGGCAAGGGGTGAATTATATGGTAAACTTGCTAAATTTACGCCGTTAAAATTAATATTAGGTAAAGTTTGGCCTAAATTAACTGTTCCGCCTTTCCCTACTGTACTTGCAACTTGACCGGTAGGTATTTTTACCATACCGGGGGTTGATACCATTTGTACGGCTTCCACAGCAGGGGCTAATTGCATCGGTGCATTTGCTACTGATACACCAGATGCTACCGCAGGTGAAACACCCATTACAGTTTGTGCAGGATGTGTTACAAAATATAAAGGTGTTCTATATTTATTTGCAAATTTAGCTAATTGTAATTCAAATGGGGTCAAAGCTTCTTCAGGAACATATTTACCTTGTAATAAAGTCCATTTCCTTGCAAACCAATTTTTACTTTGGAAATCAGCTATTTTTACTTGTTTCTTTAACCCCGTAACAAGTTTATATTTTATATCTATAAATGAATCATCTTTGCTGTTGACACCTTTTTGAGCATTACGTCTGCTCTGCCTTGAATTCCAAGTACTTCTATCCCCTTGTGTACGGCTACCGTCTACATAAATATTACCTTCAGTATCCACTCTTTCCCACGGTTTTAATTGTGTCTTTTCACCTGTTTTTAAATCTACTTTAAAGCGGGTTCCTTTTGCAAAAGTTCCGTCGGCAGGTATATATTCGCCTGTTTGGGGATTAAACCCGTCCCCGCGTTTTAAAGGTAACCAATTGCTCGGTACTTCTGCTTGAGGTTCTGGTTTTTTAACTGCTGTTATTTTGCCTGTCTTTAAATCTACTGTCAAAGATTTATTGCCGAGTAAACCTTCTACACCTTGCGGTTTTGCTTCCGCCGTTACACCGAGTTTCGGTGCTTGTACTTGCGTTACCGCTGAACCTTTTGCTTGTGCCGCTTTAGGTTGATTTATTAAATAATCATATTTGCCTTTTCTAATACCGCGCGCTATCTTTAACAAATTACCTTTTTGACCTAATGCCTTTAAACTCTTTGCCGCCTTTAAAAGCTTTATGCCATTACCGACCATCTGCGCTAAACCTGCTGCTGTTAACGCTAACTGATATGTAAAATATATTCCTATCGCTGTATCTGCTATACCGGCTGCTTTTAATTCACCGTCTAGAACATTCCTACCGCTTAACCAAGCATTTTGGCTATTATGTAATATTAAACCTGTCTTATTTTCGGGGTTATATACTCCGCCGATAAATTCACCCTTCTGGCTACTTAAATGACTTCTTACTGCAAAATTATGCCTTACTTTATTTTCTTTACCTTGTATTTCTTTCCAATACGGTGCGGCTATTATATTCCTTACATGCTCATAATATTCATAACTTGGTACATCATAAAATTTATAACTAAGTAAACCAAGTTCCACCATGCCGACGATATTTGCACCGTAATATCTTGCTAAAGAATATTCTTTACCGCCTTCTTCTATATCTTTATAAGGGCGCGCTTTTATTTTGTTTGTGCCGATAGCACCTATCATAAACGGTATGATTGCTTTGTTCCATTCCGCGTGCGGTTGTAATCTGCCGCTATGTGCTATTACTAAATCTTTATAAAATATTTTGTTTAATAATTTCTCGCCTTCCGGACCGTAGCTTGCTATTACCGCAGGCAATTCTTCCCACATATTATGCAACTTTTTATTATTGTCCCAATAATATCCGTTGCGGCTTACTGCACCAGGTGCATAACTGCTGCTACTGTTCCAGCCGAGTTTTACATAACTGCTTACAGATAATGCTTCAGATATATCCTTAAGTACACCCCAAAATCTACTAGCCGCATGATTATCACTTGACCTGACTTCATCCCATCCTAAACGGTCTATATATTTTTCTAGTAAATCAAATTGCTCGGCTTCTAATAATAAGGTTATGTAAGACGGTACTACTATCGTGCTTAACTCACTACGCGCACTATATACTGCTAATTCCGTTATTAAATCGTTTTCTTCTACGCTGCCTTTTACTAAACTGTACCCCGTTAATATATCCCCTAAACCTAATAATTCTTTTTGACGCTCGCCTTTTACATCTTTTATCGTGATTTGTTGGCTGAAAATATTTACCGCAACATCATCCCTTATTTCACCTAAATATAACGAATATGCATATTTGAAATATTCTCTAAATTCTATATCACTTGTGTCCGCCAAATATAGCGCCGGTATTAAATAACTAAAATATTTGACAAGCGTTTTGCCTTTTAACTCTTTCCTGTTCTTCCAAATATTTCTTACACGCGCTTTTATTTCTTTTAATGATTCTTTCTCTTGCTCACGGTCCAAAGCTAATAGTTCTTTGTCTATTGGTATATTGTCCCCAAATAATAATTGTAAAAAGTTTTCTGCCGTTGCATCGTCCATATAAAGCAAATTAATGCTTGGATCAAAATCTTCTGTGGGTTCTTCACCGCTGAGCATCATACACAAAGTGAGTGAACTGCATAATTCATTAACTTGACCGCTTACTGTTTTTTTGGCTTGTTCGGCTAAATTGCTTGTAATTATTTTATTTAAATCTTGGCGCATTGCTGTCATGGAAGATTCGTTTATCGTAGGTATCGTAGCAAATAATTCCACATTACTGTTTATTAGTAATATGAATATCAATGACAATGAAATTAATTTTTTACACAATGTTCCCATATACTTATATATTAATCATTTGCGAAGTATTTGACAAGGGTATTTAGACCTATTCGTTAGGGGCCAAAAGTCCTAGAACAAAATAATACTTTTATTTATAATACCTTATTATCCTCACCCACATAGGTTGCGACAATAAGGAAACAAATTTGTTTTTCACTCCGAACTAAAAAACCCCCGGTGTTACCCGAGGGACATTAAAAACTATTAAATAATAGTTATCAGTTTGCTTATGCTTGCGGCTGACCTAAAGCATTACAAATATCAGCAGCGTGAGTACCACCACAAGTTATTGCACCTGTTTCAACGTTTTTGGTAAGTGTATAACCTTGATATCTACCATTGCTTCTTGTTGCAACAACGTTGCGGTTATTAGCGCTGGTACCGTCAATTGCAATTGTGAAGCTTTCTGTAGTAAAAGAGGCACCGGCAGCAGGTTGTCCGCTGTTGCTTGAATCTGGGAACTCTAAATCCAAGTTGCTAAATGAAGCTGAGAAGTCTGTACCGTTAAGCAAATAATATCTTTGTTGTGCACCGGCAATGGTACCGAACAATGACAATGCTTCTGCGGCACGTGCTCTTTCAACGGCTTTGAAGTATTGCGGTAAGGCAATTGCTGCCAAGATGCCGATAATCAAGACGACTACCAGCAATTCAATGAGGGTAAAACCCTTATTATTGTTTTTCATAATTTCTCCTTTTTGTACCAAGTTGGTACAATTACAGTTTAGTATAAATTTAGTGCTATGTCAATATACTTTTGAGGACCTAGACAAAATAGGACCTTTTTTAAAAAAATAAAGTTAGCTAAAATGCTTTTATTTTAATTTATTATCCTCACCCGTCGTGTATGGGCGGAAAGCAATATGGAATATTCCTTTTTTTGTAGTTAAATCTTCCCCGTTTTCTTTTTTGCGGCGATATTAGTGCCTGCAAAATTGAAAGTTTTTTTATTCTAATAAGCCGGTTTGTTTGAGTAAAAAGCAAGGGTATACATATAAATCTTGCTTTTTACGAGTTGCCGGCTTAGATATAAAAAACTAATTTTGCACGGTTTTGAGCCGCAAAAAAGAAAACAAAAAAACTGCAAGCACGTTCCTCTCCTACTATAATAGTATGCGTAATGTAAACACGAAAAACAAAACCTACATTTCTTCGGGGGAAGATACGCCTATCAACTCCAGCCCTTTTAAAATGCGCTCTTTAACCAAAGCGCAAGTAAAAAGGCGGGACGAAGTCAGTTCCGGCTTACTCTCATCAATCACACGGCAGCTGTCATAAAAAGAGTGGAACAAACCGGCAAGCTCCGTCAAATAAGTTGTTAAATGGTGCGGGCTTAAATCGCGCACACAATTTTCAAGCACCGGCTTAAACCAAAGCATTTTGCTAAGTAAAGCTCTCTCGGCAGGTGCAAGATTTTCAGTAGAGACTTTATCTGCAACAGGCAAGCCTTTTTCTTTTGCAGTTCTAAAAATTGAGCATATACGCGCGTGTACATATTGAACATAGAAAACAGGGTTTTCATTAGTTTTCTTTTTAGCAATATTAATATCAAAATTAAGGTGTGCGTTAGGCGTGCGGCTTGCAAAAAAGAAACGGCAGGCATCGCGGCCGACATCATCCATAAGTTCCCTCAATGTAATAAAGGTACCGGCGCGTTTTGACATTTTTACCTTTTCGCCGTTCTCAATTAAATGTACAAGCTGGTGAATAATTGCAGTAAAACTTTGTTCACTTTTACCGAGTGTTTTAACCGCCGCTTTCATACGCGGAACATAACCATGGTGGTCTGCACCTAAAATATCAATAAGGTGCGTATAACCGCGGTCATATTTATCTTTATGATAAGCAATATCGGCTAAATAATAAGTAGGGCGCCCGTCAGAGCGGACAAGGACGCGGTCCTTATCATCATTTTCCTCGGTAGTACCGAACCAGACGGCACCGTCTTTTTCATAGACTTCGCCGGTTTTTTTGAGGAAGTCCAAAGTTTTATCAAGCGCTTTTGCTTGGTGCAGTTCACTTTCCCTAAACCAGCGCGTAAATTCTACGCCGAAATCTTTCATATCTTGCTGCTGGGTTTTTATTAATTCTTCCATAGCAAAGCGGCCGTATTCGTTTTTCGGCAAATCTTGCGGAATTTTTTTTGCAAGGTCAACTAAATATAAACCGTGATAGCCGTTTTCCGGCGGTTCTTTACCTTCGGCACGCGCAAGCAAAGATTGGCCTAAAAGTTCGGCTTGATTACCGGCATCATTTACATAATACTCAGCATCACAAGCAATACCCAAAGCGCGGAAGATTTTAACTAAACTATCCCCCAAGCTTGCACCGCGCCCGCTTGCAACATGCAAAGGGCCGGTAGGATTGGCGGAAACAAATTCTATTAAAAATTTCTCCGTAGGCACCATACCTTCTTTATTTCTATCTTTTAAGCGGCGGTCCCTTGAAGCAAGAACTAAAAAATTATCTTTTAAAGTTATATTTATAAAACCGGGCGGTAAAAATTCCGCGGAGGAAATTTCTTCAAAACCTTGCAAAATTTCACAAACTTTTTTGGCAATTTCAAGCGGGTTTTTGCGCATTATTTTTGCGGCACTTAAAGCCCAAGTTAAAGAAATATCTGCTTTTACATGTGCGGGGGCAGGGGTAAAAATAACTTCCGGTAAATTTGGGGATTCTTTAAAACTGCCTGCCAAAGTTGTTTGAATTTTATTTTTAAGCGTATTTAACATTTATTTAGCACCTTTTTTTGTAGTTTTCTTAGTCGTTTTTTTTGTTTTTTTAACTGTTTTTGCGGCTTTTTTTACCGTTTTTTTAGCACCTTTTTTTGTGGTTTTCTTAACAGCTTTTTTAGCGGTTTTTTTAGCGGTTTTCTTTGTTGTTTTTGTTGCTTTTTTGGTTGTTTTTTTATTTGATTTTTTGGCAACTTTTTTAACGGTTTTCTTGACGGGTTTTAGAGCTGTCGGTAAAATTATTAAATCGGCGAACTCAAACATTTTATCTAAAGCATAATAAGCGCGGGCTTCGGCAGTCATAACATGCAACATCAAACCGCCGTAATCGCTGACGCGCCAAACTTGGCTGCCTGAACCGTCGCGGTTCAATTTAAAAAAGCCGTCTTCTTTTAATTTAATTGAAACTTCTTCCTCAAGCGCATTAAGATGCGGCGCAGAGGTCGCGGTTGCAACTATAACATAATCACAAAGAGAGGACTGCCCCCCCAAATCGTACAAGGCAACCTGTTCGCCTTTTTTATCTTCCAAAATCTGCGCGGCTTTAATAGCCAAATTTTTTAAATTCTTGTTCATAAGAAAACCTCCGTCTACAAAATTGTATCATTATTTGATACCTTTTGGCAATTTAAAATCTTCCCCTATATAAATTCTTGCGTCGCTTATAGCGTCTTTATCTTCCATATAATGTATTTCCTTATTAATAAGACCAAGATGTTTGCTTAATTCTTTTACCGGCTCAAGATGTTTTGTTAAAGAGATTATTTTGCTTGTATTTAAACGCTCAGGCGAAGTGGTGTAATGTATTACATCTACCTTAAAAATACCCTCATTACTTAAGGTTTGCAAATAGCGTGTTACATCTGCCGCAAGGCCGTTATGGTCCGATGCATTTAAAACTTCGACTACCAAAATAGAATTTTCTTCCTGCTTTTTATTTTCCAAAGTTAATTGCTGAGGTTGGGGTTGCGTTATTTTTTTGGCTTTTTGCTTTTTTGTTTTTACTTCTTCCCTGACGGTAAAATCAACACCGCGCAAATGCGGAAGTTCATAACTTAATAAAATAAAATCCCCCACGCTGATAAATGTTTTTTTGGTTAAACGCATTTTTACATAAGAATACAAATAAGACAAAATGACATAAGGTTTTTTAGGCCAAATTGAAAGATCTGTTTTAAAATTATTCCAAAATTTCTGACGGTCCTGCGTTTGCGGAACAAAAATATAAGGAGTGCTTTCAATCTTAAATTGTTTGATAATTTGTTCTAAAGGCAAAGCAGTTTCTTTATCGGTAAAATTGGTAATAACACCTTTTTGTAGTGACGGGTTATAACTAATCAACATCGCCGGTTTTGTTAGAATTAAAAAATTTACCGTCGTATCCTGTTTATTTTTGAGTATCGGCCCAAGCGGGCTTGTAAAACAACTAAGCACACCCCAAACAAACAAAGCAAGGGTTATTATTAAGACAAGGTGTGCAACTATTTTTTCTCTAAAAGTGTTTCGTTCCATAATTTTATACCTTGCGGCGCAAGCCATTTATCTGTGCTTACAGTATATATAATTTTGACTTTTTCCGCCGCTATAAGGCCTTCATGTAAAGATTTTTTTAAGGCATTTTTTATAGCCTTAATATCTTGCGGGCGGCGGCCCTTTGCGCACATATCGGCAATCATTAAAATTTTATCTAAAACCGTCATATCTTTTGCACCTAAAGTATGGCGCGCGATTGCCTGTAAAATATTTTTATCTTCGACTTTAAATTGTGTTTTTGCAAGATGCGCGGAAATATCTGCATGAAGTAATGCCGGCGCAAATTTTGCAAGTTCTTCAAAATTTTCAACTTTTAATTTGTGCTTTTTAGCGTAGGCAACCATTTCGGTTTTTGTTAGAGCTTTGCCGCTATCGTGCAAAATGCCGGCAAGCGCGGCACCGTAAATATCTTGATTATATTTCGCCGCAAGTTTTGCCGCTTCCTTTGCCACCGCTAAGACGTGATTATAACGCGGTGCTTTTAAATGCGCTTTAAGCCAAGTATGTAAATTTAAACCGTAAAGCAAATTTTTATTTATAATTTCCGCCGCTTTTTTGGGCATTGTTTTCGGTGTTTTACCATTTAATAAAATTTGCAAGCGCAAAGCGGTTGAGGCCATTTCAGGAAAAACACCTTTCAAAATATGTGCTTTAAATTTTGGTTTTATTTGCTTAAAACCGCGCCTGTAACCGATTACAAAAGTTGCATTTTTAAAATTATATTCCGCATTTTTCCAAGCAGTTAAAGAGGCGGCACAATCTGTACCCACCAAAATAAAAATTTCCGCTTTTGGGTATTTTTGTTTGATATATTTTACCGTCTCGAAAGTATAAACGGTGCGGTGTTTTTTATACTCAAAATCATCAAAAATTATATTTTTAGCAACAGGCGCAAAAACTTGCTTTGCCATTTCTTTACGCAACTTATACGGTGTTTTACTAAACTCTTTATAAGGGGAATTATAGGCGACAAAAACATAACATAAATCGGGCTTAATTTCTTTAACTGCGCAAGATAATAATTTTAAATGCCCGCTATGCACAGGGTCAAAAGTACCGCCGTAAATTAAAATTTTCATTTAACCTTCTCCTTTAAAAATACCGCAAAAAGCAAAGCGCAAATTAAGACAAATAAATAAATTAAAACCGTTACGGTAAAGTTACTTTTTGTGACGGTAAAAGCTAAAATATCCAAAACAGTTGCGGCGCAAATTGTAAAAATTAATACCTGTTTTTTTGTGTGTCCGCGGCGTACTAAACGCAAGGCAAAATGGTCCGGACTGCCTTGCAAAGGGGACATACCTTTTAATATACGGATTATTGAAACATAAATTGTATCAAATATCGGCAAAGCTAAAATTAAAAGAGGCACCAAAACTGCAGCGGGGTTTTGTGCGGAATAATCAACCCCAAATGCCAAAGCAGAAAGTAAAAAACCTAGCATTGTGCTGCCGCTATCGCCCAAAAAACTTTTAATTTTACCTAGGCCGTGATTATAAGGCCAAAAACCCAAAGTTGAGCCGATTATGGCAACAGCTAAAAAGTTTACATAAAGATTTTCAGACGGCAAAGATATAAATAAAAATGCCAAACTTGCAATTAATGCTTGGGATACGGCAAGACCGTCTTGAATATCAAGCAAATTAAAAGCATTGGTTAAACCGCAAACCCAAAGCACAGTTAAAATTGCACCCCAAGGTTCGGGAACGAATTGAATTTTAACATCAAAATAAATTAAGCACGCCGCCGCAAGTGCCTGAAAAATAAGGCGTGTAGCGGCACTTAAACCTTTTGGCTTTCTTATATCATCAATTAAACCGAGAATAAAAATTATTACAGCGCCCAAGAAAATACCGCGCAAATTATGTAAAGTACCCGTCGGAAAATTTGTGGTAAAGCGGATAATTGTTAAACTTACCAAAAAGCCGGTTAGTATAGCAACACCGCCCACAAGCGGCACTATGCCTTTATGATTTTTTAAGGCAGTTGGTGTATCTTTTAAATATTTGCTTAAGTATTTGCAAAAAACAGGCGTCAAAACAAAAGTAAGCAAAAACGATATGGCAAAAGCCAAAGCAAAAAAAGTTACTGTTTCATAATCCATAATAATATGATATAAAATATAGAGAGGTTTATAAAATGAAATTTTTAAATTTACTTATTTTATCTTTATGTTTTTGTGCCTGCACAACGGGAATTGTTAAAGAATCTGCGGAAATGCAAAATAAGGTTATACCTGTTTTTATGGCAGGCGCAAAGCAACGTACAGCCCTTAAAACTACCCTTGAAGCAAATGAAAAAGCACATAGTTTTTTATTGCTTGCAAATAAAAACGGCAAGTATATCAATTTTAAAATTATAGGGGATTTTGCTGCGGTTTTGGCATCCGTTAATTTATACAACGGCAATTTTGAATATGAAAGTTCTTCCCCCCTTTTAGAAAACCAAAATGTAAAACAAGTATTTGAAGAAATTTTACTTGCTTTATTTGCACCTAATAATCTCGGCAAACATAAATATTATTTCAAGAAAGGCGAAAATTTACCTTATAAATTAAAACAAAAAAGCGAAGTTGCGGACAAAACTTTCTTATTTAACAATTACAATGGTAATATTCCGCAAAATATCGCTGTTACTACAAAATTTAATATAGTCAAAATTAATTTTGAGCTTTTAGCACACGATTAATAAGTTTTATCCCCCATCCGTCTTGCAAAAACTTGTTTTTGCAAGACACCCTCCGTGCCGAATGGTACTCCGCCCGCCAAGCGGGTGAGGGCAATGTGGTAAAACAACGCAGTTCCTTATAAATTTAATATAATGTAATTATGATACACCATTTATCACTTTGGATTTTATTTTGGGTAGTTGTTATAATAGCACTCGCACTGGACTTGTTTATTTTAAACAAGCACCATGGGCACGTTAGCATAAAAGATGCGTCTTTAATGGTTACTGCTTGGGTAACTTTGGCGGCGTGTTTCGGCGGAATTATTTGGTTTGCCTCCGGCGCACAAAGCGCGCTTGAATATTTTACAGGTTATGTTATAGAATATTCGCTTTCCATAGACAATATGTTTGTCTTTATTATGATTTTCACTTATTTTGCAGTTGCAAAAGACCATCAGCCCAAAGTTCTTTTGTGGGGTATTTTGGGTGCGGTTATAATGCGTTTTATTTTTATATTTATCGGCGTACAACTTATAACGCGCTTTACTTTTATGATATATATTTTCGGCGCAATTTTAATTTACACTGCTTTAAAAATGTTGCTTGGTAAAGATGAACAAATTGACCCGTCACAAAATCCTGTTTTAAAATTATTTAAAAAACTTTTCCCGATAAACGAAAAAATAAATAACGGCAACTTTTTCTATCGTGAAAACGGTAAACTTTTTGCTACCACTTTGCTTGCAACGGTGGTTGTAATTGAAGCATCCGATTTAGTTTTTGCTATTGACTCCATCCCGGCGGTTTTGGCAGTTACGCAAGATACTTTTATAGTTTACACCTCAAATATTTTTGCGATTATCGGGCTTAGGTCGCTTTACTTTTTGCTTTCGGGGATGGCAAACAAATTTGAGTATTTAAAATACGGAATTTCCGCAGTTTTGGCTTTTGTCGGCGTAAAAATGTTAATTTCGCACTATTATAAGATGCCGACATTGACTTCTTTACTTACCATAATTATGATTTTAGGCATATCGGTAGCGGCTTCTGTAATTAAGAATAAAAGACAAGCTTAATTAAACATAAAGCCGGGTTGGGAATCTAATTTGACATTTTGATCAATTTTGTCAAATAAATTATCTATTTTTCCAACACAATCTTCACGGGATTCTTTTTCTCTCTGTGATTGACAGCCATCATATATATAATCACCAGGCAACAGTTCTGCACTGAGTTTCAAACGCTCACAATTATCTAATCCTAGTTCAATTCCACATCTTTGGAAACTATGAGCAGTAACTTGATTATTCCAGTTCACATTCACACGACAGACACTAACCTCATCCTCCGAAAAGAAAGCTGATAAATTAAACCATCTTTCACCGCCATCTACTTTTAAAACACCTATATTCTCACAAGTATCTTCATTCTCATCATCTAATTTATATTCCATTTTGCAAGCATTAGCATAAACTTCACCTGCTTCTCTTATTTCTTTACATTTTTCCCTGGCAATTTCTACATTGTCATTCCATAATTCTCTTAACTTTTCTGTCGGTTCACAATTCATAATGTCACATTCACAAGCCCCGGGGGCACCTCTCCAAGCATAATTAGGATAACCCGGAACTGCTACTGTACCCGATGAAATACCGATTATTGTATTTTTTGCTTCTTCATAGTCATGTATTAACCTAGGTATAGTTTGTTCATAAACTCGTCTTGCGGCATCACATTCGGCTAAATTATTTTTTACCGTAATCATCAAGACAAGCGGCGGGGTGCCTAAATCTACAGTCGGTATTTTGTTTTCTTTTTGACCGCGGGCAATTAAAACTTGGTCTTGCGGATCGTCGCCATGGAAGGCAATTTCAGATAAATGTTTTGAAGATTCCAAATACTTGCGCCCAATAGCAGCATAGCTGTAAAAATAACTTAAAAACATATCTTCGCCCGAAGAACCAAAGAAATTAAATGGATTTACTTTATCCCAATCATCCTTTACATAATACCCCAAAGAACCTTTAGCACCGCCGAAATTACCTAAAAATGAAAAACTGTCAGTAAAGCTACTGTCCCCTACTAATCGTGTAATTACATTTTCAGATTTAGCGACGGTAAACGGTTCCCCTATAACAAGAGGTTTCATCATACGGCTATTGCTTAAAGTTAAAGTTTCATTTTGTCCGGTAGCAGGGTTATAAATGGTGGAGGCAAAATCGGGCAAGTCCTCGTGTTTCGGGCGGGATTGATTACCGACGGTCGTTCCCTCATTATCATAAGCACCACGCACTTGGCGTTTTGAATTACCTAAAATTTCATCTTTACTGTTTGTTCTTGCAGTTGCGCGTTTATAAGAAAAATCAGTATATCCGTCATCTACCCCGTCAATATCTGCACTAGTAAGAGAACTACTGTCAGGCAAAGCACGAACACCTTTTACGGTGTCACCGATTTCAGGAGTTTTTGCGCTTTTACCGTCTTGATAGACACCTGCCACTTCAGTAGGGCGGCGGCGTGTTCTTTCAAATTCGTGATAATAAGTTTCCTTCGCATTTATAAGACGGCTGCCGGCAGGCAGCTCATAATATGCAGTATAAAAGGGGTTGGTTTCGTCTACAATTTTTTGCTTTTTAAAGGCCTCGGTCATATTTTGCGTTTCTATACCTAAAGAACTTAAAGCCAAATCAAGCAAAGTTAATTTCCTTGAAACATCCGACGGTAAACCAAAACGGCTTGAAATATTATTAAATAAAGGTACATAATAAACAGGAACGCTAAAGCTGATAAATAAAGCAAGCAAAAACAAAAGCCCGAGCCCTAAAAATAATCTTTTTTGGCTTTTTTCTTTCATTTTCGCCCACAAATTAACAACTTTTCTTTCGTACTGTTTTACCTTTTTCATAAAATACTTTCATTTTATAAACTCTTTTTTTGAGTTTTCATAGCCTCTAATTTTGCTTTGGCTGCTGCCGCTTTTGCTTGGGCGGCTTTTATTCGCGCTTCTTTTTGTTCTTGTGCCGCTTTAAGTTTGGCTTCCCTTTCGCGTTCGGCTTGTTCGGCGGCACGGGCTTTGGCTTCGGCCTCCTGTTGTGCCATAACTGCGGCTAAACGCTTTTCTTCCGCTTGCCTACGCTCAAATTCCAAACGCTCTTGTTCGGCTTTTTGTCTTTCAAGTTCCAAACGTTCTTGTTCGGCCTGAATTCTGGCTTTTTCCTGTGCGGCCTTGGCCTCTGCTAAAATACGTGCTTCTTCTGCCCTGACTTCTTGCAATTTTGCATTATAAGCCGCAAGTTCTTTAGTATAATCGTTTGCTAATTGCCCATTTTCCAAAGATTCACGCTCTTGCTTTTGGGCGAGTTCTTGTTCGCGCAATCTTTCATTTAAAAGGTCGTTTTTTTGGTATGGCTCTGTTACTCCGTCGATACCTAATTGTTTTAAACGTTTCTTTTTTGCATATTCCCTTTGTCTACGTGCTTGCTCGTTTTTATACTTTTGAATTCTAGGGGAATTTAAAGCTTGTTCATAACTTGCTTGAATTTGTTCTTTTGCTTTCATATCATCCCTAACTATGAACATATACATTATCACTGCAAATATAACAAACACTATTGATAAGGCAATAGCAATGAATTTTCTATACTTAGATATTAAACGTTTTTTAACCTCTTTAAGTTGAACCTCTTTTACTTGTTGCGGCAGAACTCCTTGTTGCATTTTAGGCATACTCTGTTGTGTTTTTTGTCTTTGTTGCACTTTTTCTAAATCCCCTAAATTTTGCATGTTTTACTCCTTATTTTTCCCTTCGTTTTCAACAAGTTTCTTAGCATCTTCTAAATATTTATCATATTTGCTAAATTCTTCGCTTTCATCTTTAAAGTTATCTTCCTTAAGACCTTTAAAAATACCGTCCAAACTTTTAGCCTTTGCTATCATAGCAATTGCTCCGCCGATTCCGGTAGCGGCTGTTAGGGCTAAAGCGGTTTTCATAAGATTACCAAACCACATAGCTTGGGAAACTCTGGCTGTAACATCAATACCGCTATTTATCAGACCGAACTTTTCTGTATCACCCATTTGTTGTATCATACCAATTATGGAGCTTGGCCCGATTTCATGGTTTAATGCACCTTCTAATCCGACTCTCCTACCAATCATATTGTAACCCCAAAGAAAAATTCCAAAGGCCGTACCAAGTGCCAAGAAATCTCCGGTAATACCTGAAACCAAAAATGAGGAAGCAAGTAATCCTAATGCGAGCGTAAAAATCAAAGTCCAAACATATTTTCTTCTTATATCTTTATTTAACTTTTGTAAAGCTTCCATTTGGGTATCTATTTCAGTAATAGCATTATTTATTCCGCTCATAGGACTACGCAAATTTGAGTTGCTTGAAACATCACTCAAAGTGCTGGCAACCCTACTTATGGTTGCACCTTGTTCTATAGTATCACCTATTACATCTGTTTCCTGACCGTCAAAAGCTGCTTCTGCCGAACTCTTAGACGCTTCACCTTGCTTTGCAATAGCTTTACTTGAAAGTTGCGAAGCCCTAAGTAAATCTTGCGCAGCACCGCCGCCTTTAATATTTCCGCCTTGGCCGGATTTACCGCCATCGCGGCTAGCTTGGTAAGTGTCCATAGAACCACTGCGGCCGAATTTGAAAGATTGACCGCCCCTCGCACCTGCATTATTTTGCGGTAAAGCGCGTGTACTACTGTCCCCTCTATTTGCAGCGCCGCCTAAAGATGAATCACCGGCACCGCCGCCTTTTGAGCCGCCTGTACCATTTCCAAAAGATGAACCGCTACCGTTTGAAGATCCCATTTTGTTAACTTGTGTTGACGGTCTTACACCGGATCTTGCAACACCTTTAGCACCATTTTTACCTGCTGCGCCTTTACCTACTGCTGCGGCTGCCTCTGCTTGAACTGCATTAAATTGTTTTTCTCCAAATGTCGTATCTTTAACATCAGCAGAAGAGGCATCAGATGCATTCAAACTTTGTTCATAAGTTGCATCAAACGGCTGGTAAGCATCTCCTGCATCATTTGCCATATAATCCCCGCCTTGAGTACCGGTACCACCGCCTTCATAAGCACCGTATACAAAACCTTCATCACCGCGGACGCCTTCTGCATAAGCGCCATCGGAACTGTAAGCATCGTCCTCTGATATACCTTCCGGCGAATTACCGCGCATAAAACGCGCAGTGTTCATATCTTGTCCGGCAGACATCTGCCTTTCAAGATCCGCACGGCTGGACGAACTGCCGAATTTATTATAAGAATTATCGGCAAAACGTGATAAGGCAGCTTCATTTGCTGCTTTTTGGCTGCCGCCGCTAAAATTATTTACAACTCCGAGGCCAACCATCAAAGTAGCACCGGCCAAGATAACACCGGCTACTTTTTTGTTGCCAAGTTTAGTTAATAGATTTTTCATAAAACCTCCTGCTACTGCCTAAAAATTTATTTACTGTTTCTATTACCTCGCGGCCTTACTTTGCCTGACTGATTACGTGTAACCGCGGCCTTGGCTTCAGCTTCCGCTTTGTTAAAAATACCGAGCTTATCACGGTAATCCATACCTAATGTTTGCTTTGCTTTTACCGAGGTATTTGCCGCTTTCATTTTAGCTTCCATAGCGGCCAAATGTTCTTCTTCCTCACGCTGTTTTGCAAGGCGGCCTGCTGTAAGCTCCTGTTCTTTTAAGAGCTTTCTTTGCTTTTCAATAGCAGCGATCCTTTTTATTTTTTCGCCCTCAATAAAATCGCGGCTCGCTTTTGATATATGCCTATCTGCCATTACCTGAAAAACCAAAATCAAAATAGCAAATATGCAAATTATCATATAAAAATAATCAGTCTTTTTAACATCCTTATAAAAAACTATATTATTGTTTTCCATAATCAGCCCTTATTTATCATTACTCATGACTTTATTAGTTACATCTCCAGTTAATGATGTCACAGTTTTTTGAGCACCAGCTGTTAATACTTGAGGAGTAAATTTCCCGAATGCTGTTGATACGGCTTTAGCAGCCTTTTCTTTTAAGAATATTGAGGCTATTACACAACCCTGAAATACTCCCATGATAGTATAAAAAAGCCATCCCAATTTTCCTTGTCCATCATTGTGTCTCATATCATCCCACGCAGATAGTGTTTCATAAATATTCTTTCCGCCATCATAATCGGCACCCCAAATAGCATATGAAGCTGCTAAAGCTATTACTACCGCCCCGGCATAAGCTGCTGCTTTCCCCCATGGGCCTGCATTACCAATTGAATTGATTATCGCTGTTATAGCAAGAACTGCAGTTAGTGAAGCTATAAAAGCATAAAGTATATGTTTAATAGCACTCCACATAAGAGAACTTTTGGTTTCTGCATAATCTTCGAAATCTGTTTTCAGTTTATCTAACCCCAATGTACCTGTACCAAGTTTTAAACCAAGATCGTGTGCACCAAGATCCATAGCAGGACCATCACCTATAGTTGCTCCGCTTTCCACACTCGCACCACCGTCGAAAGCATGTGCTGCTTCAGCAGAACCTTGTGCGAGGGATTTGTCTCCACCTGCTTGAACTGTTGCAGCACCTTTCGTGGAAAAAGAATAAGCAGTATTTAATTGGTCTTTTGTATTACCGCCTGCACCGCCGCCCTTTTCGTTTCCTTCACCGCCTTCACCACCAAATCCGGCTTGGAACCCCCCTATTGTACCACCGCGCCCTAATTGAAAGGCCTTACCGTCACTAACTTTAGCAACATTATTATTATTTTTTGGTAAAGCGCGTGTTTGTCCTTCATTTACTGATTTGGAAGATCCACCGTAATTACTGCCGGAACCACCACCTGCGAATGATCCTCCACCTAAAGAACCACCGCTAAAAGATGAGCCGCTACCGTTTGATGAAGCGAGTTTATTAACTTGTGTTACCGGCCTTGAAGTACTGACTGAGTTTCTTGTATTGCCTGCACCTTTAGCACCTTTACCCGATGATGCAACACCTTTTTCACCGACGGTTACAGCGGCAGATGCTTGTTGTTGAATTCCTTGAAATTGCTTATCCCCATATTCCGCAGCACCTTTTTCCGCAAAAGTAGCAGGGGATTCACTCACATCATAAGTAGAATTAAAGGGTTGATATTCGCCGCCTATACCGGACCCACTGCCGCTACCGTTTGTTCCGACTACTACTTTCCCTGATTTTTGAGAATCGAAGTAAGAACGTGCTGCCCTAAATTTTGCTTCTTCACTATCTGCTTGGGATTGAGCATATTTAGAGTCGGTAAAAGTACCATCACTTGAATACAA
The DNA here is from genome assembly GCA_045658545.1 of Elusimicrobiaceae bacterium. Taxonomy (GTDB): domain Bacteria; phylum Elusimicrobiota; class Elusimicrobia; order Elusimicrobiales; family Elusimicrobiaceae; genus Proelusimicrobium. Next base: position 42,437 of record JAZOVE010000014.1, read on the forward strand.
ACCTGTGCCTTTGCCTACCGGTAAAGTGCCGGAATTGCCTAATTCGAAATTAGTGCCTTCAAAAGAATTTAAACTCAAATTTTGAGTTTCACCGGTGTAAATAGCACGTTTGGCAGGATTATAAGCCGGCGAATTATTATAGGAACTGTAAACACCATAACCTATAACTGAAGCGAAAACGCCTACACTCAAACCCGCTACAACATTAGGGGACATTTTACCACTATTGTTTAAAATACTACTTAATATTCTTATTATACTCTTTCTCATAATTTTCTCCTGTTTATAAACTCCGAAAAAACATTAATGCGATGGGTTACTCAATTTAAATAAATCTAAAGGAGAAAGCCCAGCACTACCTGAGTTATTTGAATTAGGGAAATACGGCGTTATACTACCATCGGAATTTAATCTAATATATCCTCCCGAACCATTACTAAAAACACCTTGCCTTGCTAGTTGATTATTAAAACGCTGTTCTTGCCATCCACCTTGTGCTCCCCAAGTTAAATAGCTTACACCGAATTTAAGAAGTTCACCAAGCCCTTTCATTAACATACACTTACCACTCACATTCCCTCTATTATCCATACAGTTCTCATTTACGCTATAGCCGTTAGCTGTACCGCTGCTGTTTTTCTTTTCAGAAGATTGTTTGTTAACATCATCACCCAAAGCACGTTTTAAATCATTTTGTAAATCTGTATCCACTATATCTGGCAAGTCATCAATACCAAGTTCTTGTTCGTCTTCGGCAAGTTCTTCAGCATCAACTCCGCCTTGGAAAGCGTCAATGGCACTTGAGGCAGCACTATCAGCGGATTTTGCATTTGCACCTTTTATAGATTCAACCCCTGCTTCATATAAACCGCCGCTGCGGCCCATATTTTTTGCAAAAGCCAAATCCTGTTTTGTTGCGGCATGGTCCGATACAGTATTACCTTTACCATTTTTAATATCTTTACCTTCATAACGCCAAATTGAACCTGTTACACCCGAAGAACCGCTACCGCTTGAACCGAATCTCCCCCCGCTATTACCCAAAGTTTGCGGGGTTGTTTTTTGCCCCTGTGTTTGACGCGGTTGGCGGTTTTGTTTAGGGTTATCTTTACTGCCCTTTGCGCTTTGCTTATTTTTAATGTCAGCATTAAAAGCTTCCCTTTCTTTTATTTTTTTCTCTAAACGCTCGCGGTTAATTTCTTTATTTAATTCAATTTTCCTTTGCTCGTCGGCAGCTTCTTTATATTCCGGATCCGGCGGCGGCGGGACACCCTCTGCTGCATCTTTTTCTTGGCGCTCTTTACGGTCTTCGGAAGAAAATAATGAACCCAAAAGTTCCGCATTTGAAATTTCCGCATATTCCGGGTTATTCCTTAAAAAACTGCTTTCTTGCCCATCGGTACCGAAAGGCAAGGCGGCAAGGTCCTGCATATGGGAAGAAAATTTACTGTAATCAGGTGCTTTTTCACCACCCATATTAGGAATAACACTTATTAAAGTTAAAACCGTTACAAGCCCGCAACCTACCCAAGTGTAAAGTTGCTTTCTTTTATCGGCATCACTTTTTTGCCCTTTGCTCTTAATTATTATAGACATAAACTTCCCCTTATATAATACAAAAAAAACTTGCTCTTGCTGACCCGCCCCCCCTACTTCCGGGGCGCTCAAACATAGAGCGTAACTACCTATCTGTTTAAAGTATAATGGTTTTTTGCCGATTTGTCAAGAGGTAGCGGCAAAATAATTTTTATAAATTTTGTTTTCTAAATGGGTTACCTTTATTAATATGCGTAATTAAAGCGGCAAGAATAAAAACTGAAAAATCTTCAATATCTAATTTATAAATTGCGGAAATTATTTGGTCGCAATTTTTTACACTCGGTTTTTTAAGGAATTTTAAAATTGATGCTTTAATACTTTTATCAATATTACTGTGGTAAATAATTTTTAGGTAAGATATTATCAGTTCCTGCAAATCTTTAGTTTTACGGGAAGAATCTTGCAAATCTTTATAAACTTGGCACATCTTCCTGATACTTAACAAAACACATTGTTGTTTGGTGTTTGAAATATCTTGATTATCGTAAGAATCTTCTTGTAAATAATGTTCGGCTTTCCTTTCCATCAATTTAAACAAATCCAGCTGTAACTTTTCGTTACGCGTTAAAGATACATTCATAGAACCTCCGTTCTAATTATTATTGTGGATATTCATCTTCCAAAATAATAACATCATCTGTAGGTTCGGGGCTTTTTGATTTATTTTCTTCTTTTGATTCCTGATAGCCGGGGTAGATTTCGTCTAATACTTCTTCACGGGTTTTGTGGTGTATTTCTTCCTTTTCTTCGGTAGTATCAATAGTTACCGGCTTACTGTTTGCTAGTACGTCCACAAATTTTATTTTACTTTTTTTCTTTGCTTTGGTACGATTAATTTTAATTTCATTTTTCTTTTCTATAATTTTGGTTAAAGTACCTTCAAAATATAAAAACAAAATAGTATTTATTCCTACGAAAACAGCGGTTACGGTAGTAAGAACAAAAACCTGCATTATTTCCCAAAACACAAAGCGTATATATAAATCGCGGAACTGCTCACTTAAAGCGGTAGCTTTAGTAAAAATAAAATCAAAGAAATTAGGACTGTTAGGAAAGAATAATAAGGACACAATAAAATATGCCCAAAATGCAATAATTAAGGTAAAGATAATTTGTGTCAAAATAATTTGTGACATCCGCCACCATCTTTGCAAGACCATATAATAACTGAAAGTAAAGCTGTTTAGAATATTTGCTTCCCTTAATACGACGGCCAAAGGTGCAAAGTAAACGAAGGGAATAGCAGCTATTATAAAAATTATTGCAAGTGCTTTATAAGGTAAAGCGAAAAGGGGGTTCGTAATATAAAACATCGGCGTTATAAGTATAACCAAAGCACCGAATATTAAACCCAGAACCGCAAATAATTTAGTTGACAAAACAATAGTATGTGCAATATTCTCATAAATTTGAACTGCCTTACTTAATATAATATCTTCGGAAATTTTAAAAAATGTCGCGGTAGATAAACAAAACACAAAAGCAACCCATATCCAAAAAATAATATTTGTTATTACACTTTTTGGAAGTAAAGACAATAAAGCTTGCCCAAACAATATAAATACGGCAGAAAGCAAAGCCATTTGGATGATAGGGATAGCCAAATCTACTACCATATCTTTGTAAACTCTAACGGCTTCAAGTAAGGAAAATTTTGCATCTAACAATTCTTTAAAATTAAGCATATATTAACCCCTATATACCAATATAAATTATTATAACATAAAATTTCACACCGTGCTTATTTTATTGTAAAATATAATAAATTAATTAAAGGAGACTTTATGAAAATAACAAAACTTGTTTTATCTGTTGCTTTGCTTAGTTTAGCGGTAACTTCTTTCGCGACGGAAAATGACCGCCGAGGTTGGCAGCTTGATTTAAAACGGCTTGCACTTAACCTAACATCTACGAATGTTCATCACGCCGCAGATTATGCCGATTTTTCTGATGCCCGTTTAACTGCAGACAATCAAACCACCGTACAAGGTGCTTTGGATTTTAGGGCAGATTATTTCGGCAAACATTATTTATGGTCTAACGGTGTTTTGGCAGAATATGGTAAAAGCACCATTGAACCTGCCGACGGGGGCGATAAAGTAACCACAGAATCAGCAGACAGAATTATTTTTGATACGGCCTACACTTTACGCCTTTGGAATATTCAAAATTTTATGGGCGGTTTTGAAGCCGGCCCGTATATTTTAGCCGCTTATGAAACTGAATTTAACAGAACGGGCGACGCACGTTTAAAGAAAATTGTAAGGGGTGAAGGCGGCGCAAAATTATTTGAAGGGAAATATTTAAAATCTCTTTACGCAGCAGGTTTATTCGAGGAAGATTTTACTTACCCAGAACGCTCAACAAAACTCGGCTGGACAGCCGGCTTTGATGTAGAACTTCCAATCCGCGAAGGTGTAAAAGCAATGTTTAAAGGTATATGGCGCGATTATTTACACGAAAGCAAAGAACAACCTACGGACCTCGATTATTCTTTAGAACTTGATGCGCGTATGGAAGTTTTGGTTTGGAACAATTTTTCCGTTGCACCGTTTATTAATTACTTTACGGCACAAGCAAAACACGGCGGCCTGCCGCGCGGGCAAAATTTATACGTCGGTGTAGCATTTTCCTTCAGCAAATTATTTAAAGAAGCAAAAAAAGTTTCAGCCGAATAATTATGCATAAAATTTTGCAAGATTTACAAAAACTTGCTGATAAAAAATATCAAAAATTTACCTCGGGTTTACTGCCCGGGGTAAATTATGTTTTGGGTGTACGCGTACCTGTTATAAGGAATTACGCAAAAACTTTTACCGATGAGGAAATGCAAAGTTTCTGCAATAATTACAAATTAAAATATTTTGAAGAATATTTTTTAAAAGCTCTTTTTGTCGCGCGTTTATGTAAAAAACTCCCCCCAGAAAAATCTGTAAAACAAATTCAAAAATTTATTCCGCAAATTTCAAATTGGAGCGTGTGCGATTGTTTCTGTTCAGAATTAAAATTTATAAAAAAACACCAACAAATGTTTTTACCGCTTATTTTAAAAAACCTAAAAAGCAAACAGGAATTTGCACAAAGAACTGCCTTAAATTTGGCAAGATGTTATTATCTGGAAAGTATTTATTTTGCAAAAATTTTGACGGCGGTTTTAGCTTTAAAGCCGACGAAATATTATTCGCAAATGGCGCAAGCATGGTTTATGTGCGAGGCATATATCAAACGCCCGCGTGAAACAAAAAAACATTTAAAAAATTTAACCCCCGAAGTTTATAAAATGACTGTGCGCAAATTAAAAGATTCCTACCGCGTTAAAGAATACTAAAAATTATAACTGTTATTTACAAAATATTTAAAAATTGTTATCATATTTAAAAGGAATTTTATTTTTGTTTACGGGTTAAAAACCCTAAAATAAACGGAACTATTTTTGAACCGTATTAACGGGGAACTATTGTAGTAGTGTTCCTGAGCATCAAGAATGGTCGTTAAGGCATATAACAGTCTGGTTGATCCCCTCATTGTTGTGTGCTGAATGTTTATCCCAGATAAACTACGGCTATATTGTGTATCCGCTCAGGAACTTCATAATATAAGCCGTTTTTATATTTAAGTAAAATAATTAGGATAAACTTATGAACAATAATATTGAAGAAAAAATACAAGAATTTAATGAAATAATAAACAAATATCCCAATATAAAAGAATTTTATATAAACAGGGCTAAATTATACGAAGAAATAGGCCAATATAAAGAAGCCCTTGAAGATTATAAAAAAGTAGTACCTAATTATTATATTTGTTCGGATATTGCAACGATATGCAAAAGAAACGGCCTGACAAAAGAAGCGGAAAATTTTTATACCGAAAACATAAATAAAGATAAAAATAATATCGATAATCTTATACGCAGAGCATATTTTTATACAAGTATCGGCGAAATTGAAAAGGCCTTACTTGATTGTAAAACGATATTAGAACTCTCACCGAATAATAAAACTATTCTAACACTTAAAAAAATATTAACCGAAAAATAAAGCTTCACACGCAAAACTCGGCAATTATTTTTGAGGAATTCTGATTTTTACAACCCCACCCCCAATCCCTTCACCTACGGGTAGAATTACTCTTTGCAATCAAAAGGGTGAAGAATAAAAAATTGTTTTCTACGTCAGAGCGTTTAAATTCCTCTTGACAACGTTTTTTTTTTTTTTTTCTATAATTTACATATATGGAATTATAGAAATACTGTATAAATCATTTTAGGAGTATTTATGAAGAAAATAAAAAACGTTAGCCAAGGTTTTACTTTGATAGAACTTTTAGTAGTTGTAGTTATTATTGGTATACTAGCTGCAATAGCTTTACCACAGTATAAACAAGCAGTAGATAAAAGTGAATTTGTCAAACTTCGAACTTATGCTAAAGATTTGGCGAATGCTTATAACCGTTATTATCTTGCAGGCAAAGAATTTAAGTATGATTATGCTAATAGAAAATATTTTGACTATATAGATATTGATTGTCCATATAACCGATCAACATCCGATTATGGTTATTGGTGTCGTGTTAACGAAGATAACTATTGCTGTATAGCACCTATGTATTCACACTCGATATGGTGCGGTAAAACCAATTATAGATTTGGTATTTGGATACACTCAATTACAACTACCCCAAAAACTTGGTGTGTAGCTAAACTAGATGATAATTATGCTATAAAGTTATGTGAAAAATTGTGGAACAAAAATCAAAATTGCCAATCCACCGGTTATTTAACCCTTAATGGTATAGTCTCTGGTCAATACAAACAGTATCCCATGTGATTTTTATTCGTTATAAAACAAAATCACCTACATTCAACCTATCAATTATCTACCCTTTAAAACTCGGTAACTATTTTTGAGGAAATTTTGTTTTTACAACCCCACCCCCAACCCCTCCGCCTTTGCAAGCAAAGGGGCGGGGAGTAAAAGGAAATATTTTTAAAGTTTAGAACCGTAGCGCACGAGTATGTTGTCGCGCTGCGATGCAGATTTAAGATGATTTTTTATTTTTGCTGCGACATTTAATAAAGCCAAACAATGCGCACAAACCTGTCAATTATTTTTGAGGAAATTTCAGGTTGTTAAATTTCCCCCCGTTTTCTTTTTTACGGCGATATTAGTGCTTGCAAAATTAAATATTTTTATTTTCTAACAAGCCGG
>JAZOVE010000015.1:0-17187 GCA_045658545.1 Elusimicrobiaceae bacterium
TGCATCAATATTTTTTACGCGTACAGATATGCTTTCACAAAATATAGGAATTTGGCAAGGTAAAGAAACTTTAAAAGTATCGCCGTCGTAAACTGAAATTATTTTGACATTATAAAAATCTTGCGTCGGTTTTGCAAATAATGGGCTAATAAAAAACAGTAAGCAAATAATTATTAAAGTTTTATTTTTTTTCAATGAAAACGGCCATAATTATCTTATGCCTACAGAAATCCATAAAATAAAAATAGCCGTAACTCTCTAAAGAGAGTGTTCGGCATAAAACAAAGGGTTTATAAAGTCCTTTATTTTATACCTAACCAGCTATTTTTGGAGTCTGTAGGATCTTTATGAGTAACCCTCACAAAGATGATTTCTTTTTTAAAAAAAGAATCCCAAAAATAGAATAAAAATTGTACAAAACAACTGTACATTATAATTATACCAAAATTGAAAAAGGAAGGTAAATAATATATATTCAACCACAGCTATTAGGTGGTAGCTAATAAAGCCAAACTGTGCAAGATAAAACACCCCCTGCAAAAACAGAGGGCGTAATATATTAGAATTTAAACTTAAATTTGCATATCAATCGTGCTTTTGTGATTTGCATTTAAAGCATCACTGAAAGCAGCGGCAAAACTCCTTGCTTTAAGTTCAATTAAATAACTTTCTAATACCTGTTTTTCCTCGTCTTTTAAAGACGGGGCGCCTTGCATTAAAATGCTTTTTTCAAAAGAAGTCGGCATAGAACTTGCAGCCAAAACAGTTTTTAACCTGTTGGCGGCAATATCTTTTGCAAGGTTTTCTTCGAATTCAGCCGGATTTACATGAAACTGATTCCTTACCACATATATATAAGCATTTTTATTAAATTCGCCGTTTGGGGCAAAGGAAGGATTACTTTTGATAACATAAGCCACTTCCGTTTTGCTTACACCAACCCCCAAATCACCGGCGGCTTGGCTTAAGGCCTCACGCATAATTAAACTTTGAACAAGTTCTTGTTTAATTTGTTTATCTTCTTCTTCGCTTATTTCTTTGCCTTCATCAATATATTTTTGGCGTACCATATCATAAGCATTGGCAAAAGTTTTATATTTTATTTTTGCATTACCTACTTGCGCTAAAACAGAACTTGCATTATATTGGTCCGCAACAACACCGGCGCCTATAACGCCGATACTTGCCAAGAAAATTACAACCGTTGTAATTAAAATAGGGTTTCTGTATTTAATAAAAAAGGAAATCATTTCTTTTTCTCCTTCTTTTCTTCAATAATTTCTTCACCTTTAGGGTCAGCCTCTTCTTCGGTAACCACAGTAATTGTTGCATTAACTTTAGCACCCCTTTCAATTAAGATGCTTTTCGTGCGAATATTGCCTTTTAAAGTTGCGTCAGATAAAATTTCAAGTTCTTCAACGCAGATATCGCCTTCCATTTTACCTATTATTACAGCACCTAAACCAGCAATATCGCCTTTCATTGCACCGGTTTTGCTGATAGTAACCAATTTGGCATTGTCAATATTACCTTCAAGGGTTCCATCTATTCTGATAGACCCTTGCAAATCTAATGTGCCTTGAAATTGGCATTGTTCACTTATTACTGAGGTATATTCACCTGCTTTATCTTCTTTGTCAAGAAAACTCATAACTCCTCCTACAAATAATCTTTTGGATTGACGGGTGTTCCGTCTTTCCATACTTCATAATGTAAATGTACGCCGGTTGAACGGCCTGTTGTACCCATACTTGCAATAAGTTGGCCGCGTTTTACACGGTCCCCTTTTTTGACACGAATATCCGATAAATGCCCGTACAAAGTTGAGTAACCAAAACTATGATCTACCAAAACCGCCTGTCCATACCCTGTTGCCCAACCCGTTTGCCTTACAACGCCGTCTGCCGTAACATAAATAGGCGAATTCGCTTTGCCGGCAAGGTCCATACCATAATGATATGACGGGAAAGGGTTTAAACGATAACCGAAACTTGAAGTAACCCTATAATCTTTTGTCGGCTTAATTGACGGTTTTGCATTACTGCTGTTTTTTTGGTTTGTATAAAACCAAGCTATTTCTTGGAAACTTGAAAGTTGTTCCTCGGCTGCGGCGGTAGTTTCCTTAAAAATCTCATTTATTTCCTGCTCATCAATATCTTTGCTTTCTTTAGAAAAAATTGAACTGAAAGTTATTTTCCTTTCTTCTTTAGCATCATCAATGCCGCCTGGCATATTAATATATTTCCCCCCCTTCATACCGAGCATTTGGCGCATTTGTTTATCGGTATCGCGGGCAAGTTTCAAGTATTTGCGGTTATTTGCAAGTTCTTCGGCAATCATAGCAAGTTTTGCCTTCATAACTTTATTATCCGCTTTAACGAAATTGTAATCAATTTCCCTAGTAATAACAAATGCCGAATAAAGTGTTATGCCAAGCCATAAAAGCGCAAGTAAACACAACATATACGGACGCACGGTAAACTTAAAACCGCGCGACAATTTGGGGATTAGGACAATCTCCATCTTCTCCGTAAAAAAAGTATATAGAGAAATTCTTTTCACTCTTAAATTTTATCATATTTAAAAATACTTTTGTTTAGCATTGTTCATAAAAAAGATACTAGGACTTAAGACCTATTTATAGTTAGGCCCAATTGCCCTTGCATAAATCATATTTTTAAATTAAAATAATAGTAAACGGAGGCCTTATGAAAAAAAGTAAAATATTAATTATCTCGGGTTTGTTTTTAATACCTGTTTTGCTTAATGCCCAAGAAAATGTTAATAAAGTTGTAACACAAATTACTGACAGCGGCGTAACTTTTACTATCCCAAATATAGTTTTAGATAGCACAAATGTAGCAAATATTCAAAACAAAATCCAAAAAGAAGTAAACAAAATCCAAAAAGAAAAAGAGCAACAACAAGTTCGCGAACAAAGAGCAAAAGACAACTATGAAAAAATAAAAGAAATTTACCCCTCTATCGGTAAAGAAGCTCTGCAAAAAATAGTTACAAATCTTGCACAAATGGACGGAAATTTTGATTATTTCAACTATTATGATGCTAAATATTATGAAAAATCTGAATTAGATATAGATGTAAATTATGGCAAAAAACCGAAAGCTCTTACCTTTAATAACACAATATTCTTTATATATGAGGACAGCAAATACGATGAAGGTTGGTCTTGGGAAGAATGGATGATTCTTGCATACGACACCCATACCGGAGATTTAAAGTATAGACACGATTTTAGTTCATATGATAAGAATATTACATTAACTAACTTACTGAACCCGCAAGAAAAAAGTGTTTATAAAGATAATTTCCGCTAAAAAATAAGTTTCAATATATATTACATCCCCCAGCAAAAATTTACTGGGGGATGTTTATTAAAATTTTAGTACTATTAATCTTCTTTTATTTCTTTACCGCTGATTTTGTCGGTTAAAGTTTGGACTAAAACATAAAACAGCGGAATAATAAATAAACCTAAAACAGTACCGACTAACATACCCCAAAACACGGGTATACCTATCGCTTTACGGCTGTTTGCACCGGCCCCTGTTGCAATCAAAAGCGGAGCGATACCTAAAATGAAAGTAAAAGCAGTCATCAAAACAGCGCGGTACCTTTCCCTTAAACCGGTAACTGCGGCGTTTATTATACTGCTGCCGCGTTCACGTTCTTCTTTAGAGAATTCCACAATCAAAATTGCGTTCTTCGCGGCTAAACCGATAAGCAAAACAATACCGAGTTGCGCGTAAATACTTAATGTTTCGCCCATCAATATAAGCCCTAAAAGACCGCCGGCAAGAGCAACGACTACTGACATCATAACAGAAAGCGGTATGCTCCAACTTTCATATTGCGCAACCAAAAACAAGTAAGCGAAAACCAAAGCCAAGAAAACCAAAACGCCCATTTGGCCTTCGTTTTGCTTTTCCTGATAACTAATACCGCTCCATTCAAAAGCATAACCTTTGGGGAGATATTCGTGGATATTATTTTCAATCTTTTTTATAATTTCCCCTGTGCTTGCCCCTTGTTTGGGTTGTATGGTAATACCAGCAGTAGGATACTGATTATAACGCACAATTTGGCGCGGTGAAAGAACTGTTCTTAAATCAACCAAAGCGCCTAAAGGCACCATAGCACCTTTATTGCTTGGAACATAAATATTGTTTATGCTTTCCAGATTTTTTCGGTATTTCCAATCGGACTGTACAATAACTTTATTTACTTGTGTACCCAAATTAACATCGTTTACATAACCGGAACCCAAATAATTTTCAATGGTACTGAAAATATTTGAAAGCGGAACATTCATGGCCTCTGCTTTAGTGCGGTCAATATCAAGGTAAATATTAGGTGTTTTGGAAGTAAAATCGGAATAACCGTAACTAACTTCTTCCAAACCCATTACATTACCGATAAAGTTTTTAGCAGCATTATCAAGCTGATTATAATCATTACTTTCAATGGACTGCACTTTTATTTGTACACCGTCGGAAACACCCAAAGCCGGTATTGCAGGCATTTCCACTACCATAAATTCCGCTTCGGGTATGCCCATAGTTTTTGCACGTAAGCGTTCTACAATAGCGGTTGAAGAATTATCTTCCAAAAGTTTATGATGCCCAAAAGTTACTAACCATAAAAGACGGTTAATAACTGTTTTATAGAAGGGGTATATACGCTCGCTCCACGGTTTTAAAGTCATCATAAACATAGCAACATTTTCACCCGAACCACCCATAAAACTGAAACCTAAAATAGTAATAGCATCTTTTATACCGGGTTCGGTTTTAGTAATTTCAGCAAACTTTTTAGTAATTTCTTCGGTTCTGCCAAAAGTTGCACCTTCCGCAAGTTGAACACTTGCTAAAACAAAACCCTGATCTTCCGGCGGAACAAAGGAAGTTTTATTAAATTTAAAAGTACCGAAAGCAAGTGCAACCAAAACCGCAAATATTATAAAAATCAAAAACACATGCCTGCCTGTTAGACGTGCAAAAGCAGCATATTTATTGCGGGCATAATCTACCAAATTATTAAACCAAATAAGGAATCTGATTTGTGTAGGTTTAATATCGGTAAGCATAGTTGCACAGATTGCAGGGGATAAAGTCAAAGCATTGACCGATGAAAATGTTACCGCTGTTGCGATAGTGACCGCAAATTGCTGGTAAATTTTACCTGTAATACCGCCTAAAAATGCAATAGGTACAAAGATAGCAAGCAAAACCAAAGTGGTAGCAATAATCGGGCCGGAAATTTCTTGCATAGCACGGACTGTTGCATCATAGCGGTTCATTTTTTCGCGGCTCATAAGCAAGATTACACGCTCAACAACACAGATAGCGTCGTCCACAACAACACCGATAGCAAGCACCAAACCAAGCAAGGTAAACATATTAATAGAATATCCAAGCCCTTTAATTACAATAAAAGTTGCAAGTAAAGAAACAGGTATTGCTATTGACGGAACTAGAGTTGCGTGCCAATCTTGCAAGAAAAGGTAACAAACAAAAACAACCAAAATAAATGTAGCAAGCAGGGTCCAAATAACTTCGTGGACTGACTCTATAATAAAATCTGTTGTATCTGCCGTAACTTGATATGTTAAACCTTCAGGGAAGAATTGTGATAAACGTTCTATCTCCTTTTTAACGGCTTCCATAGTTGATAAAGCATTTGCACCGGAAGTTAATTTAAGCATCATATTTGCAGAAGTTCTGCCATTAACACTACCGGCAAAAGAATAGCTTTCCATACCGATTTCAACTGTAGCAACATCACCGAGTTTTAAAAGCCCGCCTTCTTCATCAGTACGGATAATAATATTTTTAAAATCTTCTACGGTATTTAAACGCCCTTGAGTTTTTAGAGGATAAACAATCAGTTCGCTATCGTCATTAGGGCGCGCACCGATTTTACCCAAAGTGGGCATATAGTTTTGTGATGCTATTGCGCTTTTTACACTTGATATTGGAACACCAAGTAAAGAAAGTTTATCCGCATCAAGCCAGATGCGCATACTCTTTTTGGCGCCGAAAACAGTTGCATCACCAACGCCGTTGATTTTGGTTAAATCTTTTTTAATATTATCTTCAACATAGTCGTTTAAGTCACCGGAACTCATAGAATCGTCTTCCGAAATAAAACTTAAAACACCCAAAATGCTTGAAGACATAGCGCGAACTGTAAAACCTTGCCTTGTTACTTCACTGGGAAGTTGCCCCATGGCCTGTTGTAAACGGTTTTGGAGTTTAACTTGTGCTATATCAGGATCTGTACCGCTTTCAAAAGTTACAGCAAGTGAATATCTGCCGTCGGAAGATGTTGATGTCATATAAATCATATCTTCCACACCGTTTACGGCATTTTCTATCGGTATACCTACGACTTTTGAAACAACATCGGCACTCGCGCCGGGGTACATAACATCAACGTGTATTTCCGGTGGTGTAATTTCAGGATACAAAGCAACAGGCAAATTCCAAGCGCAAATTATACCTGCAAGGGACATTATTATTGCAATAACTGCTGCAAAGCGGGGCCTGTCAATAAAAAATTTAGAGAACATTAAAACGCCTCCGCTGCTTTAACTTTTTGACCGTTACTTAGTTTTTGAACACCGGTAATGGCAATTTTATCATTTGCGTTTAAACCGCTTTTTATTACAAAACGGTCTTTAAAACTATCGCCTGTTTCCACATATCTTTGTTCGGCAACACCATCATTAATAACCATAACATATTTACCGTTACCGTCTTGTGCAACAGCTACTTGCGGAACGGTAATTTCTTCTTTAGCGGAAGTTTCAGATACAAAGACATTTATAAAGTTACCGGGAATTAAAAGATTGTCAGCATTTTGATATTCAATATAAAGCGGAATTGTTGCGGTTTGTGCGCTGACTTCGTTATCTGCATAAACTTTATTTGGTTCAATATCAATAACAGTACCATCGGCAAGTTGTGCTTGAAGGTGCATTGTACCTTCATTTCCTTTTGCCATTTCTCTAACGGCATTTAATCTTTCTTTATCGGTTACGGACATACTGATGCGCACAGGTTGCATTTGTACAATACGCGCAAGGTTCGCACCGCCGCTTGCAACGAAATTACCTTTACTGACTAAAGTTTTACCTATGCGGCCGGAAATCGGTGCTTCAATATCGGCGTGGTCCAAATCAACTTCGGCTAAATCTAAAGCAGCTTTAGCTTTTGCTACATTTGCTTCGGCGACTTCAAGTTCGGCTTTAGGGAGCATTTTATCTTTATATAATGCCTGTTGCCTTTTATAATCGTTTTCAATTTGCATTAAATTGGCTTTTGCACTTGCGACATTTGCGGCATAGCGGCGTTTTTCAATATTATAAAGGCTTTGGCCTTCTTTAACTTCCGAACCGTCTTCAAACAAAATTTCTTCAATATAACCGGAAACTTGCGGCTTAATATCAACTGCGTTTATTGCTTCAACTTTAGCGATATACTTTTTATTTAAAGTTACATTTTCAACTTTCGGGGTTTGAACGGTAACATAAGTTTCCCTATTCATAGAAGCCATCATTTTAGCCATCGCTTTACCGATAAAATATTTAGCCCCGAAAAACCCGAGCAATATTCCTAAAATTAAGGCACCAACACCTATTGCTATTACTACCCCCTGAGATAAATTATTCTTACTTTCATTTTCCTGCATATAATTATTTTCGTTCATTTTTAATTCTCCCTACTGCTCTGTATAATTGTGCTTTATTCATAAGTAAACCGTAAAAAGCGTTTACTACACCTTGTTTTGCTTCCGCCAATTTACTGTTTGCATTAAGTAAATTTAAAATATCTACTTTACCTACTTCATAGTAGCGGAAGGCAACCCTTGAGTTCTCCTCAGCGGTTGCTAAAATCTGTTTGCTTATCTCATAAGCTTTAACGCCTGTTTGATAATTTTGATAATAACTCCAGACCTCGTTTAAGACATTATTTCTTGTACTGTCAAGGTTTTTTTGGCTTTGTTCGTATAAAAATTTTGCTTGGTCGACTTGATACATTGTTGATAGACCTGAAAATAAAGGCCAACTTAACCTAAGCCCGGCAGAACCGTTAAGCTCATAAGGTTTAGAGTGTTTCCAATTATCCCCGTAACTGCCGTTTGCTATTGCACTTAAAGACGGTAAAGCACCGGACCTTGCATAACTTATTGATTCTTTACTTGCTAGAACTGAACTTTCACCAGCTTTTAATTCGGGGCGTTCATTTAAAGCTTCTTGCATAAGTTTTTGGATTTCATCCCCCTCTTCAAGTTTAGTGATTTTATTATCGTCTGTAATTTCCAAAAGTTTGATTTCGGTAGCGGGGTTTAAATTTAATAAAGTAGCCAAATTGCCTTGTGCTTGGCGCAAAGTATTTTCAGCTTTAACGACCTGTAATTGGCTCTGCTCATAACTTGTTTGCGCTTGCAGCTTATCAACTAAAGTTACCATACCCAAGTCATAGCGTTTTTTTGACTCTTGATAAGCCCTTTGATAAGTTTTATTACTTTCTTTATAACTGTCTAAAGACGCTTTTGCACTTAAAGTGCTTAAATAAGCATTGTTAACTTGTAAAATAAGTTCTTGCAAAGCTGCGTTATAGGCATAATTTGTTGCGGAAAGTAAGGCTTTATTTTGCCCTACTTGCGAAGACCTTCCGCCGAAATCATAAATAAGCCATTGTGCTGATGCTGTCGCGGAATAAGGTTCATTACGGGTTGTGCCGCTTTGATGCTCGGTTTTAGCACCGTTTAAAGTACCTTCCCCGACGATATTAATGCTTGGCAAATATTGCCCTTTTGAAGCACCTAAAGCTGCTTCTTTAGATTTAAGTAACATATATTCAGCACTTAAAGAGGGATTATTACAAATTGCAATTTGCATTAAATCAGGTAAAGAAATTTCCCCCTGCAAATTTGCATCTATACACCCCTGCGGGGCTTTACTGTCATACACGCCGTATAAATCAAGCCCGTTTACTTGTGTAACGGCTAAAAATGCCGTTAATATAATTATTAAGTTCTTTTTCATTTTTATCTCTTATAATAATTTAAATCTCACCACAATCTAATTCCGTAGTTTCCAAAGAAGGAATTATATCGCAAATTCCACTATTTTCACGACCTTCACACCAAATTCTGCTGTCTTCCACATGCGTATAAATTGTAAAAAGAGTTGTATCATCGGGGCCGTATCTAACTACGATACATCCGTTTTCAATGGCATCATCACCTTCGCCTTCATCTGTTATACCTACTACATATAGGCCTTTTATTAATCTACCTCCGGAAACTCTTACATCCCCGGATTTTACTAAACGTGTTCTGCCGGAAATATGCCTCTCCGTAAAAGCACCAAAATAGCTCCCGTTTACAGCCAAATTTCTTTGTTGTGCTTCGCGGACAATCTCAGCCAAAGAAAATGCCTCGGCAACGCGTGCCCTGTTTATTGACTTAGTATAAGCAGGATAAGCAATAGCGGCAAGGCCGGCAAGAATCAAAACAACCGCCATCATTTCTATCAATGTAAACCCTTTTTTATTTATCATGATATCTCCTTTTATAAATATTTTAAAACTCTTGCCCTCTTGGAGTATCTTTAACTACAATACCCATAGCAAGCAATTTAGCACGAAGTTCATCAGATTTTTTAAAATCTTTTTGTTTTCTTGCTTCGGCGCGTTCTTCCAAAAGTTTTTTTGCTTCTTCAGAAATTTCTTTCTTTTCTTCTTTAAGCAAATCAAGGCCTAAAAAAGTATCCGCAAAACTTACAAATTGTAATTTTTCTTCGTTACTTGCATTACTTTTTACAAAATCCCAAAGTAAAGCAAGGGCTTTTGAAGTGTTTAAATCATCTTCCATAGCAGCGACAAAATTATTTTTTGCTTCTTGTAATACAGATGTTTCGGTTCCTTCTTGTTTTGCATTTGCCTTAATTGCGGCAATTTTTGTTTTTAAACTTTGGCGGCTTGCTTTTGCGAAATCCAAACTGTCATAAGAAAATTCAAGCTGAGTTCTATAATGCGCACCCAAGCATAAATAACGGTAATCAAGCGGGCTGTAACCCTTTTCTTTAAGTGTATCTAAAGTAACGAAAGTGCCTGCTGATTTTGACATTTTACCGGCACTCATTACCAAAAATTCGCCATGTATCCAATAACGGACATATTGCTTACCTGTTGCCGCTTGGGCTTGGGCAATCTCATTTGTGTGGTGTATTGCAACGTGGTCTATACCGCCGCAATGAATATCTAAAGTTTGGCCAAGATATTGCATAGCCATAGCGGAACACTCAATATGCCAACCGGGGAAACCTATACCCCAAGGGCTTTCCCATTCCATTTGGCGTTTTTTATCGGTAGGTGAAAATTTCCACAAAGCAAAATCGGTAGCATTTTTCTTTTCCCCGAAATCAACGCGCGCACCGGTTTTCAAACCTTCAAGATGAGCTTTATTTATTAAAATGCCGTAATCTGCAAATTTTGAAGTATCGTAATAAATACCGTCTGAAGTTTTATAAGTATAACCCTTTTCTTCAAGTGTTTTGACTAAATTTATCATAGCAGGTATATGCTCGGTAGCACGTGCAGTGATATCAGGACGGCGGCAATTTAAAGAATCAAAATCTTCAAAAAATTTCTTTTCATAGAATTTCGCTATATCCCAAGCGCTTTTACCTTCACGCGCGGAAGCAAGGGCCATTTTATCTTCCCCGGCATCGGCATCTGAAGTTAAGTGCCCGACATCGGTTATATTCATCATATGCTTAACGGGTAAACTATGACGGAGAGTGCGCATAAGTAAATCTTCAAAAATATAAGTTCTTAAATTACCGATATGCGCATAATTATAGACAGTTGGCCCGCAACAATAGCAAGTTGCACCTTCTGGATTTAAAGGCGCGAATTCTTCTTTCTTATGATTTAAAGTATTATATATTTTAAGCATTTTCTTGAGCTTTCTTTAATTTTTCCTTTTCATATTCCACAGGTATTAGGGCAAAAAAAGCATCACATACTCTTTTACCTGAAGTATTTGCAAAATTTTCACTAAGCAAACATTGAACATTTATTACGGAAAGCGGGTTTACCGTACCTGCCGGGGCAAGTGTATAAGTAAAACCTTGCGTTCTGTAACTTTTCAAAATTGTGTTATAAGAATTATCTAAAGCGGTTTGGAAAATAAGTAAATCTTCCGAAGTAGCATTTTTACTTAAAGGTATTTTTTTGCTTGACATAACTACAACGGCCTCACCGTAAGCCTGATTACTGCTTTCAATAATTTCTTCTTCTGTAATTTCTTCAACTTCAAAAGTTTCGGTATTATTTTGTTCTACTACGTCATCGGTACTTAAATCTAATTCCGCATAAGAACTCGGAACATCGTAAGCATTATAATTAATACCTGTATATTCTTTATATTTTTTAGATCCGTAGTCCGCACACGCAACACATAAAACAAGCGGTAATATTAATAAAATTAAACGTTTCATTTTTTCCTCTCTTTACTAATTTTTACTGTTACAGCGGCAAAGCAAGACAAAGCCTTGCCTGCGCCTATATCGCCAAGGCCTTCATGGCTTTTGGCTTTAAAACTGATATTTTCAAGCCCGATTTTAAAAATTGCATTAAGCGATTTTCTTATTGTCAAATAATGCGGGCGCATTTTAGGTGTTTCGGCAACAAGGGTTACATCAATATGCGTAATTTTTGCATTTTTCTTTTTTAAAATTGCCAAAACTTTTTTTGTAATTACTACGCTTGAAATACCTTTAATACTTGCATCGGTAGGCGGGAAATATTCCCCGATTTCCCCTGCACAAATTGCACCTAAAGCGCCGTCGCAGATAGCGTGCAAAACCAAATCCCCGTCGCTGTGGCCGAGCATTCCGTGTGTATGCGGTATAAGTGCACCGCCCAAAAAAAGTTTTAAACCTTTTTTATAACGGTGTGTGTCATACCCAAAACCAAATTTTATTTCTTCTTTTTGCATAAAGCCTCTGCTATAATTAAATCTTCCGGGGTAGTAATTTTGATATTTTTATAATCCCCGACAACCGCTACAACTTTAACCCCTAGTTTTTCAACTAATTGTGATTCATCCGTAGCCAAAATTTTATTGCCGTATTTTTTAAGGGCTTCTTTTAGAACTTCCGTACGGTAACACTGTGGGGTTTGCGCGGCAAATAATTCCGCCCTGTTTAAAGTTTTTGTAATTTTACCGTTTCTTACAACTTTTATAGTATCTTTAACAAAAACACCCAAAACTGCCGCTTTATCTTTTTGTGCTGCTTTCAAACAAATATCTATATCTTTAGAATTTACTAAAGGGCGCGCGCCGTCTTGAACTGCTATTAAACTGCAGGTTGGCGAAACTTCTTTTAAACCGTTTTTTACTGATTCTAAACGCTCGCAACCTGCCGGAGCGAATTTTAAACCTTTGACTTTTTTACTAATTATTTTAAAAGTTTCCGGCGTTGTAACAACAATTATTTCTTTGACTCTTTTAACTTTCTTAAAGGTTAAAATAGTCCTCAGTAAAATTTCTTTGCCATCTACTTTAAGCAGCTGTTTGGGGCGCCCCATACGCGCGCCTTTACCGCCCGCGGCAATTATTACGGAAGTATCTTTAGGCATTAGTCCTCTGGAAATTCACAAACGCGTGTAAAAAACATTTTCCCGGCTGAAGTTTGCAAAATGGAATAAACTTCCGCATCGGTACGTTTACCGATAAATTTACGCCCACCTTCAACTACTACCATAGAACCATCATCTAAATATGCAACACCCTGGTCTTTTTCCTTCCCTTCTTTCATAACAAATAAAGAAATTTTTGTACCGGGTAAAAATACCGGTTTTAAGGACCTTGTCAAATCAGCAATATTTAATACGGGAATATTACTTATAGCCCCTTCCTTATTTACATTAAAATCAACTGTTACGACAGCAGCTTTAAATAAAGAAGCTAAAGATATTACTTTTTGTTGAATAGTTCTACCCTTACCTTCTTTTGATGTATTGGAAATTCTTAACCCTCTAAGGTTCCTTAATTTCCTTAAAATTTCCTGCCCGCGGCGGCCGCGTGCTTTTTCCGTAATATCTTTAGAATTGGCCAAAGTTGCCAATTCTTTTTCCACGAATTTTGCTACAAGCAATTCGCCGGTGAAGAAACCGCTTTCGCATAAATCATAAATACGGCCGTCTATTAAGGCGGAAGCATCGATAACTTTTATATGACGTCCTTTACGTTTAATTCCCATAATTTCAGGGGATCTGATTAAGGCAATACAGGCGCCGAGCATCGTTAAAACCGCAGCAAAAGTTGCGGAATTAGATTGCCAAAAACTGGTTACTTCCGGCAAATCCATTTGCACTACCAAATATCGCCCTGCGAAGAAAAAGCCATACCCGATAATTGCACCGAAAATACCGATAAGTATGGACATAAACTTCAAAGTTCTTACAAAATATTCTGCCGCTACTAAAACAAGTGCGAGAATAAATGCAAGAATAACGGAATACCTATTATGACCCAAGAAAACATAAGCAAGCAGAGGTAAACCTATTAATGCAGAACAACGAAACAACCAAAACAACATAAAAAAAATCCTCCAAGAGAAATATCCCTTCCCTTTTTCCTCTTGTAAAAAAAAGAGAGGTATAAAATATTTTACATTTTTATTAGTGTTACTGCAAAAAATATGTTAAAATGTAATGGAAACTTAATTTAAAAGGGGTTTATTATGAAAAAAATATTAAGTGTTTTTTTAGTTGGTATTTCTTTGTTAGGCTTAGGCATTAATGCCGATGCTGCATCAAAAAGGGAAGAACTTGTAGTAAACGATAACAGAATTTTTGATTTAGGAAATAAATATACTTCTTTGATTTCCGCTTTGTATGAAGAAGAAACAGCCCGCGTAGGTTTGGGTGTTTATCATTACAGCATAGGTAAAAGGGATCAACAGACCGAAATAGCAAAAAGCAAATCAATAACATCTTTACTTGAAGCTATATACGATATAAAACCAAAAGACCTCTCCCCTTATGCAAGGGCGGATTATTACACTTTAAAAGAACTTGCAGGGTTAAAACATTTTAACAGTAAAGTTGTAAATCAATTTAGTTTAGATCCTATGTGGTATTTGGAACCGCTTGATACCGTATATGAAATTTTAATCAAGAATTTCTTGCCGGAACAAGAACGTTTACGCTATGCTTTAGGGCGCCTTGGAATGTTACCGGAAGTTTTAAAACAAGCAGAAGAAAATTTAACAACACCTTCTGAACTTTCCTTAAAATTAGCCATAGAAAAAATAAAAGCAGAAAATGCTAATATGCAAAGTTTTACTGCTTTGGTAAAAAGATTATCGGATGACAAAGTATCAAAAGAACAAATTAAACAATTATCACAACAGCTTCAAACAGCATTGAACAGATATAAAAATTTCTTGGAAAAGAAACTTAAATCAGGTGAATTTTCCGATTTTAGAATCGGCAGTGCTGATTACGAATATTTGTATCAGGAGGTCTACTCCGTTCCCAGCAGATATGGCAAATTGTCAACTTTATTAAAAACAAATTTTGAAAAAGCAACAGCAGATTTGCTTGAGTGGTTAACAACTATGCAAATATTATCTACTGAAAATGTTGACCAAGAAAATGCGGAAATACCCGAAACTTTACCGGGTGATTATTATACATTTTCCGAAAAATATAAAAATGCACCGGAATATGATAAAGTGCTTAAAGCCTATTCTCAAGAAGTAAAACAAGCAGACCAGTTTTTAGTAACTAAAAAATTATTCCCTACATTATCTTTACCGATAGTTATAACTTCAGCTCCGCCTGTTTTACGGTCTATGCCTTCACAGGTTACTGTTTACCCGCCGGTGCCTTTAGCCGAAAAACAAAATGCTGATATTTTAGTTACTTTGCCTAAAAAACTTAATTTAGATAAAAACGAATTTAAGTTAGATTATAATTACAGCAAAATAAAATTTAATTCTGCGGAATTTATAACACCGGGGCAAGCTCTTATTTATTCCGTTGAGCCGGCAAATATATCTTTACTTTATAAACTTTCTAACGATATATTTTATGTTCACGGTTGGATAAAATATGCCATAGATACCGCTTTTGAAAACGGATTCTTTAATAAAGAAGAAGATAAATTAAATTATTATTGGTTTAATTATAAAAAAGCACTTTATGCTTTGGTAGATTATCAACTACAAACAAAAAATTTGGATTATAAATCTGCTTTAGAATATATTAAGGAATCCGGTATCCAAGAAGATGAAGCTAAAACCGCTTTAAATTATCTTGCTTTAAGGCCTTTTGATGCGGTTTCTTATATTATCGGTGCACAGGAATTTACCCGTTTAAGAAACAAATATAAAAAACAACAAGGTAAAGATTTTGATATCCTTACTTTCCACACAAAAGTCCTTTCAGTTGGGCGTATACCTTTAATAGCTTTGGAAGATGCTTTGGAAAAGGCCTATACTAAAAAAGAAGTTGACAGCTTTTTCAGTATGACTTATTTTTAAACAAAAAGTTTTACATATCAAAAACCCGCGCCGTTTAAAGTGCGGGTTTTTTAAAAATCACAACAGTTAAATATGGCAAAAACAGAACGCAACCCGTTTAAAGACAAAACAATTTCAAAATTGTTAATAAAATTTTCAGCCCCGGCAGTAGCGGGGATGTTTGTTATGGCTTTACATAACATAATATCCCGCATTTATATCGGGCGGTCCATTGGCGCTTTGGGAATTGCAGGTATTGCAATAGTGTTTCCGCTTGCCATTTTATTTATGGCAATCAGCGTGCTGATAGGTATAGGTTCAAATGCTTTATTTTCAATTTATTTAGGCCGCAAAGACGAAGAAAAGGCACGCTATACTTTAGGAAATGCTTTTGCTTATTTATCTTTAGTTGCGGTTATCAGTTTAATTTTGGCCTATATATTTTTAACCGATATTTTAGTTGCCTTCGGTGCAACACCTGAAATTTTGCCTTATGCCCTTACTTATACAAAACCCTTGCTTATTGCAAATGCTATGGCGATGATAACTATGGGTTTAAACCATTTTATACGCTCAAGCGGCCACCCAAAAACCGCTATGGCAACACAAATTATAGGTGCTGTAATAAATTTAATTTTAGCCCCCTTATTCATTTTTACCTTCGATATGGGTATGGCAGGTGCGGCGTGGGCAGTAGTTTGCGGTCAAACTTGTTCTTCCGCGTGGGTAATAATATTTTTAACAGGAAAGAAAACAAAATACCGCCTGCAATTACAATATTTAAACACAGATTTTATTTTGTTTTGGGATAGTCTTAAAATCGGATTTTCGCAATTTGTTTTCCAACTTGCAAACAGTTTGCTGAATATTATTTTAAACCACTCACTTGTAAAATACGGCGGGAATTTGGCTGTATCGGCTGTGGGGATAGTAATAGCAATTAATACTTTGATTATTATGCCGGTTATCGGTATCAGCCAAGGGGCGCAACCGCTGATAGGTTATAATTACGGCGCAAGGAAATATAATACTGCCATACAAACATTAAAAATGGCAATTAAATGGAGTGTAGTTGTTACCACTTTAGGTTTTATTATGACGGAAGTTTTTGCAAAGCAATTTGTATCTGTTTTTAATTCTACCGATAATGAGCTTATTACCCTTGCATCAGTTGCTTTAAGATATTTTAATATTATGCTGCCGCTTGTGCCGATGCAGATACTCACAACAGCATTTTTCCAAGCGACGAATAAACCTCTAAAGGCCTTAATTTTAAGTTTATCAAGGCAAGTTTTATTACTTATACCGGCAGTATTGATTTTGCCGTTATTTTGGGAATTGGAAGGTGTTTTTATAGCAACGCCGGTGGCAGATTTAGTTTCAATAATTTTAGCTACTTATATGCTTAGGAAATATTTTATCAAACATAAACAGAATTTTTTCTTCTCAAAGAGATTTTAATTGTATTATCAATAAGAAATACACCAATTTGTTTTTTGTCTTGTTTTGCCGAAATACTGATATGCTAAATTGTTTTTAAGCAAGAAAAATGAAAGGTCTGTTTCTTCCTTTTTTACTTCGCAAAGTAGGCGGAAATATTTATCCCGCTCGCAATTCTT
>JAZOVE010000016.1:0-5702 GCA_045658545.1 Elusimicrobiaceae bacterium
CATCACCCTGCTTTTTAGTTTGGCAATAACCTCTTTCAAATAAGGGTAATTTTCGCCGCCGGCTTTGATCCCGCATACACGACAAAATTCTGCTATATCAAAAATCTGTTCCCGCAATTCTGTGTCATCGGGTTTAATGCGGCTGATAACATACAACAAGATTTTTTGTTCCAAAAGGGAAAGGCTGTTGCCGGCATTTTTAGCAACTTGAAATTTGTTTTTTTGAATAATGGCATTGTGTTTCACAACCAGGTATTCACGCTCCTGGCTGATCTTGTATTCCTCGGTATCTGTAATTAGATTTCTTGCGGGTTTGCTTTCCATACAATGCCCTCCTGGTGGTGATCTACAACCATTTTAGCACCAAAAAAGCATATACGCAACAAAAACCTGCCGGCGTTGCTTTTAGAATTGATCGGCGAAAGCCGATACCTTTTTATGCCGCACAGCGGCAAATGCTTATTTAGATATAATTAAAGATATTTTATTTATTTCTTTATATATAGTATCACCCCTTAAAAGCAACATCTATTGAAATGACAGGCAACATTTATTGAAACCAAAAGCAACATCTATTGAAAAGAAAAGCAACATTTATTGAAAAAATTTTGCCACCAGGGAAAGCGCTTGCTTGTTGCCCTTTCGCTTTCCCTGGCAGTTTGGCTGCGAATTTCTGCCCCTGGGGCATCCTGGAACACGCCGCAAATAAAAAGGCTTCTGCGGCGCTTATAATGCGTCCTGTGCGGCGTTCTTTGATCGTGGGTATCTTGCCACTAAAACCCGCAAGCGGTGTAATGGCCTCAAAAATGGGATATCAAGTATAACGCCTTTGCTGTCAGATCCCCTTGCCCTTTCATTTAATCAGCATACCGCCGGCGGGGGTGCTATTTGATAAAGCCTTTAATACTTCTTCCAGGGCGGCGGCAACAGTTAATTCCAGTTGATCCTGGGCGGCCTTGTCAAGTTTAGCGGCCTGGCGGCGTTCTCTTTGTAAAGCATCCTGGCGGCTTTTAATCTCTCTGTAATTTTCCTGGATGCTCTTTTTGTTTAATTGATAATACGCCCAATCAGGGCATTTTCCTGTGCTGTGGTAGTATTCTAATAAATCCATTTCTGTTCCTCCGTATTTCAAAATTTGGGTATTGGCGTTTCAAAATTAGGGTATTGGCTACGCCAAATTTTGGGTATGTCTTATAAAGCCAGGGCAAAGCCTGGGAAAAAAGAAATGCTAAAACCCGAAAAGGTTTTAGCATTTCTTTGGAAAGTTTTTCTTTCTTCCCTTGAATTAAAATTTGTATTCGTTTCTCTCTCTTCCATTTTCATCTCTTGTTTTCTTTATGGTAATAAATCCAGTAGATGAAAGTAGATTATTAAAGCCAGCAATCTTTGAAAGATAATTGTTTGATGTTTCGCAATAGCCGCAAGCCGCAAGAAATTGCTTTGCGGTTGTGTCTGTTGTCTTGCTTTTGGAAAACCCGCAATAATATTTCAAATAAAGAAAGTATTGTATTAGCAAAGTATCTTTGCTTTTGATTAAAAAAGAAAGTTCGGCGGCAGATAAAACAACAAATGATTGCTTTTCCTTTTCTCCTGGCCTACTACGGAAATTATTATTTAGCACAATTATTTTATTTTCTCTGTCATAGGAAAAATATTTTTTATATTCTTCATTGTTTAATGCCCTGGATAATGTAGATTTAGAAATAACCTTTTCGCCGGCGGCGGTTTCTACTTTCTTTAATAAGTCATCAAGGCTTTGAAATGTAATTCTGTCATAAAGTTTTGTATTTTTGTTATATTCGCCGCTGATCCAAAAGCAAAGCAAAGGCAAATAGTTATACTTTTTTAATCCAGGGAAATATGGAAAGTAATATTGTTTCATTTTTTCTTTTTTCTCCTGGCTTGTGCTTCTCTTATATTATCGGCTCTTGATAGGTGAGAAAGGTTCTCTAATTTATTGTCTTTTCGGTCCGCATTTTTATGGTGTGTTGTTTCCTCTCCTGGCTTATGTTCTCCCAGGAATGTGCGGGAAACAAGCCGATGTATATACTACTTCTTTCCATTGATACATACTTTTTGATACCCTTTGCCATTATCAAAGGGTTTTAATATCCTGGCTTCGTATTGGCAATACGATTTAATGCGCCCTTTACTACTGGCAAAATAGCGGCCTTTCGTGCCGGCAATCGGCTTCCATATTTCGCCGGCTATGTCCTGGGTATTATCTCGGCAATACTCGGCGTTGAAAACCTCTCTATAAACCCTCTTCAACCCTACTTGCCGGCGGTTTCCCTATTCATCCAAAAGCAAAAAGGTGTAGTTCTTGCCGCTGATCCTGGCGGCTTCTTTATTTGTTTCTTTCTCCAAGATTTTACCTTTGCGGTTGATCTTATAACCTGGGAATGATGGTATGGTAAAGTAAATATTTGTTTTTTCCATTGGGGGTTAATCCTCCTACAATGTCGCAACAATTTCTTGTAGGCGTTCTAACCTCTCTGCCGAAAAGTTATAATCTCCGTTCAGCCAATTATAAAAACTGTTTCGCTTTACTTCCAGGTATTCCGCAATTTCTTTGTATGTAATGCCGCAAAAGCATTTTAATTCCTTACATTTTTTTCTCATTATTTCGTCCATTCTTAAAACCTCCGATTTTGATAAACTTGGAAAAGTTAAAGTAAATAATGAAAGAATAAAACCGCCGGTGATAATCTCCTGCCGGCGGCTTTATCTAACAAATATTTACTTTACCTTTCATAGATAATGAAAATACAGATGGACTTGTTAAAGAAATTCGCCCAAAGGATCTTTTTACCTGGGGCGGGTGTATTATAGGAAAAAAAATTAAAAACACGAAAAAGTCTAAAAGGCCTGGTTTTTTCTCTTACCAAATGGGAAATAAAAACGCAACTACGGAAAATTAAAGCCTGGGGTTTTATAACTCCCAGGCTTTCACTTTCTTGTAAAATGTTGTTGCTGTCATATCAAACGCCCTTTGAATGGAAATCGCAGTTCGTTCGCCGGCTCTCCATTCGGCACACATAGCCGCAAATTTTTTCTTGTCAATCTCCATCGGCTTTCTGCCTTTATATTTGCCTGGGATCTTCTTTGCTTCTGCGATCCCCTCGGCCTGTCTGGCTCTAATTGTTTCCCTTTCAAGGGTTGCCAATGCTCCAAATACAGTTAGCATAAACTGGCCGGCGGGGGTTGTTGTATCAATGCTTTCTTTAAGTGAAATAAACTCAACGCCTTTTTCAGTTAGTTGGCCTACAATAGAAAGCAAGTCCGTTGTGTTTCTTGCCAAGCGGCTAATTTCGCTGACGATCACAACATCACCTTGCCGCACAAAAGAAAGCATTTCTTTGAGTGCTTTTCTTTCTGTGTTCTTGCCGCTGGCTTTATCCAAAAAAATCTTTTCACATCCTGCGGCTTTTGCGGCGGCTTCCTGGCGTGATTCGTTTTGATCCTGGGTGCTTACTCTTGCGTAAAAGCATTTCATTGTTTTACCCTCCTGGCTTTTTATGTAAGTGGTTTTGTTAATAAGATCATACCATAAACATAGGGTGGTTGTCAATAAGTTTATATCATTTTTTTGAAAAAACAACCCTATCTTTATTATTTTTCATAATCAATTTAGGCTATACCCTATAATTACTATTTGCCAGGACTTCCAGGAACCAGGCGTATAAAGTAAAACCAGGAAAGCCGGCAAGGCTTCCCTGGTAAAACTCTATTATTCGGCAATTATTTTGCCGCTTCCTTTTCTGCTTTCTTGCGTGCGGCGGCTTCTTCGGGGTGTTCCAAATCCCAAAGTTCCTGTTGCTTCTTTGCGATTGCTTCTTGACGCTTTTTTTCCTTTTCTGCTTCGGCTTTTTCCTTGCGTTCTTCGGCGGCGGCTTTCTTCTCATCCTTTGCGGCCTTTGCCTTTGCTTCGGCGGCGGCAATTACGGTTTTATATTCTTCGCTTTCTTCAAAAGTAGCCAGCCAGGACGCAAACAGCAACTCAACCTTTACATCCTTGTATTCTTCGGCTTTCAGCGTCTGCTGTGCTTTCAAATACTTTTTGAAAGCATTTTTTACTGTTCCAGGAATTTTGATGCTTTCGGCGTTCTTGGTGTTTTTACCGACTTTGATAATCTCCATTTGTGAAACCTCCCTGTTTTAATTTTATAATTTTATCTTGATGTAAAAACAATGTCAAGTATCTGTGCTTTCTTCTTCAATGATAGTAGATGTGTCAATTTTTTGTAAGAAATTTTCAAGGCCTTGCTTCAAAATCATTTTTTGCTTTTCTGTTAAAATTAGTTTTCGTGTTTCTTCTTCTCCCCTCGCTCTTGCGATGTAGTAAGAAATTTTCAAGAACGCTTCGCAAATCTCACAAAAATATTTATCATTCATCGTGCTACACTCCAAATAAACGCCGCCAAAAGCCTGCTTTCTTTTCTTTAATCTCAATCACTTCTTTATGCTCTGTCGCTGATCCTGGGGCATCTTGGCTTTCCTGGGATGTGTTTTTACTTTCTGCGGTTGCCGGCGTTGCTACTTGTGCCAAGCCTAAAAGATATTGATTATTCTTTTGTAGTTCCTGGCTTTGTTCCAGTAGCAAAGTAAGGCGGCTTGCTTGATCCCTAATAAAAAGATCCTTTTCGGCGTTGGCCTTTCGCAATTCTGCCGCTTCATCTTGTAGGCGTTCTATCTGCTGATCCTTTGCGGCAAGTTGTTGTTGTAAGGCTTCCAGGGCAACCTGGATTGCCGGCGGGGGTGTTCCCTGGCTTTCCATCGTTTCTTCTTTTGGGGCATCCTGGCTTTCCTGGGGTTTAATACCTGGTTTTATACCCTTTTCAACGGGTTTAATACCCTCTGCCGCAAGCACTTCAACCGCAAGGAATTTCTTTCCGTTGATCTCTTTTACATACTCTTTCAAAGTTCCATCCAGGCGCTTATAAACTGCGGCAACAGAAACCCCTCTACATTGGGCGTATTCGGCTATTGTTATATAACCGCTATTCGTTTTCGCTTCCATTTTGGTTTCCTCCTGGGATCATTAGACTATCAAAAAAAGATAACTGGTAAAGTTCTTTTTCGGTATTGTAATATCTCCTGTGTGCTTCTTCTATATCTTCCGGCAAGCGGCTTTCTCCCAGGTTAGAAAGCGTAAAAATTATGTGCGTATTTACTCTACCTGTTTTTCTAAATTCAACATCTACTTTCAATTCTGTGTAAGTATTGATGTCCTTTAATGCCGGCATCAAAACTCTTGTCCTAAAATTAGCAAAATTTTCGTAAGTGCCGCAATCAAGATGTTCTTTTATTTCATCTACCGAAAATTCTATGATCTCTCCTCTGTAAGCAACAGACTTTAATAATTCATAAAGCATTATGCCGTATTTCGTTTTCATCTTTATTATGTTGTGTAGCGGAAAAGCGGTGTAGTTCCTTGAAAGCATAAGCAAATAAGGTTTCAAATCCTCATCCAGGCGAATTTTAACTTTACCGCTTTTTTTATAAATCGTTGCTTTGTCTATCCAGGACACAGTTGTTTCGCTATCCTCTGCCACTAACCACATCACCCTGCTTTTTAGTTTGGCAATAACCTCTTTCAAATAAGGGTAATTTTCGCCGCCGGCTTTGATCCCGCATACACGACAAAATTCTGCTATATCAAAAATCTGTTCCCGCAATTCTGTGTCATCGGGTTTAATGCG
>JAZOVE010000017.1:0-2651 GCA_045658545.1 Elusimicrobiaceae bacterium
TTCGCCCTTTTTGTTAAAGACAAATGGATATTCGCTGTTTTCAATGCTGATAATATTTTTAGAGCAAGAATAATTTTGCAAATACACTTCGCAAGAATTTGCATACCCCTTAAATAATGGTGTGTTGTTCAAAAAGAACACGCTGGCTATTAGCACCATTGCCGAAAAAATAACCAAAACTTTTTTAAGCATAAAAAATACTCTCCTTTTTTCAAGAAGAGTATTGACTAAAAATTCGATTTTTATACCTACATTACAAATGCGACATTCCGTTTGTGCCAAATGGTGTAAACCCACTTAAACTTATATATAAGTGCAAATCCTGTTCGTCAAGGTTTTTTCCATCAAGCAATTTTGCAAAGTCTTTATATAGCAAAATTAGTTTTGCTATCTCTTGTTTTATTGTTAAATAGGCTGAACAACTTGTTCGTTTTAGCATCTTTTCTATACCGATTAAAATTTTATTTTGATTTAATCCCGTTATAAAACTAAGGGTTTTTGCAATCTCCCTAAAACTTGGCAAATCCTTTTCGCGTGTTTTGTTGAAGTGCTTTTCATACTCACCAACTATAAATTTAGATGCGCTAAAAGAAATATCAAGGTCAAAAAAATCACCCTTTGCTATAAACGAAGATATTACAGCCGAGCACGAATAAAAGCATTTTTCTTTTGAAAGCAAGGTATCTAAGCAAATTAGGTTTTTAATAATGCTTTTGGGGGCTTCTTTCTTTTTAATAAGAAAAAGCGCATCAACCAAAAGTGCTTTTGCCTTGTTAAAAAAGTGCGTGTCAAGCCTTTCGTTAAGTAAAGTTTGCCTAAAAACATAATCTATCAACATTGTTGTATAAACGCAAGCGCTTTTGACATAGTCGACAAAACAAATGTCGGCATTGTCAAACATTATATATAATTGCTTTTTTCGTGGTAAGTTTTCTATCCAATCGCAATCTTTAACATAGTAACCATTTTGCACAAGCCCAAAGGCAGATTTTTCTTGCTCGATAAAGAAAGTGGTTTTATCGTTTAGATAATTAGAGCATATAAGTGGCAACAATTTTTTGTTGAACGCAACGACACCCCTAACGTCTTCTGACAAAGATAAAAAATCGGCAAACTTGTCTTTTTCAGCACTAAAATTGTCGTTTACAATAACTTCTATCGGCGTTAATCCATTTTGCAAAAAAGCGCCCTTAATTTTTGTTGAAAAGCAAAAAAACTCGTTAGAAAAATATAAAACTTCTATTTTAGAAAATGGTAAAATTTGGCTTATTTTTTGTGAAATTTGTGTTATATCCCCCAAAAACAGACCATTTCCAACATTGCCTAAATTATCAAAACTCAATTTTTTCACCCTAAATCCACCCTAAATTTTTTATAATATTAGTAAATAAGGAAAAATATGTCAAGCAAAAAGCGTTTTTGCATAGAAAATTGACAAAAATAGCAAGTTTTTGCCCAAAAACGCCACTTTTTTTAAAAAAACTATTGAAAAAATTTTTTATTATGGTATAATATCAATATAAATATATGGAGGACTTATTGTTATGAATAAGAACGAATTAGTAAGAGCTATCGCAAACAAAGCAGGCATCAAACTTAAAGATGCAGATATAGCGCTTGATGCAGTTATCGGTGCTATTACAGATGGTCTTAACGCAGGGGAAAAAGTTCAAATTTCAGGATTCGGTACTTTTGAACTAAAAGTTAAACCAGCAAGGGATGGAATCAATCCTAAAACAACAGAAGTTATTAAAGTCGCAGAAAAAAAATTGCCAGCATTTAAGTTTGGTAAAGCCTACAAAGATTCTTTCAACTAATAACAATTTAGAAAGCCTGCTTTGCAGGCTTTCCTTGTTTTATACGTATGCGCATAGGTATATATCGCTCTTAATTAAAATAAAAAAGGATAACGAAAAATGCGCTCTTCCCATAGGGATTTTTTGAAACATTAAAAATTTATAAGAAATTGCACTTTCAAGCGGTCAAAAGAAAATTAGAACTTGGATATTTCTTCCGAGTTCTTTTTCTTTATAAAAAATTTTTCAAAAGCCACCTTTTCCTATTGACAAACGTCAATGTGATAAGTATAATAGTATTGACAATAATCTATGTGAGGTGCGTATAATGGAAAGAGAAGAATGTACAAAAATCTTAAAAGCCTTAGCGGACGATACCCGCATGCAAATATTTGAAATGTTGCGTGGCGGTACGCTTTGCGCTTGCAAAATCTTAGAGCAACTCAATATTACACAACCCACGCTTTCTCATCATATGAAAGTATTATGTGATTGCGGTTTGGTAAAAGCAGAAAAAGATTGGAAATGGACTTATTATACGCTCGCTTGCTGTAAACTCAATGAAATGCTTGATTTTCTCGGCGATACGAAATGTAGAACGGGAAGAACGAATGAAATTTCTTGCAAAAAAAATAAGTGCGATTAAATCGCATATATTTTTTCTCTATCGTATAGATAATTATCTATGCAATAAATATAAGGAGCAATATTATGGAAACTAAAAAACGCAAATGGTTATGGTGGCTTATTGGTGTAATTGCTGTTGTGTTGCTTACAATAGGGATTGCCTTACTTGTGGACGGGGTAAACGGGTTGAAAGCAATAGGCGATTTTATAACCGACCAAATACTTGGT
>JAZOVE010000018.1:0-30783 GCA_045658545.1 Elusimicrobiaceae bacterium
TAATATAGCGGGTGATTTGGTAAGAGACGGTAAATATGAGTGTGTGAACGCAGTCGGAACCGTGGGTATGATAGAGGATATCAATGCCAAAGGCGGTGTGAGCCCTGATTGGAACGGTGGTTTTAACTCAGCATATCAAACGGATTACAGTACATGGGATGATACAAGCTTACTCGGCAGCAATGCGGTAGGCAGAAACTTTGCGATGAGATGTATGTGGGATAAGACGAACAATCATGGCAACAAAGTAGCGCGCGGATTGTATTATGCGATAATGACATTGACACCTAACAGGGGTAACTCAAAGAAATCGCAAAGAGTTATTAAAATTTTAATACCGTAACACTATCACCCTCACTTATGTGATGGGTGAGGATCTGCGCGGTAGTGACAGGTTGGAGGAAAGTAAAATTTTAGTTTTAAAGGTGTAAAATAAATTTATAAGGAATTAAAATGAAAAAAATAATATTAATATCTATCATAATGTTTGGTACCCTTGCTTTACAAGCATCGGATATTCACCATAATGCCGGTACTTCGGCAGGTGCTTTCATGAAACTTGGCACAGGTGCGCCGGAAGGGCAGGCATTAGGTAATGCTTATACAGCCCTTTCACATGGTACTCAGGCCTTGTTTTGGAACCCTGCAGGTGCTGCAGTAGCTAATACTAGGGAATTTCAGGTTTCCCATATGCAATGGTTCCAAGGTGTAGGCGATACCGCACTTGCTTATATTCAACCTATCGGCAAAACAAACCTCGGTGTAACTTTACGCTATTTAAGATTAAGTAGTTTGGAATTTAAAGATATATACGGTATACCGCAAGATTATACCGGCCAAGTTATTCAGGACTATGTGGCAACAGTCAGCTTGGCAAGAACATTTTTCGGTATTTTAGATATCGGCGGTACGGCAAAATATATTAATGAAAATAACTACGGCTATAAACATGTTAACCCTGCTTTTGATGTCGGCGGGCGTTTGAGATTAGGCAGGCATGATACCGTCGTTTTGGGTATTATGGGCCAAAACTTAGGGGATAAAGACGATGTCCCTTCCGCCTTACGCGGCGGTGTAGCTTTAAATACAAAATACTTTACGGTTGCCGGCGAACTCGTTAAATATGTTGATGATAAATGCCGCTACGGTTTAGGCCTTGCAATACATATACCTGAGGAATTAGTAGAAGTCGCCACTTTTGATATTCGCATCGGTTATTATAACCGCGATAATCACGGCTATGACGATGACCATGGCGTCGGAGACAGATTAGGCATCGGGGATACTTCAAAAATTACAATGGGTGTAGGGTTTTACAGTAATGAAATTATGGGTTACGGCCTTGGTATTGATTACGCTATGTTGCCGTGGGGTGCTTTAGGTACGGCACACCAATTAGCGGTAAGATTGCAGTTTTAGTTCTTTGAAAGGAATATATGCATAAATCGGTAAAAAATAAAAAAGGGCAAACAACAGTTGAGTATATCTTAACTACCGCAGCGCTTTTTGTTGCCTTTGTTTTGTTTTACCAACTTTACAGCCATATAGTTCCAAGACAATTTGAAAACGGAGCAAAAGTGATATTATCTGTGTACGAGCTTGATTCGTAAGTAAAAATTTAAAAATCGGAGGTAGTATGAAATATATCGCAAAAATGCATTTGGCTTTTAATGAAGCCGTTAAAAATATCAAGAATAAAAAAGGTCAAAATACTATTGAATACTTGTTTATGCTTGGTATTATCGTCGTAGTAGTCGGTTTAGTTGGTGCCGCTATTAAGGCCTTTATGCCGGATTTGTTTGATCAAATTAAAGCTAAAATTACCGGCCAAGCAGCAAATATATAGTTCTTTGAAATGTTAAGAAATAAAGGTGGGCAAACAGTAATTGAACTTATTGTGGTATTACCGGTTTTTATGATGATAATATTTGTCGTATTAGAACTTGGTAATATTGCCTATCATACTTTGATTGCCCACCATATTTCTTATGAACTTGCAAGGGTAGGTTCGATGGTCGGTGTAAAAAAAGCAAGCGGCCAGGCAGATAATACCAGAATGCAAGGGAAAATGAGAAATGCATTATCTAAAATGCTCGGTATGGCGGACCCGGGTAATAAAGTAAGATTTTCCTCAAAGGTAGTGCCGACAAGTAATGATCCGCAGGTGAGCTCTCACCATAACGAAGATTTAGTCGTAAATATTGTTTATAGGGTAGATTTGGCTTACCCTCTAACAAGTTATATTTTTGCAAGTGAGCCAAAAAAATTAGGTATTTTATGGCTGAAGGCCAATGCCCGTATGCCTATAGAAAAACCTTTATTAAACTGATTTGTTATTTTATAAGTAGTTTTAAGGAGAGTTATGAATAGAAAAAATGCTTTATTACCGTTAATGTTTGCAGTTATTGCAGGCGTTATCTATTTTTTAATTTTAAATATGGCGCAAAGTTCTTTGCATAAAGCCAGCAATGCCGTTACGGTAGCAGTTGCCAATGTTGATATTCCCGAAGGTAAAGTAATGCAAAGGAATTTTATCACTACTAAAGAAATACCTTCTGCTTATGTTCAGAGGGGGGCTTTTGTACTCTCCAAAGGTGATAATGTTGCCGATATTGAAAACTTAGTTACACGTGTCTCAATTTCTAAAGATGACCAAATAACAAGGTCCGCATTGGCTTCTTTAAGCCCTGATGCCGGTATCAGTTTAAAAGTTACTCCAAATTACCGCGCATTTATTTTGGAAGTTGATAATAATGTTTCAAACCTCGTTAAACCCGGCGATAAAGTGGATATTTTGCTTACTTTTGAGGCTTCTTTAAAAGGTACCACACAAAAAGAAAATATGGCCGCAACAATTTTACAAAATATTTTAGTTTTGGGTGTTGGTTCCAATTTAGGTCAAGGTTTGGATGCTGCAAGTAAAGCTGCAAATTCAGAGAAAGAAGCAAATGCGGCAGCATTCTCAGACCGTTCTGTTTTGAGTTTGGCGTTAACGCCCCTTGAAGCACAATATTTGGCACTTGCTAAAGAGGAAGGGGAATTAACAATAATTGTTCGTTCCAGCGGTGACAGTAAAATGTACCCGATGGCAGTTTCAAGTTTTTCAAAATTATTTAGTTATTAAGGGATAAATTATGAAATATAGAAAAATCTTAAAATTATTTGCTTTGCCTTTGGCACTTGCTATGTTTGCGCCGTCGGCAAATGCTAAAAAGACGGATTTAATTGCCGTTAGTGCTGATATTGTGGAAATCAGCGGTTCTCTTTCAACCTCTAAAGGTTTTGCTTGGAACCAGCTTCTTGACTTTCAGGAAAGTACTATTCCGGGTGTATTTTCTATCGGGGAATTTGAACGTAAATCACTTTTAAGTACACGTTTGAAATTAATGGAAACGGAAGGTAAAGCACAAGTTTTATCTAATCCTAAAGTCATGGCAAGAAATAATACAAGCGCAAGCTTTTCTGCCGGCGGTCAAATACCTTACCCGACTGTGCAAAATAATTCTGCCGGTGTTGAATTTAGGGCCTACGGTGTAAAACTTGATGTCTTGCCGACAATTATTCCGGAACGCAATAAAATTATTGTTGTTCAGCTTGAGCTTGAATTATCTAACCCCGATTATTCAAACCCTGTTGTTTTAAACGGTACATCCGTTCCTTCATTAACCGAGAGGAAATTAAGAACCGAAGTTGAATTAAACAGCGGTGAAACTTTGGTTATCGGCGGTTTAAAGAGCAGTAATCGCTCAATAGCTGAAGACAGAGTACCAATACTTGGGCGTATTCCTTTGCTCGGTATGTTCTTTAGAACACGTACCGTAGAAGAATCACAACGTTCCTTATTCCTCTTTATAACTGTGGAGATTGTTGAATAATATGGAAGAATTGCAATCCACCGGCTTTGGTGTTCCGCGCGTAATAGCTTTTACCGGCCCTAAAGAAGGGGTGGGGAAAACTACTTTGGTTTTAAACCTCGCTATTGCTTGGGCGGAAATGCAAAAAAGGCCTGTCCTCATTGTTCCTTTAGATCCTTTAGCTAGGCAAGAACACGGTTTCTATTTAGGTATTAAAAAGCCGATTACGGTTGCGGATTTATCTAAAGCTTTAGGTTTGGATAATGTTGCCATAGAATCAGCCGCGGCTCTTATCAGGGGTAAAATATCTATGACGCAAGTTGGCGTCGGTATCCTGCCGCTTGGTTCAACTAGGCAAGAGGTTTCTTTAATTTCCCCTAAAGTTTTATTACCGATTTTGTCCCGCTTACAACAGCATTTTGATATATTTTTAGATATTGATTCAAGTTTCCCGATGGAATCTTTCGGTTTTGATATTGCAGATAAAATTTTCTGGGTAACAAATTGTACGCGCTCACATTTAAACACAACAGTCAGTATGTTTACTGATTTTAAGGAAATGCACTTCCCTGTCGACCGTATAGAAATTGTTTGTAACCAATATAACTTACCCGGTGCTATACCGCACGATGAAGTAAACAAATTTTTTATTCGCCTCGGGCGCGAGCCGCTGGTGTATTTAACTTGGGAAGAAAGTGTTTTTGAATCTTCCAATAAACGTGCAATAGAGATTTTAGTTAATAGGGATTCCGCTTGGGTGCAAGAAGGCTTACGTCCTATTTTAAGGGTTATTGAAGAAACAAAACCCATTGATAAAGCTTGGACAACTACTATTTCCAATGAAGCCTTTAAAGCAAATTCAAAAGAAGTATGGGAAGCTTTAAGCGTTGTAACCACCGGTAATGCTCCAAGCCATACGGAAAAGAGTGAAGAACTTTCTTATTGGGACAATTTAAAACAACAAGTCCACCAAGATGTTATTAAAACATTGGAAGTCGAGCGTATTGTTATCAGCGAAGAAGGTTCCCAAAATGAACAAACAAGAAAGCGCGTTTCCATAATTATTGACGAAGTTTTAAGAAAGCAAGCCAATGTTCAGCTTTCAAGGGATCAAAAACTGCGCTTCATTAATGAACTTTTAGACGAAATTT
This sequence comes from Elusimicrobiaceae bacterium, assembly GCA_045658545.1. Lineage (GTDB taxonomy): Bacteria > Elusimicrobiota > Elusimicrobia > Elusimicrobiales > Elusimicrobiaceae > Proelusimicrobium. The sequence goes on from JAZOVE010000018.1 coordinate 5,006, forward strand.
TAGGTCTTGGGCCTTTAGAGGCATTGATGAGGGACCCCTCTGTAACAGAAATTATGGTTAATGCCTATGATAAAATTTTTATCGAACAAAAAGGCAAATTAACTTTAACCCGTTATAAATTTAGAAATAATGACCAAGTTGTTCAGGTTATTAAAAGAATTGTTGCCCCGCTTGGAAGGCGTATTGATGAATCCGTACCTTTAGTGGACGCGCGTTTAAAAGACGGTTCCCGTGTAAATGCTATTATTGCACCGCTTGCCGTTTCAGGCCCTTCACTTACTATAAGACGTTTCTCTAAAAAGCCGTTCGGGCCGGAAGATTATTACCGCTTTGGTACAATTAACAGAGAATGTATGTTCTTCTTGGAAAATTGTGTAAAGCTCCGCAAAAATATTATTATCAGCGGTGGTACAGGTACCGGTAAAACAACATTTTTAAATGCTCTTTCAAGTTATATTCCGGGTGATGAGCGTATCGTTACCGTTGAAGATACCGCGGAACTTCGCTTACAACAGGAACACTGGGTTTCCCTTGAAAGCCGCCCGCCAAACGTTGAAGGTAAGGGTGCTATTACAATTAAAGATTTAGTTATTAACTGTTTGCGTATGAGGCCGGACAGAATCGTAGTCGGTGAGTGTCGTGGTGCAGAGGCCTTGGATATGTTACAGGCAATGAATACAGGTCATGAAGGTTCTCTTGCTACTATCCACGCAAATACGCCAAGGGACAGTTTAACCCGTCTTGAAGCCATGTGTATGATGGCAAGTGCCGAACTTCCGATTTGGGCTATTAGGGAAATGATTTCATCTGCCGTAAACTTGATAGTACAACTCTCAAGGTTTTCAGACGGTAGCAGAAAGGTTACTTATATTACCGAAATTTGCGGCCGCGACGGTGATAATATTTTAACGAAAGATTTATTTAGATATAATCAAACCGGTGTTAATCAGGAAGGGAAAGTTGAGGGTAAATTTATCGCAACAGGTGAGTTACCTACTTTCTTTGCGGACTTTAAAGCGAAAGGTCTTGATGTTCCTGAAAGCACTTTTGCTAAGGCGGAATAATGAATAAAAGGAAGGTTTTAATTGCTTTTGTTTTAACCCTGATTTTAGGGCAAGGCCTTTGCTTTGCCCAGCAGGTGTTAACGGAAAAGCAAACCCAAACCTTAAAATGCGCCGAAGAAAAAATTTATGCCGTATATAATTTTTTAAATGCGGAAAAACCTGCCGAACAACGCGCTTTTAATCCTTCACAATGCGGTAAAACAAAACAACCGATACCCGTTCCCGCTTGGCTTGAAAAAGATTTACCTTTAATGTCTAAAAATTATACCTGGCAAGTAAGTTCCAGTGACGGTACACAATCTTACAGTGAAGCCCAAATGTGGCAAAGGGCATTTGGTATAATTCACGAATTTTTAGCATTGGCTGACGGTATAAATGAAGGTACAGCTTATACTTCCCAGGAAATTATGGAGCAATTCAGTATGCTTCGTACCCGTTTCTTAATTACTTTAGATAGTATAGCATCTACCCAATCTTTTTATGACAGTATGGGGGGGCGCGGAAGGCAAATTATATCAACACTTGAACTAATTAATAAAGAAATGGTTAGTGTTGGGGAATCTTTTTTAGTTTCACCGAAGCAATGGCGCAGTAAGTTTAGAAAATCAATAATCGGTATAGCAGTATTATCAAATTCTATATATTCAACATTTATGATGAAAGAGTGGCTTGCCGTTGCGCCCGCACGTTTCCAAAAACCCCAAAATGAATTTATTTTAGTAGTTTTAACTATGCTTGGCACTTTACTTGTTTTTGCTGCCGTTTTAACTTTAATGAATAGTCAAAATGATGCAATAACAACTGCCATAGATAAATATTTGCAAAAAACATCTGTTTGGGTTGATGATTATAATAGGCAATTTATCAGAATCAATATTAAATATATGGTTATTGCAACCGTAGTATTTTTTACTTTATTGGGTATATTATTTGCGATGGCTTTGGGCGGTTTTTTTGGTTTTTTGGTTTTAGTTATATTCTTTGCAATAGGTTTAAATGCCGGCCTTAAAATGCCCGGTACTATGTTAAATGTATTAAAAAAACAAAGAGGTGTCAAAATAAATAAGCAACTTATGGATGCTTTAATTTTGCTTTCAAACTCTTTAAAATCAGGTATGGATATCGTGCAAGGGTTTGAAATGGTTTCAAAAGATTTACGCCCGCCGATATCAGAAGAATTCGGTTTAGTAATTAAAAATTATAATTTGGGTACCCCTTTTGAAAAATCTTTGGAAATGATGGAAGAACGTGTGGAATCTCGCTTGCTGTCTTATATGGTTAAAGCTATTGTGTTGCAAAGGCAAGTCGGCGGTAATTTAACAAAGATTTTTGAACGTATTGTAGAAAATATCCGTGAAGAAAGCAAGCTTGAAGAGAAACTTCAGGCTATGACAGCCCAACAAAGGATACAGTCAATAGTCGTCGGTATAATGCCTTGGATTATGGTTGGTGTTATGTTTGTGTTCCAACCTGATACGATGATAAACTTTTATACAACCCCTGTCGGTATAGTAGTTCTGTTGTTTTGTATAACTTGGATATTTATTGGTATTAAGGCTGTTAATAAGCTGGGGGAAATTAAGGTATGAGCAATTTAAGTGTAATAAATTTAGTTTTATTATTGCTTGCTATCGGCGGTGCAATTTGCGCATTTATTACTGTGCTTATGATTTTTACACCTGCCCCTGCTAATGCAGATATTTCCGACTTGGAAGCCAAGCAAGTTAAATCCGCATCTTCTTTTGCGCGCTTAAAACCGGAAGAAAATTTGCTTGACAGGCTTGCTTTTTACCTGTTAAACTTTTTCCATTTACAAGAACCTTTGGAAAATATTTGTTTACTTCTAGGTAACCCCGAAAAACCTTTACCGGTAGATATTTTATACTATAAAATTTATGCTGCTATTGCTACACCTCTAATTTTATATTTCCTTTTCGGCTCTTGGTTGGTTATACTTTTTATACCGGTAGGTTTTTATTTGCCCGATTTATATTATAAGGCGGAAATTGAAAAACGCCAGCAAAATATGCTCGGTAATTTCGCTACTACTGTTGATTTGATGGCTTTGATTATTGAATCAGGTCTTGATTATATGACAGCTTTTGAGCGTATAGTAAAAATTGCCAAAGAAAAAACTTTGCTAGAAGTTGAAATAGAAAAAACTTTGAACGAAACAAAGTTAGGTTATTCCAGACGTGAAGCTTTGGAAAGATTAGCAGCAAGAACAGGGGTTCAGGATATAAGATCCTTTGTAGGGTTAATTGTTCAATCAGATGAACTCGGTACAAGTTTAGTGCAATTACTCCGCAACTTTTCAACGGACTTAAGATTTAGACGTTTAAATACGGCGGAAAAGTTGGCCGCCCAAGCATCAACAAAGATGTTAATACCTTTGTTTATATTTATATTTCCGGTGGTATTTATCATGATGCTTTCACCGATGATAGCAGATTTTATGCGCGGCGGTATGCCGTTTTAGGAGTTTAAGATGAAACGAATTGTTTATATTTTTACAGCTTTATTACTAGGTACAAATTTATCTTTTGCCGCAGGTGCTGCAGATAGACCGCTTAGGGAAACAGGTAAGGAAGCTGGCCTTATGCTTGATTTGCAAAAAGTTTCTTTAGGTACTCTTGCAAATGTTCAGCAAAGAAGGCAATATTTATCTACCGTTCAGCTTGAAAAGCAAAGAATACAAAATTTCACACTAAATATGGTTTATGATAATGCCTATAATATATACAAACAAGGTGATTATCAAAGGGCGGCAGAACTTTCAGATGTTATTTTAAGCATAGATCCTAGTATGAAGAAAGCTCAAACCTTATCCGATACCGCAACAAAAATGGCGACTTATGGTACAATTTCGGAAAACGAAATATTGGATATGAAATATAAAGAGGCCTTTGATTTATATAAACAAGGTTATCTAGTTGAAGCCCAAGCTAAATTTGAAGAAATTTTAACTATTAACCCTAATGAAGAACAGGCCAAAATGTGGATTCAGCGTATTAATAATGAATTTACTAAAATACATACACGCCGCGGATATTATGCTTATAAACAAGGCGATTATCAGGAAGCTTTAAACCAATGGTACAATGTTTTACTCATTAATAAAGATGAACCTACTTTAAATGCTAAAATTGCAGAAGTTGAAGCGTTAATTAAAAAAGAAGAAAGCCAAAGGGTTCTTGATCAAGCTTTTGAATATTATGCTAACGGCCGTTTAGTAGATGCTTATAGGGAATTTAATAGGGCGCAAGAAATACAACCTGGGGAAAGGCAAACCCAAAAATTTATTGTACAACTTAGGGAAGAAATTGCAAGTAATTACTATAATGCCGGTAATAAGGCATATAATGAAAGAAAATATAATACAGCTGTTGCAAATTGGAAACAAGCACAAAAATGGGGTTATAGTAAACAAGATATTTCTGTTTTGATAAAAAATGCCGAAAGGGCTAAAAATAGATCAAGGGTAGAAAAAACTGAGACGACAACAACTACCACAACAACTTCAGAGAGCAATTCAAGTGCTACGCAACTCGGTGTTTGTAAACCGGGCAAAGCCTTTGCTTGCAGACCTCCGATAGTAGAGAAAGAATCTGAAATTTTGCAAGAAGTTTTACCGGTTAAGACCGCTGCTAAACAGGAAAATAAAAACACTGTAACGGTTAAAGAAGAAACAATAATTACAGAAGAGACCAAACCGGATGGTACGGTGATTACTTCCACAGAAACTACTGTTAAAAAAGAAAACACTTCTAAAGAAGAAAAAACACCTGAAGTTACCACAGAAGTTGAAGGGGAAGATTTCCCTGCCCAAACTATAGTGGAAAAATCTCCGACTAGGGTTTCTGAACAAGCACGTCAAGCTTCTATTAAACATTACCGTTATGGTTTAGCAGCTTTCAGCGAAGGTAATTATGAAAAAGCTAAGGAAGAATGGCAAGCAGCACTTAATTTGAACCCTGAAAACTCCGATGCGGCTTTGGGCTTAAAGAGAGTTGAGGAAAAATATAGTAATAGGTAATTATGATTAAAAGAATTAGCACAAGATGGTTTATTTGGTTTACTATAGTAGCAATATATGCTATTGTAGTGGGCGGGTTATTGTATTTTAATTTGTTTAAACGGGTTTTTGATTTAAATTTACAAAATCAGGTTATTGATACTGTCCGCCAAAATGCAAGCACTTTAATTGAGGGCTTGGTATCTAAAAACTATTTAACAGTACCGGAAAATGAGATTATATCCTCTTGGCCTCGTCAGGATAGCAGAATCAGTAATATCGTTTATTTTAACGGTAACGGCACTGTAAGATGGCATAAAAATCTGGAACTTTTGGATATGCCTATTGCAGATTATCAAAGAGGCGGGCATCTTGAAACAAATGCAATAGAAGAAGCAGTAAGAACAGGCAACCCCAGTGTTAAAATCAAAAAAGAAGGCAATTATTATGAAATAGCTATTCCACTGAAAGCTAAAGGTGATAAAATTGCCGGTATCATTAGTGTAGATGTATCACGAAAACAAGTTAAAGAAGAAATTAAAAAAGCATTAACTTGGTATTTAATGGGTTCTGTTGTAATTTTTATTTTGATGGGTTTTGTCTTGTATATTTTCGTGATTAGAAGCGTTACAAACCCGCTTTTGCAACTTGCTGAAGGTATAGAAAATATTTCAACTAAAAGTTTTGTGCTTAACTTTTCTTCACGCGGTGATGAAATCGGTATGTTAGCACAAGCAGTTGAAGGTTTTTTAGGCAAGGTAAAAAAAGAGTTAGAGGAACAGGAAGAACTTGAAGAAAACCGCTTGCATTATGAACAGGAGTGGTGGTCATCGATATTAGCTGTTACTATCGCAAAAGGCACAAGGGCAATAGTTGTTGACGAAAATAATAATATCATGCACGCTAACTTTGAACTTAAAATCAACAAAGAAGGCCCTATTCACTTGTTAGATATTTTTGGCGGCACACAACAAGATATTGTTAATATCGTAGGGCGCGCTATGGATAATCCAGGTAAAATTTTCAGGACTGTAACCAAAAGCGGCAGCCATGTCTTTACAATAAAAGCTTTGCAACTTACCTCTAAAGGTGGTATAATAAGAACAGTAATCATTTTGGAACCAAAAAAATAAATTTAAGGAGAGTACATGAAAATAGAACTTAAAAATATCAGTATAAAATCAATAATACTTTCAGCATTTCCGTTGTTAGTATTTGCTTTATGTCTTGTAAACTATGTTTTACAAATAAGCAGTTTGCCTGACTTAAGTTTAATGCAACAAATTTTGCAAGTTGTTTTGTGGGCGCTTGTTGATACAATGGTATATTTAGTCCTCATTGTTATTGCGGCTTTTGCATACAATTTGCTTTGTTCTTTTGGTATAAGGGGACTTACCTTTACTGTTGAGGAACCTGTTTCAAAAGAAGAAAAAGAAGAAATTAAATAATAAGAGGAGATTAAAATAAATGAAGAAGTTTATAAATATTTTTATTGCTTTAGTTGTTTGTGCAAGTTTCGCTTATGCAGCTAAAGCTACTAAAGCTACCAAAGCTGTTACAGAAGTACCTGTAACCGTTATTGTGATGGATAATGACGAAACCGGCGGACCGGATGCAGCTTTAAATTCAGGTTTAGAGCAAGTTTTTGGTACTAAATTAAAAGTAACTACAGTTAACCGCTCCGCTGCATTAAATGATCCTCAATATCAAGGTTTAAACTTTGATTTTATGCCTTTATATTTAATTGAAAAAAATTCTTTAGTTGAAGAAAAATTTGATAAATATATTAAATCCGGTCAAATTCCTGAAAGGAACGGATATCTCGTCTTTGAACATCAGACAAGAAACGGCGTTTACGCTAATAAAGAATTAAGACCTATGGAACTTGATTTGTTTGTAATGTCTCAATGCCCTTATGGCGTTAGGGCCGAAAATCAAATTATTGATTTAATGAAGCTTGAAAGATTACCTAAAGATTTAAGAATCAATGTTCGCTATATTGCAAGCGAACATAATGGTGAAATTAACAGCTTGCACGGCTCCGCAGAATGGGAAGAAGATGTAAGGCAAATTATTATTCGCGAAAAATATCCCAAAAAATTCTGGAAATATCTTGAAATAAGAAATAAAGATTATAAAAGTTCCTTATGGGATCGCGCTGCTGAAAAAGCAGGCATTAACCCCAGAATATTTGCAAAATATTGGGATTTCGGTGTAGAAAAATTGAAAGAAGATATTAAAATAACCGAAGAATATAATGTTTCAGGTTCGCCTACGGTTATTTGGCAAGGCAGAACTGTAACAGATATGGGTTCTTTGGGTAATATCAAAGGCCTTGAAGGTTTTAAGCAAAGCTATGGTGGTGCAGCAGCGAAAGCAGCACCGCAAGGTCAATGTTAAAATAAATCTTAATAATTAAATTGGGGCATAATATTATGCCCCAATTTTTATAATTTAATATATAAAATATGCGTGAAGGGAAATTAAGAAGGCTGATATTTTTTTCGATGACAGCGGCGGCTGTTTTACCGTTGTTTATGGCATTCTTATTTACTTTTCATACAGAAAGATCTTTAATAAAGGACGAAAGGTTTGATGTCCTTAAAAACTTAAATTTCAGTATAAATAAAGAAATTGACTCTTTCTTTAATAATAATGCACAGCTACTTAATAATTTCCTTAATGTACATGCGTTTCACGATAGAAATGATATTAGTTTAACCCATAAAGATATTACAGATTTTATAAAAGAAGGATCAGAATTTTCTTCTTTAGCATTTTTTGATTCTACTGCTAAAGAATATGCGTATTTTGGGCCCACTCCTAAATTTAAATATAATCAGGAAATAAAAAATACTTTACAAACGGGTGATTTGACTGTCGGTAGTTTGGGGGTAATAAAAGGTAAAGGCCTAAATGTCGCTATTGCTTTAAAAAATAGTTTTTTAGGTAAAACACATTTTGTTGCTGCCCAAATTCCTTTAAATAATTTAAGCAACTATTTAAGTGACAGTAGGGAAAATAATGAAATTTTAATCTTCACAAAAAAAGGTTTTTTAATTTATTCTTCCCAAAAAGGTATTAATGACGGAAATTTTCCTGAGTTTAGAAAGGAGATGGAAACACTTGCTCCTAAAGCTGAAGAAGGCAATTTTGTTTCCGTAGAAATTGATGAGGATTTGGGGGTTTTGTCTGTAAATGATTTAAGCGGTTGGCTGGTTTATACTTATTCACCTTCAAATATTACGGAAAGCAGTTGGCTTGGCATTTTTAAAAGATTTTATAAAGAAATATTCATAATTATTGCTATCGTTTTATTTATCGCTTTATTTATGAGTGTTTATGTGTCAAGTATTATGGTTACCCCTTTAACGACGATGACAAAAGCTTTCCGCAAAATAGAGCAGGGCCAAACGGAAAAAGTACCTGATTTACCTTTCCCCGATAATGAAATAGGTACTTTGTCTTTAGCTTTTGCAAAGATGCTTGATTCACTTAAAATTCGTTTTGAAGAACTTGAACAAGAAAGAGAGGACCTCGCAGGGTTAAATCAATCTCTTGAAATAAGGGTTGGCAGCCGTACTAAAGAACTCAGAACTGCTTTAAATGAATTAATTAAAAAAGAACGTCTTGCAGCTATCGGGCAAATGGCATCTATCGTCAGCCACGAAATTAAAAACCCGCTTGCAGTTATAAAAAATGCGGTATATTTAATTAAAGCGCGTCTTGGTAATGATGTAGACGTAAAAATAGCTAAAAATTTTAAAGTTGTTGATGACGAAATTACACAAGCTAACAGTATTATAGAAGAAATTTTAGGTTATGCACGCACAAGGGAACAAATACTTACAACCATAGATTTAAGTTTATATACGCGTGAAATTTTATCTTCATATCCTATCCCTGCAAATATTCAGCTTACAACTTATTTTTATACGGAAGATTTGCCTGTAACAATAGATACGGAAGAAATGAAACAGGCTTTAAGAAATGTTATAGCTAATGCCATAGAAGTTATGCCTGATGGCGGTATGCTCGTCGTAAAAACAAAGAAGTTAAAAGATAATTTAGCTTCTTTAAGCATTACAGACAGCGGCCCCGGTATTCCCGAACATTTACAAGAGCAAATTTTTACGCCGTTTTTTACGACTAAAGCACGCGGTACGGGCCTTGGTCTTGCCGTAGTTAAAAAAGTTTGTGCCAGAAATAAAGTGGAATTTAAACTAAAGAGCGAGGAAGGCAAAGGAACGAAAATGAAATTTATTTTCAAACTTGCCGCAAAATAAGATATGACGACAGATAATCAAAAAGCAAAAATCTTGGTTGTTGATGATGATAATAATTTAAGGGAAACTCTTGCGGAACTTTTGGAACTTGAAGGTTATGATGTCTATCAAGCCGAAAGTGCAAAGGAGTGTATGGATCTTGTAAGTGCCGATTTTTACCATGTCATTTTAATGGATTATAATTTGGGTGACGGTACAGGCCTTGATTTAATCAACGAAATTAGGCGTTTTAATGAGAAAAGCCAAATTATAATGATAACTGCCCACGCCTCTTTAAACGCTGCCGTTAAAGCAATACAGGAAAGTGTTTACGATTTCTTGATGAAACCGGTAGATTTTGATTATTTGAAAAGAACAATCAAAATGGCGCTTGAAAAATTTTATTTGGAACAAAGCAACCGCCAACTTCTTGCAGAACTCAAAAAAACAAATGCCGATTTAAGTAATTTAAATACGATGAAAAGTAAATTTTTCTCTATAGTCTCACACGATTTATCAAACTCTTTAATGGCTTTGAATATGAGTTTTCAAATGCTTCAGCGTACAATTAAAAAACCGGACGAAGACCAAACGAAAAAAATGGGTTATATGGAACAAAGCCTCGGCCAAATTTTTGTTTTAGTTAAAGACCTTGTTGATTGGGCTGCTATTGAAAAGGGGAAACTCCGTTTAGAAAAACAGGAATTTGAACTAACTTCAATGCTTAAAAGTGCTTTTGAAGTTTTTAAAGAGAAAGCAAAACTCAAAAATATTTTAATGACTTTTGAAAGCGAGGGGGACTTTTTAGTTTTCGGGGACCCTAAAAGAATCAGGCAAGTTATTTCAAATATCGTCGAGAACGGCATAAGGCACACCAAGGAAGAAGGCAGAATTTCAATTTTAGTAGTGAAAAATGACGATAAAAATGCTAAAGTAATAGTAAAGGACACCGGGGACGGTATTGAGCCCGAACTTACAAAAGAACTTTTTAAAAGTTTTTATCAAAGTGCAACAGGCGGCGGGCGTTTAGGGCTTGGCTTATCAATAGCGCAAGATATTATTTTAAATCACGGTGGCAAAATTTGGGCTGAGAGCGAAGGTAAAGGGAAAGGTTCTTCATTTTGTTTCACTTTGCCGCTCATAGAAAAATAGGAGAGAGTATGGCAACTAAAAAGAAAATAGTAAAAGTCTTAATAGCGGACGATCAAACCTTATTTAGGGAAGGTATAAAAGATGTTTTGACGGGTGAGAAATGGATTTCCGTTGTCGGTGAAGCAGCTGACGGCGAGGAAGCCGTAGCATTAGCAAAAAAACTTAACCCCGATGTAATTTTAATGGATATCAAACTCCCTAAAATGGACGGTATAACAGCTACTAAACTTATTAAAAAGACCGATCCGGGAATAAACATTTTAATGCTTTCAAGTTTTGAAGACGAAGCCCATGTTATGGAAGCAGTGCAAGCAGGCGCAAACGGTTATTTGTCCAAAATGTTGCCGGCTGCCGAACTTGTAAATTCAATCCGCACTTTTACTACTGAAGGTTTAATGATTCCGCAACAGATGATGGGCAAACTCCTCCAAGGTCTTCGTAAGATGGGTGAACCTAATGCCCCAACTCAAGCTGTACTTACCAAAACCGAAGTCAAGGTCTTGGATATGCTCGGTTCCGGCCTTAGTAATAAAGAACTTGCTATGGAACTTAACTGCAGTGTTAAAACGATTAAGAATCATTTAAACAGTGCTTTTCATAAACTCGGTGTAACAAGCAGAACGGAAGCTGTTGTTAAAGCAATAAAATTGGGGATAATATCCTCTGATAAATAAAATGAAAGTATTTAAAATAATTGCAAACAAAAAAGGGCAGCAGACCGCTGAATTTTTGCTTATGCTTGGCTCTATTGTTGCGTTTATTTTAGCTTTTACAATAAGTTTTCATAAAGAACTTGCGGGCGGTTTTTTTACCGTAATCGGTAATATTTTGGGGTAGTATGTTTTTAAACTGCTTAAAAAACAAAAAAGCACAAATTGTTCTACCGGCAATTTTACTTATACCTACAATATTGTTGGTTATCTATTTATTGTTTGAGACGGCAAAATTATCTCGTTTTAAAATCCGCAACCAATTTGCTTTGGATAGTGCCGCCTTTATTGAACTTACTTCTTATTCCAACTTTTTAAATGCAGTTGCATATACTAACGGAGCTTTTCCTTTTAGGGTATTTAGGGAAAATATGACGCAGGAAATCCCGCCTGAAGAAGGTTCCGGTGCAACTGAAAGGATGACTTATTATGATTTATTTTATCAAGCCGGTGCTTTTCCTGCAATGGCTGAAGTAAATTCCAATCCAAGTGATAATGCGGGGAAATGGGAATTAAAATATAAAGAAGCTGAGGGTGATCAACAGAAAATAGAAGAAGGTGTCGGCCGCCCAAAAGATTGGAATAGTGAAAACCCAAAAGTTGATGCAAGCCAAAAATATGGTATCAATTCAAAAGATATAGTAACAAAATATAAATATGTGTATAGGTCTGATGAAGAAAATAACACGAATCAAGCAGCTAATAATACCTCAAATGCCGAAGACGAAAATGATGCGGAAAAAGATAACGGAATCTTTGACCCTGTAACTTTGTATCTTGTAGTATATAAAATGTTTGAAAATATTTATGAATCGCAAAAGAAAGTTTATGAACGTTTAACTGAAGACGGGGAATTTTTTAGGAAAAGTTATTATTATAACAGTTCTTCTTGCGAGATGAATAAATGCGGTAAAGATGCTGTTAAAACTTTTAAAGATTATAAATTAGGTTTGGAATCTGTCCGTCTTGATAATATAAACTGGTGGTGGCGTTTAGATGGTGATGCAGAACCTGCAGTATTAACTTTTGATTCAGGTAACGATAGATATAAAAAGTTCATGCCTTTATACCAATTTTCATATCTAGATAAAAATACAAGAAGTAAAATGAAAAAGCTTTATACCGGAGTTGATATACGCGAAGTCATAGAACCGCCTGATAATTATTTTAGGGTTAATCTTAAAAAATATGTTCAAAAATTACATGTGCGCGCGGCATTACAATGCACTAATGAAAGCAATAATTGCGTGTGGCCTAACCCGACACCCAAATATCAAGTGAGGTTATTTCCGTAATGTTTAATAATCTCTTTTCCTCATTGCGTTCAAAGCGCGGGCAGGCAACAACGGAAGTTGTTTTGTTGTTCCCGATATTTTTTATTTTAGCACTTTTTATTATTAAAATTTACGGTCTTTTGATTGTTTTACAGAAGACGGAAATTGCCTCCGCTTATGCAGGGCGCCGTTGGCAGCTTGAAAGCCATAGGGCTGTAAAATATACGCAAGGTTGGGATAAAAACTTTTTGATGTCCGATATTAAAAAGAAAGTGCAGGATTATATAGGTTTTACAAACCCTGCTATGCGCAAATTTTTATCTTTACGCGATGTAGATGTGAAAATAAATCGATCTGATGTTTGGAATTCAATAACAATAACCGTTTCTACCTATCCGCCGCGAATTCCGTTTTTATGCAGTTATGATAAACGCGAAGTTTGCAAGAAACCTTATGGTGCTGCATGTATGCGCGGCTATAATTTTATTTGCGAAACAGGGGGGACTATTCAAGTTGTAAAACAAGTTCCTAACCGTGATAGGCCTATCAGTTTCGTATTACCGAACTCTGCAAAAGAGTTAAAGAAATAATTGTTTTCTTGAAATTAAGAATGTCAAAGACGAAGGCAAAAAAATTGTCACTAAATGTTTGTTTTTCAAACTATTTTTTTCTTTAGATGTAGAATTGTTATTCATTTTTTAGGGTGCGAAACTTTTTGCGAGTATTTTTGAGATAATTTTTGTTTTTATCGAGGCGAGGTATACCGAGTTAACACGCCCGATAGGGCGGAGGTATCCGAAGCCGTAGAAAAAACAAAAATTAACCGAAAAGACGAAGACAAAAAAAATTGTCACCGAGTGGGATCGAACCACTGACCTGGCGCTTATGAAACGCCCGCTCTAACCATCTGAGCTACGGTGACTTAATCTTACCATAATATTATATCAAAATTTTAATAATCTTTCAAAATTTGTTATGAGATTACCACTCTTTAGATAATTCTTCTATATCTTTTAAGGCCTTGTTTTTTGCGGCTTTCGGTAAGTTATCAATAAATGTTTTACCGTTTAAATGGTCAATTTCGTGTTGTAAAATTATTGCTAAAAAACCTTTGGCTTTCATTTCAACAGGAAGGCCGCGCTCGTCTAAATATTTAACTTTAACTTCGGTTGCGCGTTCAATTTCAACACCAAGGCCGGGGAAAGATAAACAACCTTCCTTGCTCAAAATCTTACCTTCTTTTGAAGTGATTTCGGGGTTAATTAAAATATATCTTTTATATTTGCCTTCTTCTTTTTGCGGGAGCATTACAACCACTAAAGCAATATTAAGCCCCACTTGCGGCGCGGCAAGCCCGACACCTTCCATCATCAAACAGGTTTGCGTCATATCTTCAATGATTTTAGGGAGTTTCTTTTCCATAGAATTAAAATTTATTCTATTAGTTTTTTGTGTTAAAATTTCTTCCCCATATTTATAGATTTTTAATATTGCCATAATAACTCCTAAAACTTAAATGAAACTTCACGGCCGGGCCATAAAATTTCGGCGGTGATTTTATATTTATCCTGTATTGTCGCCCAAGCCATAACCATATATTCCATCTGCTCATTTGCACCGTATGTACCTGAAACACCCATAACAATTTTTTGAGCTTTTGCTGCGTATGCAACTTGCGCAGCAGCGGCAAAGAAATCATTACTGCTAACCATTATAGGATGCACAGGGCGGCCGAAATTTTCCGCCTTCAAAATTACTTGCGTGAAAAGTTCCTTATAGTCCACGCTTCTGCCTTCCCTGTCTTTACCTGCGTTCCAGTTATCAAGCGGGCGCACATATAAAACTATAATATTTATTTCGCTGTCTTTTAAGTCCGTTAAAACTTTTTCAAGATGATACAAATTATCGGCATTTTTAACGGTAACTAAAACATTTTCTTTATAAGGTAAATCCGCAAAAGCATTTTTTAAATCAGGTATTTGTGTTTCATTTAACTTTTCACGCGGGCCTTCTTCAAACATAATATTTGCTTTCTTTGCATTTAAGCGGCTTGAAATATGGAATATCAAAAATAATACAAGCCCGAAAGATACACCTGAAATCGTTGCGGTTTTTTTGGTAATCAAGTTTATGCCCGCCAAAGCAATAACAATTAAACCGACGATAGTTGCCCCTATCGGTATATAAAAATGGTCAAATTTGATATTTAGCGGCATCATAAATTCGCGTTTTTGTTCGCGGTTTTTGAAGCGCAAAATTACGATGGATACCATCTCAAACACAAAGCTCCAAAGCACGCCGAAAGCATAAGCCTGACCGATTAAATAAACGTGCCCGCGTGATAGAAATATAACGAAAAGTTGTGTTAAACAAATTGTATTTATAATGTGGTAAGTTGTGCCATATCTTTTATGAATTTTGCGGAACCAATCCGTTAAAATACCTGCCTCGGCTATACGGTTCATTGTTCCGTTTGCGCCGATTATTGAGGTGTTTACCGCACCGCATAACATTAAACCGCCGGCGAAGACAACTGCTGCCTGAAGTAAAAGTTTCAAAAATGTCGGCCCTTTTAAAGACATCGCAAGGCCGGAAATTAAATTGTCGCTGTATTTTGCCATATCTTGCGGTGCAATAATTAGGGCGGCAAGGAAAGTTAAACCGCCTGTAAAAACAACGGCAAAAACAAAGATTATCATTGCGGTTTTCTTGAGGTTTTGAACTTTAGGATATTCAAGTTCCCTAAAGACCTGTGCTAAAGTTTCAAGACCGCTCAAAGCCAAAACTGAATGCCCTAAAGCAATCAATACGCCGATATAGCCGACCTTTTGCATAAACGGAATATTTGCTGCCCAACCCATAGCCTCTTTTGTAAGTTGCGGCTTTAAAGGTGGGAGTGTTACTGTTCCGCGTAAAGCCAAAGTTATTGCAGACCACAAAAACAAGACAGCGCAAATAATCAAAGAAAGTTTGATTATTTTTGCACTCTTTTCGCTGGAATCTTGTATACCTTTAACATTTTGATACCAAAAGTAAATTACCACCGCGGCGGCAAAAAACATTGAAAACATTTCTGGGTTAAAAGCAAAATCTATTTTAAAAGTCGCAAAAGTTGAGTTAATTAAACCTATTAAATAATTCCCTGCGCTGATACCGCTGATAGGGCCTGTTAAAGCCATATCAAATAATAGGGCGGATGCGGCAAGTTGGGCGGCCTTTTCCCCAAGGCCTGCACTTACTACGGGGAAAACCCCACTCCTTGTAAACATAGAGCAGGATTCCAAATACATCATCAAAAGTAAACCCGAAAATAAGGAAACCCCTAAAATATACCAAGGGAAAGCAGGCCCGAAAGCATTATAAGCAATACCGCCTGCATAAAAAGCGCTTGAGCCGAAATCGCATAAAACAATTGCGGCTGCTTTCCAAAAGGTAATAAAAGTAAGCATAGCAGTTGATATAACTACCACGCCTTTAACTTTAGAACCTGTCTGCGTGTTTGTTAAAGTATCTTCTTGATTCATAATTAAAAGGGTAATTTGGCGGCAATTTCTTCTGCCGTTTTGAGTTTGCAAATTTCTTCAATAAAAGCAGGGGTAAAAGTTTCAGCAAGTTTAGCAAGCAATTTTAAATGTTCCGGGAAATATTGTTCCCCGCTCGGTGATAAAAATAAGAATATCACTTTGATAAGTGCATTTGATTCGTCTTTAATACCTTGCGGTATAACGGCGATAGCGGCTTTAAAGGAATCAAGCCCTTCAATGCGTGCGTGCGGTATGCTTAGTCCCGATTCAAGGGTTGTGCTTATGCCTTGCTCGCGTTTGATAATGGCTTTATAAATTTCCTCTTGGTTCAAACTTGCATTTGTGCAAATATTTGCAACTAAAGATTTTACAATTTCCTGTTTATTTGTATCGGTTGTAATTATGGAAATTTGGTTTGAATTAATTTTTATGTCCATATATAAATAGTACAAAATGGACTAGCATATTTTCAAGTGCTAAGCATAGTTCCATATTTTTTATAACATTAATGTAAAAAATCCAAATTTTGTAAACATTGATTATTGGTTTACGACGAAAGCGCTTGTTACCATATAGGTCTTAAGGGAAATTTTTTATAGGTCCAAATAACCTAAAAAAGTACCCTTTAGACCCTTTTATTTTTTTCAAAAAACCGCTACAATTTAAGTATAAGAAGCAGTAAATAAGGCGGTGACAGCTATGAAACAAACATTAAAATTTTTATTATCGGTAAGTAATACAAAGATGGTCGTACTCTCTAACGAAGGTAAACAAAATTGTTATGTATCCTATAAGGAAAGCCCTATGGGAACACATCACAACTTCACTAAATTAGCAGATTGCATATCGGAATATGAGTGATAACCCCTAATGTAATTCATATTCTCTCCTCCTCCCGCGCCGAACCCCTAGGCGCGGGTTTTGTGTTTTAAATTTTGTTTACAAGCAAGTTTATAAAATAATATAATTAAGGTATGATAAACTTGCGTAATAAAATCCTTAAATATAAAATCGGTCAAATTTCACTCAAAATGATTTCCTTTTTATATTTGCTGGGGGTAAAATTTAATTTACTCCTTTACAAATTAAAAATCAAAAAGCAAAAAAGTGTTGATAGTTTTGTCGTGTGTATCGGTAATATCGCAGCAGGCGGAACAGGCAAAACACCGATGGTTATGCTCTGTGCCAGATTGCTAGCGGAAATGGGTTTAAGGGTTGCGGTTGTTTCGCGCGGTTATAAGAGACCCAAAAAGGGGCAAGATGTCGTTGTTTTATATGACCAAGGCTCTCTAAATTGGCAAAATGCCGGTGATGAGCCATATATGATGAATCTTCTTTTAAAAGATAAACAGGTGCCTGTAATCGTCAGTAAAAGCCGCTACAAAGCTGCAAAGCGTGCAAAGGAAGAATTTAAAAGCCAAGTAATATTGCTTGATGACGGTTTTCAGCATCATAAATTAAAAAGGGATAGAAATATAGTTTTGCTTGACGCACAAAATCCTTTTGGTGGCGGGCTTTTACCTTATGGTAATTTGCGCGAACCTTTAACAGCTCTCAAACGCGCTGATTTAGTTTTATTAACACATAGTGATTTGGCCTCAAAAACAAAAATTGCAAATATCAAAAAGGAAATAAAGGAATATAATTCTTCCCTGCAAATTCTTGAGGCGGCGCATAAACCGAAAAATTATTTTGATTTAATTAAAAATGAAGTCGTTAAACTTGACGCTTTAAAAGGCTCGGCGGCCTGCTTTTGCGCGCTTGGGGACCCGAAATCTTTTGAAACTACCCTCAAAAATTTAGGCATAAATTTAAAACAAACTTGGCGCTATGCAGACCATAAAACTTATACTTTAGACGATATTAAAACGCTTGCATCTTTGCGCGGTAATTTGCCGCTTATTACCACTTTTAAGGACTATGTAAAACTGCCTGCCGGCTGGCAAGAATATCTTAAAAACGATTTTTATATGCTTGAAATAGAAATGTCTTTAAATGAAACTGACCTTGCTATTTTAAAGGAAACAATTAAACCGTAAATTTATTAAATTAAGCCCCGTTTTTATACGGGGCTTTGTGTTAATATTTGCTACTTATTAATATTTATAAATAAGTAAACCGCTGCGGAGTTTCGGTTCAAACCAAGTGGATTTGGGGGGCATGATAAGGTTTTTATCAGCCACTTTCATAAGTTCTTCAATGCTTGTCGGGTACATTGAAAATGCTACTTTATATTTGCCGCTGTCCACTTCATTAACAAGTTCTTTTGTGCCGCGTATTCCGCCGACGAAACTAATGCGTTTATCGGTCCTCGGATCTTGTATGGCAAGCAGCGGTGCAAGAACTTTATTTTGTAAAATAGATACATCCAAACTGCCGACGGCATCCGCAGCATCAAAAGCAGTCGGTTTTGCCGTCAAAAGATACCAAGTTTTATCAAGATACATACAAAACTGATGGCGAGCAGTCGGCACTTGTAAAGATGTTTTTTCAATTTCAAAATTTTGTTTTAATGCGTCAAAAAATTCTGTTTCGCTTAAACCGTTTAAATCTTTTACAAGGCGGTTGTAAGCCATTATATATAAATGGCTTGCCGGGAAGATTACGGAAAGGAAATAATTATAACTTTCCTTACCTGTATGGTTTGGGTTTTGCGCGCGTTTTTGGCGTGCATTGTTCGACGCAGATGCGGACCTATGATGCCCGTCAGCCACATACAAAAGCGGAATATTTTTAAATTCCTGCTCAAGCATATTTATAATTGAATCGTCTGAAATAACCCAAACTTTGTGTGTAATTTTATCTTCTGTAGTAAAATTATAAATAGGTTCTTTCTTGCAAATTTCGGCAACAAGCGCATTTATTTTTTGGCTGTCCGGATAAGTCAAAAACACAGGGCCGGTTGTGGCTGCCAAAGTTTGAATATGGCGTGTGCGGTCTTCTTCTTTATCTTTGCGGGTAAGTTCGTGTTTACGGATTAGGCCTTTATTATATTCGTCGGTAGAAGTTGCGGCAACTATGCCATATTGCGTGCGGCCGTTCATCGTTTGCGCGTAGATATAAAGGCAGGGTTTTTGTTCTTCCTTTAAAATACCTTCGCGGATAAATTTATCCAAATTCTCGCGCCCTTTTGCGTAGACGGAACTATCATAAAGATCCGTTTCCACAGGCAAATCAATTTCCGGTTTATCAATATGTAAAAAGGAAATCGGGTTACCCTCTGCCATTTTGCGGGCTTCGTCGCTTGAAATTACATCGTAAGGTGGGCAGGCAATTTTTTCCGCATCTTTTGCGGGGCGATATGCTTTAAAAGGTTTAATTATTGCCATAAATCACCTAATTAACCTTATGCAAAAATGTTTTATTTTTGCCATATTCTTCCACGATTTGCACCGCCATTTCGGCAACGGCATCTTGTGCTTGGTCTGTGGATGCACCGATATGATGCGTACCGTAAAAGTTTTCAAGCCCTTCAAAAACCGATTTATCAAAAACGGTGTCGGTTGCTTTAGGTTCATTTTCATAAACATCTAAAGCGGCGCGGATTTTGCCGGTTTTCAAAACTTCAACTAAATCTTTAGTATTTACCAAGCTGCCGCGTGCTGTGTTTATGAAATATGCACCGTCTTTCATAGCATCAAAGAATTTTTTATTGAATAGGCCTTTTGTTTCCTCTTTCAAAGGCAAATGTACTGTTATAATATCAACGGTTTTTGCAAGTTCATAAACATCGTTTATACGCTTTGCGTTAAATTGCGCCAAAACTTCTTCTTTAGCAAAAGGATCATAAACAAATATTTCAAGCCCAAAAGCTGCGGCGCGTTTTGCAACCGCTTTGCCGATATTTCCAAACCCTAAAATACCGAGCTTTTTGCCAAAAATTCCGCGTGCTTTTGAATATTCGCTTTTATTCCATTTGCCGTCGCGCAAATCGCGTACATTGTTGTAAATTCGCCTGTCAAGTGCAAGCATTAAAGCCATCGCAAGTTCAGCAACCGCAAGTGAATTTGTCCCCGGGCAATTGCAAACCGCAATATCTTTTTGGGCGGCATAAGCGGTGTCAATAGTATCATAACCGGCACCTGCGCGGATAATAAGTTTTAAAGCAGTTCCCGCGTTGATAACGGCAGGGGTAACTTTTGTACTGCGGACAATTAAAATTTCATTATCTTTAATTGCGGCGGGCAAGGTGTTTTCATCAAGTTTCGGGTCAAAAGTTATTTGATTATTTTTTGCCAAAACTTCTTGCCAATGTTTAGGGAATTTATCTGCAATCAAAATTTTCATTTTGCACTCCTTAAATCTTTTACGATTTTATCTACTGCGTTAAAAAGTTTTTCATATTGCCCGACTCCGTCAATATCAACGAACGGGAAACATGCAATCCTTAAAGAGTTTTGTTTTACGGAAGAATATTTCTTAATACCGTCTTGCAAATTCGGTAAACCGGTTGCTTTTAATGCGGCGGAAATATCTGCGTCAACAATTTTATCATCTGTAATCGCTAAAGTAACAGTTGTGTATGATCGGTTTTCCGCTTTATCTACCAAAGGTTTTAAATAATCGGTTTTTGCGGCAAAATCCCAAATATAATTTGCGTGTGTTTTGCAAAGCGCGTCCATCGCTTTAATACCGCCGCGGGAGAGCATCCATTTGCAAGCTTCGTTAAACATCCAAATATTTATTGTTGAGGGGGTGTTTAAAGTTTGTGATTTTTCTTGTGCTTTTTTAATGGTTTCCGTTAAGTCCAAGCTATACGGTATGCGTCTGATTTTTTTGACTTCTTCCACGCGTGCAACTGCTTTAGGGCTTAAAATCATCACGCTTGAACCGCCGCCGACGCCAAAGCATTTTTGCATGGAAAATACCATAACATCAAAAATATTTTCCGGCAAAGCGCGGCCGCCGGCGCAAGAGGTGCAGTCCCAAGCAATTAAAGTATCCGGTCCTTTTTTTGCCCAAGCTTCTTTTAAATATTCGTCTGGGATTTGTACACCCATTGAAGTTTCATTAGGGGTCATTACAACTAAACTTGCATTAAAATCAGGTTTTTCAGTTGGGAAGAACTCACCTTCTTTCGGTTCTTTAAAATCTTTTTTAACATCATCTTCAAGGCAAGAGGCAATTTTTTTGCACCACATTTTGGAAAATGCCCCAAAACTTAAACCGGAAATTGATTTTTTGGTTAAATTCCAAGCAACGGAATCAAGTGCCGGTGTTGCACCGCCCAGAAAGAAAATAATTGTATAATCTTGCGGTAAATTGAGGAGTTTTCTTAAATTGTCCGTCGCTTCATGATATAAACCTTTTGCGGCAATATCGGCAGCGCGGTGGCTTCTTTCAAAAAACATATCGCAAACAGGTGTTTTGCGGATTTGCGGATGCCCCTGTGAAGGCCCGCAAGCAAAAGTGGATGTAGGTAAATCTTCTTTATTAAATGTAACTGACATATTCGCTCCTTATGTTATATAACTTCTTAACATTATATTACAAATTTACACCTTGAATTTCAATAGGTGGTATAAATATTTGAAACAAAGCCGCTATAATTAGTAAAATATATATATATGCAAATGACAGACCTATATACAGCTTTGACTGCCAGCGCCTACCGTAAACCGGAAGCCCCGGCTGTCGTGTTTAATGGAAAGACTTGGTCCTTCCACGAACTTTTAATGACTATTGACCGTACCTCCGATATGCTTTGGGAGCACGGTATAAGGAAAGGCGACCATGTTGCCATAGCGCACCGCAATTCCGTTGAAACTATTATCACAAATTATGCACTGTATAAAATAGGTGCGGTAAGTTTGCCTATTAATTTTATGGTTTCAAAACCTGAAGAACTTAAATATATGTTAACAAACAGCGGTGCAAAAGCAGTTGTTACACAGGCGGAATTTTTGCGCCATTATGCTGCAATTAAAAAAGATTTACCGAATGTAAAATATCTTTTTACTACTGATGAAATTTCTTCAAGTGCTGCCTCAATGGTAACGGACGGTAGTATCAAACTTTTTTGGAATGAAGTAAAAAACAGTAAATTTAATTCAGAAACATTAAACTGCCATCCCACTATTGACGATACCGCTATGCTTTTATATACTTCCGGTACAACAGGATTACCGAAAGGGGTAATGCTTTCCCACAAAAATATAATGTCAGATGTAATCTCTACGGTAATCAGCTTTAAAATTTCCGATGACGATTCAATGATTTGCATCTTACCTATGTTCCACACTTTGGCGTGGACGGTTAATGTTGTTATTCCTTTAAGCATTGGTATGAAAACGGTTGTCGTTGCAAATATTACGCCTGCAGCAGCTTGGCTTAATTTGATGGGGCGTGAACGCATAACAATTATGACGGCAATTCCACAAATTTACAGTGTTCTGTCAAAAGAAGCAAAAGGCCTAAAACGTATATACTTGCAATATTGGGCTTTTAGGAAAGTGCGCTTTTGCGTGTCGGGCGCCGCACCTTTAAGCAAAGAAACAAAAGACCATTTTGAAAAACAACTCGGTATACCAATATTGGAAGGTTACGGCTTAACTGAAACGAGCCCTGTCGTCAGCGTTAATACAGAGCAAAACCGTAAGCACGGAACAGTCGGCATCAATTTGCCTTATATTAAAGTGCGTATTATTGACGAAGAAGGTAATGAACTTCCGAAAAATACCGAAGGCGAAATTGTTATTAAAGGTGATAATGTCTTTAAAGGTTATCATAATAACCCCGAGGCTACCGCCGCCGCTTTTGATAAAGACGGGTGGTTTAGGTCCGGCGATATAGGTTTGATTGATGATGAAGGTTTTATCGTCATAAAAGACCGCTTAAAAGATATGATTATTATCAAAGGTCTTAAAGTATTTTCCGCGCAAGTTGAACATACCATTATGGAATATCCCGCTATTGAAGAATGTGCCGTTATTGGCGTACCGGACGGGCATGGCGGGGAATTTATCAAATTATATGCCGTCAAAAAACGCAGTGTGGAATTTGATGAACTTGACTTTAGAAAATACCTCAAAAATAACCTTGATAATTATAAGCGCCCGCGTGATATTGAATTTAAAAAAGAACTTCCTAAAAATTCTATGCGCAAAATTTTAAAGCGCGAACTCCGCAAAGAAGCGATTTTAAAATTCAAGGAAGAAGAGGCCGCCAAGGCCGCCGAAAAAGCCGCTAAAGAAGCCGCCTTGAGCGCAGTAAAACAATAATGTTGATAGGGAAAGAACTTTCCGAATTATTAGCTAAAGAAGCTGCCTATTACGTCGGCGGATGTTTGCTTGATAGTTTTTTGGGTAAATATTCCGGTGATATTGACCTTGCTTTGCCGCGTGCGGAAGTCAAAACAGTTGCCAAAACTTTAGCGCTTGCTTTAAAAGCCTCTGCTTTTGAAATGGACCCTGAATTTTGCGTTTGGCGCTTAACTACAAAAGACGGTTTGCAAATTGATTTATCGGCTTTGGACAGCGACGATATTTTAAAAGATTTACCGCGCCGAGATTTTACAATAAATGCGCTTGCTTTGCCTGTTTCAAGTAAACCGACTTTAAAAATAAAAGAAGAAAACGGTAAAATAAAAATTTTACTTTCCAAAATAAAAGAAGAAGATTTAATTGACTTAAATGACGGCAAACAAGCCATAGAAAATAAAAAAATAATTGCAAACGGCCCTAAAGTTTTTGAAGAAGACCCTTTAAGATTATTCCGCGCTTTTAGAATTGCCGCCGAACGCGGTTTTGAAATTGATGAAGATACTTTAGCTTTAATAAAAGCAAATGCAAGCAAAGCAAATAAACCGTCGGGTGAGCGTATACAGGAAGAATTAAAACGCCTTATGCGTGCACCAAACACCGCACACTATTTAAAAGTGATGGAAGATTTGGGTTTATTTAAAAAACTGCTCCCTAAACTCGCGGACCAAAAGACCTGCGCAGAGTGTTATTACGGCGAGGGCGGTGTATGGAAACATACTTTGCTTGTCGTAGACCGTATAGAATTTTTACTTGATAATTTAGAATTATGCTTCCCTGATTTTGCAAAAGACCTTGAGCAATTTTGCAAAGATAAAGCGCTTTATAAAATGGCGGCATTTTTGCACGATATATCAAAACCCGAAACCGCAAAAATGAAAGACGGGCGCTTGCGATTTTTCTATCACGAACAACAAGGGGCAAGGCGCGCCGAATATTTTTTAAAAGATTTGCGTTATTCTTCTTTGGAACGTAAATTAATTTGCAAAATGATATCTTCGCATTTGCGCCCCAGTAATTTAGCAAGTAATGAAATTGTTACAAACCGCGGCGTTTATAAATTTTTTAAAGAGCTTGGGCCTGCCGGTATACCTTTATTATTTTTATGTTGGGCAGATTATACCAGTTATGTTTCAATGGAAAGTTTAAAGACAATGTTACCGAAAGCGCAAGATCCCGTTATGACTATCGAAGAAGGCAAAAACCTCGGTGCGGAAGGTAAAACTTTGAGGCATCTTCAAATGCTTAATTTGCTTTTTACAAAGTTTTTTAAAGAGAACCAAAAAATTATTTTGCCGGAAAAATTACTTGACGGTAAAGATATTATGCGCGAATTAAAATTGCCAAGCGGCAGAATAATAGGTAAAATTTTAGAGCATCTTGCCGAGCTTCAAGTAGAAGGCAAATTTACAAATAGGGCTGAAGCCCTTGCTTATTTAACTGAACATAAAAAGGAACTTCGTTCTTTAGGGGATAAAGATGAAAAACTTATTAAAAAACCATAGCATTTTTATTTTGTTTTGTTTGATTTTTATGACGGCGTGCGCTAATGTAAAATCAAAATCAGCCGATTATGGCGCCCGCGGGGAAATGTATTTAAAAACCGCTAAATACGACAAAGCGGAAAAATATTTGAATAAAGCAATTGCCGCAAACCCTTATAATTTGGAAGCGTATAAAAACCGCGGTTCTTTGTATTATAATTTAGGCAAGTATGATAAAGCCTTATCAGATTTTGATTATGTTTTGAGTTATGAAAAACATAATTCAAGCGTACTTTCCGCCAAAGGTGCGGCGCTTGCAAATTTAGGCCGCTATCAGGAAGCTTATAATGTTTTATTTGAGGCGCTAAAATTAAACCCGTCAAATGTTGCGGCTTTAAATTCTATGGGCGGTATTTTATTTTTGAACGGTGATTTTGAAAAAGCAAAACAAGTTTATAGCGTTTCTTTAGAATATAGCACTACCCCTGAAGCCTATTTAATGCGCGCAAAATGTTATGAACAACTTGGCCAAAAAGAAGAAGCACAAAATGATTATGCTTTAGCCAAACTACTGAAACTCGGCGTCGGCAACACCTCTCCGTAAAAAATTTTTTATCACTTTTTAATTGTTCCCTGTGTAAAAAAATACACAGGGTTTTATATATTTTTTCAATATGCGTTTAATTTCACGACGATGCCTCTTGACAGGCTTTTTTTTTTTTTTTTCTATAATTTTCATATATGGTGCAAAAACGCCGTATAAAGAAAATTAGGAGGCTTTATGAGCAAAATAAAAAGTGTTGCCAAAGGTTTTACATTAATAGAACTTTTGGTTGTTGTACTTATTATAGGTATACTATCAGCGATAGCATTACCTATGTACAGAAAAGCAGTGGAAAAGAGCAGAGTTGCAGATGCCCTTAACACTATGCAAGCAGTAGCAAAGAGTGAACATGGTTGGTATCTTAATAACAATGATTATACCAAGGACTTCTCTGACCTTGATATTGACCTTATTGATGTAGACGGTG
>JAZOVE010000019.1:0-23672 GCA_045658545.1 Elusimicrobiaceae bacterium
CGGCAAAAATATAACTCTTCTATACGGGGATATTTTTTAATAAGTTCATCAAATTCTTTTATTTCCTCTTTAATTTTTGTTTTAATATCTTCCGACATAATTTTACCTCTCTATTTAATTTCAGCCAATTAAAAACGGCTGTCATATTTTAGACCTTTAGACGAGCCAAAATACGCAGCCGTATCTGCCGCCTTTTGGCGGCAGAATTAAATATACTTTCTCCCGTCGGATACTTATATATTCAATAAAACGACTGTTTATTTTGGAAGTCTAAAGGTTCTTTTGATTTCTCAAAAGCCTCCCGTATTATTACGGTTCCAAAAAAACAAAATTTTTTAGGGCATTTAACCCTACATTTTTTAAAAACCTCTTAATTTAGTATAGCATTTTAATTAAATAAAGCCAAACCGTTTACTAAAACCCGGCAAGTATTTTTGAGGAAATTTTGATTTTTACTGCGACGACAAGTACTAAGAAGAACGGGAGCGAAGCGACTCTCGGTACTTTAGGAGCTGAAAAATCAAAATTTACCAAAAAGACGCTGCCGACAAAGAATAGTTTTTGTAAATTCTTTATTAATTATTTTTTATCGTTGTAGTAGTTCTTGTAATAACCATACTCCCCATACGGCGTACCGCTATGGTGGCAGTCATTAATCATACAACCGATAACTTTAATATTAGCCTGTTTCATGCGCTCTAAAGCAAACTTGGCACTCTTAACAGAGGTCTTACCTTGCTTTATTGCAAAAACCGCTTTATCAATTATCTGCCCCCAAAGGAAGGTATCTGCAACAGGTAAAGAGGCAGGGCAATCAATTAAAATTAAATCGTAATCTGAGAATAAACTTTCAATAAACTCTTTTAAAATAGGTGTGCTTAAAAGTTCGGAAGAATTTGCAGGCCTTGCACCCGAAGTTAAAACTGATAAATTTTTAACATCTGTTTTTTGGATAGATTTTTTAGCACTATCTAAAGTTTGACCTTCGGTCCATAAGGAACTTAAACCATTTTCATTTGAAAGTTTGAAAATTCTATGCAAGCGGCCGCGCCTTAAATCGCCGTCAATTAATAAAACTTTTTTACCGATTTGCGCAAAAGCTGCCGCTAAAGAAGATGCTAAAAAGGATTTACCTTCACCTTGTAAAGAACTTGTTATAAGTACACCTTTTGTTTTACCGGCATTTAAAGAAAAGCTTAACATCGTGCGAATATTTCTAATATTTTCCGCAGTAAGAACATTACCTTCTTTTAACATTATTCTATAATCTTCAAAACCTTTTCTTTGTTTTTCATGAGGAACAAAACCCAATAAAGGTAATTTTAAAATTTCTTCAACTTCTTTAGGGGATTTAATAGTATTATTTAAAAATTCAGAAAGTAAACTAAAAATAACACCCAAAAGTAAACCTGCCGCTAAACCTATAAGAATATTTAAAAATCTACGCGGTCTATACGGCCTTTCCGGAACAATTGCTTCATCAATAACCCTAATATTATTGGCGGAAAATTGACCTGATAAATCAATTTTAATACTTTGCAAAAGGCGTTTTGTTTCCCTGTTAATGATATCTTGTATGGCTGCAAGTTGTTTTTTGGTGGAAACGACTTCCGGATGTTGTTCAGTATATTTACCGAGCAAACGTGAAAGTTCGCTTGATTTGGCAAGCTCTTGATTTTTTAAACCTTTAATAAAATCACTGTTAACAATTTGCGGTAAAGAATTTAAAAGTTCTTGTTGTTCGGGGCTTTTTTCGGTACTTTCCAAAGCGGCAAGGACTTCCCCTGCCATATAAAGACGGTTCTTAATATTTTGTTCCGCAAAAGATTTAGCTAAATGATTTGCAATTCTAGCAGCCAAACTATTATCATAAGAAGTAATTGTAACTTCCACCAAACGTGAACGTGTTATAGGTGTGGTTGATAAACTGCCTCTCAAACTCTTCCACCCACTAGAGAATTCCGGTACTTCCGTCAAATTCAAATCTTTATAAACTTTTTCAAGCAAGGTTTTAGATTCTAAAAGTTTATATTGTGTTCTGTAATAATCTTCATCGCTGGCCCAAGAACCGAAAGCAGATTGTTCCATACGACCGGCATTTTCTCTATCAATCATCATTAAAACAGTTGCTTTATAGCGCGGCTGCATTAAAGCATTAGCAAGTACTGCACCGATTAAACCGACGCATAACATACCAACTATCAAACGCCAATGTTTTACAAGGGCTTGGAAGTAAAAAGTAAAATCAATATTTT
Source organism: Elusimicrobiaceae bacterium (assembly GCA_045658545.1). Taxonomy (GTDB): domain Bacteria; phylum Elusimicrobiota; class Elusimicrobia; order Elusimicrobiales; family Elusimicrobiaceae; genus Proelusimicrobium. The sequence continues at coordinate 2,256 of JAZOVE010000019.1, forward strand.
CTTCTTGAATCTCGTTCATAATTTAAAATAAGCTTTGCGGAACAAACACGACATCAGCAGGCCTTAAAGGTACATCATATTGTTTATTCCCTTCTTTCGTGATTTGTGAAACATCTACCTCAATAGATTTTTGTTCGCCGTTTTCCATACGCAAAATTTTGACTTTTGATATGGCTGCAACGTCGGTAAAACCGCCTGCGGAAGTTATGGCTTCAAGCAAGGTCATTGTCTTCTCAGGCATAATGGCGATAGATGAAGGTTTTTTAACTTGCCCTAAAACATATACTGTTTTATTGGCATATTCTTTAATTAAAAACGATACCGAGGGCGCTTTAAGATAAGATTGTAAATCATTTTCTAGTTTTTGCTCCGCCTCACTTACGGTTAAACCTGCAATTTTAACATTACCGATTAACGGGAAAGTTATTGAACCATTGGTGGAAATTCTTAAAGTACGGTCCATATCATCTTCTTTGTAGACCTTTATTTCAACCAAATCTCCTGCTTGAAGTAAATAATCTTGTGATTTTCTTATATTTTCAATTTCTTTATTTATTTCTTGATTGGAAATAGCTGTATTAACATTTTTTACAACTGTTTTATTTGAGCTACACCCTATAAAAAGTGCCGAAACGAAAATATACAATATAAGTTTACGATATCCTAACATAAATATATTATACCAAATTATTTAGTTAAAGAGAAAAGCCGCGATAAGGTTATATCTTTGGGGTATTGTTTTAAATAGAAAGCCGACAAATAATGTATATCTTCTTTTATAAACTGCCTTTCTTCTTCAGTGATATCTTTGCTCTTAAACAATTTATATTTACCGATCAAAGCATGCCTGATATACTTAGGGGAAGGGTAATATTCCAAACTTAAATTTAATTCCTGTGCTTGTATTTTAGGCGAAAATTGTTTTACAAAAATAAAATTCCGCCACGCGCGCACATATTGAAAGTTAAACCAAAGAAAGAAACATCCTAAACAACATAATATTATTTTTGCCGCAAGCGGAATAAATATTTTTTTAGCTTGCATATCAAAAGTTTCGGCACTTACAAAAGCCAATGTGCAGAAAAATAACAAAGCACAAGCCGGCAAATGGAAAGGGAAATCCACTATCCCCGTAAAAGCAAAGCCGCTCAAACCGGCGCATAAAATAAATAAACGCACTTGTTTTTTCGGCTCAAGATTTTTAAAAAGCTTTGTTATTTTAAAAACTATTACAAAAATAAAACATAAAATAATTGAACCGATAATATAGCCGAAACTAAGCAAAAGTTCAAGCCAATCATTATGCAAATAACGCGGAAATTCTTTTAAAGCAAAAGGGAGATAAGCATCTATGGCAGCACTGTAAGCATCGAAACCTACGCCGGTAAAAGGAAAATCTTTTAACATATCTACCGCCGCACCATATAATAGTAGTCTGGCAGTATCGGATCCGCTGCCAAATGTTCTAAGCCCCAAAGCTTCGCTGTTTTGTATCACTAAATATACTAATGTCCCGAATATTAAGGCTGAAACAGTAATATAAATTATTTTCTTTTTTGTGCTCGATATAAAATAAAGCGAACAAAGAATAGTTAGAATAAATAAACCTAAAAGCAAAGCAAAAACACCACCGCGAGAGTGTGCCCAAAAAACACCTGAAAATAAAATAATGCTGGAAACTAAAAACCAAATATTCTTATTCGGTAAACGTCTGTTTTTTACTAATATAAAATGCGGCAACCATAAAAATAAAGATAAGAAAAATGAGATCATTACAAATTGCGCACCATGATTCCTGCTTGTAAACGGACCGAAAGAAGAAATTAAAGTAAGCCCTGTAAAATTATAAATATATTCCGTCCTAAAACCTATGCTTATCAAAGTTACTATAACGGCATTTATTGTCATTATCAAAATAATATTTTTAATTTCTTCGCCGTGGCGCGCTAATTGCGTTAAAGCAAAATAAAATACTGATAAAGAAAATAATAAAGAAAGACCTTCTAAAGAAAAATACCTGCATAAAGTGAAAGGTAAATAATACGGTTTTTGCAAAAAATTATGTTGTGTTATAAGTTGTAAAAAAGATAAAGAAATAATTAAACCGAGCAAATATAAAACTGTTTTTGAGACGGAAGTTAAAATAAATTCCCGCTTTTTAAATAGGACGAAAAAACCGAAAATAATACAAGTTAAATTAAATGTTAATAATCCCCATGGCTCGCTACCGCCGAAAGCTAAAGGGGTAAACAAAGTTAAAAAAATAAAAACAAGGTAGTAAACAAAATTCATAAAAATATTGTATAAAATAAATGTTTAATTAATCAATTTAAAAAATATTTTTTGTGTAAGTTCTCCAAATTTGGTAAAATAAATTGTTAGATTGATGTTTGCTGGGGTGCTGGAACTGGTATACAGGATAGTCTCAAAAACTATTGCCCTCAAGGGCTTAGGGGTTCGAGTCCCCTCCCCAGTAGAATTTGAAAAGCCACTCTTTATGGGTGGCTTTTTAAATTCTACGGGGAAGTGAGCCAACTGCTTGGCTCACGTGGGGACGAGAAGGCCGGAGCGATGTTTTTGTTTGAGCGAAGCGAAAGGCAAAAACCGCGAGGCCCGGGCTGGAGGAAAATTCCGTCAGGAATTTTACCGTAAGCCGAGTCCCCTCCCCAGTAAATTTTTCTTCTTAAAATGCCTTATTTCTTTGTTGCTCACTTGCTCGAATACCTCCGCGCTCCGCGCGTGTTAACTCGGTATACTTCGCAAGTTCGCGCCTAGAACTAAGGCATTTTTATTTGAAAAATTAATTTATGCTCTTTTATTGAAAAGGCGAGCACCGCGAGGGAGGGCCCCTACTTATAAAGCGTTTTTCTTTGAAAAATTATTTCATACTCTATCAAAACCGTAAGCCGAGTCCCTTTTGGCAGGTTTTTATTTTTTCTGTGGTAAGAAAGCAAACTGTAATCACTCCTTAACTAAATATCTCTTGGCTAAATAAATAAAAAATGCTATCCTTTATTTATAATTTGCGCGGGAATAAATGGGAATAAAATGAAAGACGCACAAAAATCTTTACTTGAAAAATATGCACCGATAAACAATATCTGCTTGATGATTTTGGCAGCTGCCGCTTTAACTGCGATGATGGTTTATGCAAAAGTAGTATTACTGCCTTTTACTATCGCATTATTTATTGCGATGGTCGCAAATACCACTACTGTTTGGCTTAACAAAAAATTCAAATTACCGAAATATATTGGGCTTACTGTCACTTTAATATTATTTGTAAGTTTTATTTTAGGTTCTGTTTTATTTATTTCAAGCTCCATTGAAACTTTTATAAAAAGTGCGGATTTATATTCCCAAAAACTAACCTATGCTCTTGATTGGTTGCTTACCGCTTTGCAGAAAAGAGGCATTAAGGCCGACGAAGCTTTACTTATGGAATATGCGCGGCAAATACCTGTAATGAATATGATAAAGACAATGGGCGGCAATATCTTCTCTTTATTTTCAAATGCTTTTTTGGTTGTTTTATTTTTGACTTTTATTTTAATGGGCGGCGTAACGCAAAAAACAAATATGTTCTTAACAAAGATAGAAGAACATATTTCATATTACTTGATTGTTAAAATCGGTATATCAATAATTGCTGCGGTTTGTGTGTGGATAGTTTTATCCGTCGTGCATGCGGAGCTTGCCTCAATGTTTGCTTTGCTGACTTTCCTGCTTAACTTTATACCGAATATCGGGCCGAGTATTGCTACCATTTTACCTTTGCCCGTTTTATGTTTGCAATACGGTTTTGATTGGCATTTGCTTTTTGCTTTGATTTTAATTATCGCCATACATTTTGTTGTAGGTAATATTTTGGAAACAAAATGGCTGGGCAAAAGTATGGATTTAAACCCGATAGTAGTAGTTGCAAGTTTGATTTTCTGGGCTTTGATTTGGGGTGTTATGGGTGCTTTGCTTGCAGTTCCCTTAACGGTAATTTTAAAAATATTTTTGCAACGTTTTGAAACGACAAAACTGGTAGCAGCATTTATTTCCGGCAAAAAAAGTGCTGATTAATCCTTGTACATAATCTAATATAATGTTAAAATCCTAACGGATTTATTCTTTTTATTTTTCTAATATGCGTTTAGTTTTACGACGATAACCTTGACAAGCTTTTTTTTTTTTTTTTCTATAATTTATGTAATGTGGTGCTTGACACACTGCATAAATAAAATTAGGAGGGTTTATGTTTAAAATAAAAAAACAGTAAACGAGGTTTTACTTTAATTGAACTTTTGGTAGTTGTTTTGATTATCGGAATTTTGGCGGCAATTGCTTTGCCGCAATATCAGCTCGCAGTTGATAAAGCGGAATTTGCAAAATATCAAGCCATGGGTGCTTCACTCCGTGATGCCTATGATGAATATATTTTATCAAAAGGCGATGTCCCAAAAAGTTTCAATGATCTGTCTTTTACTTTACCAAGTGATTTTAATATTGATTACACTTTCGGTATGCATTATAAATGCCGTTCAAGTGCTAATATGTTTTGTTGTATATATATTTATGCCCCAGAATCTTCTACAATAAATTGTGGTAAAAAAGATCTTTCTATTATTTATCTCGAAACATTTTTCACCTCTTACCTTACTAACAGAAATCATAAAAAAATGTGTTTAGCCGAAGAAAATAATAAAAGGACAAACCGTTTATGCGATTCTTTAGGAATTAAGGGGAATATCGGTAATGTCATGACACCAAGTGGTATAAATAATAGTTATCAAAAGTATAATCTAAACTAAAACCCCTGCGCTAAAAAACACAGGGGTTACAAAACAAGAAACAAGGAATAAATTATTTCTTTTTACTGCTTGGAACAGGCGTGTTTGTGCCGAGGTAAATTTCCCTTAATTTATCTTCAATTTGTTTAGCGACTTCGGGGTTGTCTTTTAAGTATTGGCGGGCATTTTCTGCGCCTTGGCCTAACTTTTCACCGTTATAAATATACCAAGTGCCGCTCTTTTCCACTACTTTACTGTCAACACCCATTGAAATTAAGCAAGATTCGCGGGAAATACCTTCACCGTGCAACATGGTAAATTCAGCTTGCCTGTACGGTGGCGCAACTTTGTTTTTTACAACTTTTGCGCGCACGCGGGTGCCAATAACTTGTTCGCCTTGTTTAATATTTTCAATTTTCCTTACGTCAATTCTGACGGAAGAATAAAATTTTAAAGCAAGACCGCCGGGGGTTGTTTCGGGGTTACCAAACATTATACCGATTTTTTGTCGGAGCTGATTAATAAAAATAATGCTCGTTTTTGTTTTATTAAGTAAGCTTGTTAATTTGCGAAGTGCTTGGGACATTAAACGCGCTTGTAAGCCGACATGTGCATCACCCATTTCCCCCTCAATTTCCGCTTGCGGAACAAGGGCAGCAACGGAGTCAACAATAATCAAATCAACCGCGCCGGAAGAAACTAATTTTTCCGCAATCTCTAAAGCTTGTTCACCGCTATCGGGCTGGGAAATTAAAAGTTCGTCGGTATTAACACCGATTTTACTTGCATAAACAGGGTCCAAAGCATGCTCGGCATCAATAAAGGCAACAATGCCACCGTTCTTTTGCGCTTGCGCGGCAATATGCAAACTTAAAGTTGTTTTACCGCCGGCTTCAGGACCGTAAATTTCAATAACGCGGCCGCGCGGAATACCGCCGATACCGAGTGCCAAATCAAGCGAAAGGGCACCCGTTGGGATACATTCCACTCTTTTAACGACATTATCGCCAAGTTTTGAAATGGCGGTTTTACCGAAGGACTTTTCAATCTGGCTGATTGCAAGCTCCAATGCTTTTGCTTTATCTAAAGTTGCTTTTTTATCTTTATCTTCTGCCATATACTCTCCTATTTTTTATGCGGCTTTTGGGCCTTAAAAGTTAATTTTTGTTTTGTTTCATCAAAGTCTACTGAAATTGTTGTTCCCGCCGGATATTGGCCGACCAAAATAAATTCGGCAAGCGGGTCCTCAAGTTCGCGCTGTAAAGTGCGCAAGAGTGGGCGCGCGCCGTATTTCGGCTCATATCCGTTTTTAGCTAAATATTCTTTTGCACTTTTAGTATACTTTATTTTTAAATCTTGCGCCACAAGTTTTTTGGAAATATTTTCAAGGTTTAAGTCCAAAATACTCAAAACATTATCCTCGGTTAAGGAGTGGAAAACTATAATTTCATCAAGCCTGTTAATAAATTCCGGGTTGAAAGTTTTGCGCACTTGTTCCATAACATTTGTTTTCATATCGGTATATTCCGCTTGCTCATTTTGCTCGGCGGAAAAACCAAGATGCGAACCTTTATTTGTAATTTCACGCGCACCGATATTTGAGGTCATAATAATAATTGTGTTTTTAAAATTTACTTTATGGCCCAAATTATCAGTAAGCTGCCCTTCGTCTAAAACTTGAAGCAAAATATTGTAAATATCGGGGTGTGCTTTTTCAAATTCGTCCAAGACGACAACGCTGTAAGGGCGGCGGCGGACTGCCTCTGTTAACTGACCGCCTTCTTCATAACCCACATATCCCGGCGGCGCACCGATAAGGCGGGAAACAGTAAACTTTTCCATATATTCAGACATATCAAGGCGGATCATTGCCTCTTCATCACCGAATAAAAATGTTGCTAGTGTTTTCGCAAGTTCTGTTTTACCCACACCTGTCGGCCCTAAAAATAAGAATCCGCCGATTGGCCTGTTTGGGTTTGATAAACCTGTTCTTGAACGTCTTAAAGCTTTGGCAATAACTTTAACCGCTTCGTCTTGCCCGATAATGCGTTTGTGTAAATATTCTTCGGCTTTCAAGATTTTTTCCGTCTCGCTTTGCGTTAAGCGGGTTACGGGAATACCTGTCCATTTTGAAGCAACCAAAGCAATATCTTCCTCGGTAACTTTAATATTTTTTTTGCCTTGCTTATTTTGCCAAGCGGTTTTTAAATCGTTTAATTCTTCTTTTAATTTATGTTCTTTTTCTTTTAAGGCAGAGGCTTCTGTATACTTTTCTTTTTTAAGTAATTCCTCTTTTTCCGAAGATAAAGTTCTTAATTGTTGTTCTTTATCTTTAATTTCAGGCGGAAGTAAAGAGTTTTTTAAACGCGCACGAGAGCCAGCCTCATCAAGCAAATCAATAGCTTTATCGGGCATAGCGCGGTCAGTAATATAACGGTCTGCGATACGCGCGGCGGCCTCTATTGCTTCGTCGGTAAATTGCACTTTATGGTGTTCTTCGTAATTTTTGCGTATGCCTTTTAAAATTTCTACTGTTTGCGCAATTGTGCTTTGTTCAGTCGTAATCGGTTGAAAGCGGCGCTCTAAGGCAGGGTCCGTTTCCACATATTTGCGGTACTCGTCAAAAGTCGTTGCGCCGATACATTGAATTTCCCCGCGCGCCAAAGCAGGTTTAAGCATATTTGAGGCATCGGTTGAACCCTCTGCCGCACCTGCACCGACGATTAAATGGAATTCATCAATAAATAAAATTATATCTCTTGATTGCTCAAGTTCTTTGATTATATCTTTAACTCTTTGTTCAAATTCGCCGCGGTATTTTGTGCCGGCAACCAAAGAACCGATATCTAAACTTACCAAACGTTTATTATGCAAAACATCAGCGATATCACCGTTTGCCATTTTTTGTGCAAGGCCCTCAACGATTGCGGTTTTACCGACACCCGCCTCACCGATTAAAATAGGATTATTTTTTGTGCGGCGCGCAAGTATTTGTGTTATTCTTTCAATTTCATCTTCGCGGCCGATAACAGGGTCAAGTTTACCTTCTTTGGCTAGCATTGTTAAGTCCCTTGAATGTTCATCCAAAACAGGGGTTTTTGATTTCGGTTTTGCGGCAACTTCAGTCATCACAACAACGCCTTGCTGCGGAAAAATACCGCCGCCTAGCATTTGGTTTTCCTGTATTTTTTTTGTTATTTGGCGCAGTGCCAAAGTTCTTATAAGGTCTTGCGGAATTTGTAAATTTTCAAGAATTTTTGCGGCAAGGCCTTCCATTTCCAAAGTTAAGGCAAGAAGTAAATGTTCCGTTTCAACTGTTTGGCTTGCGGTTTGCAAAGCTTCTTCAAAAGAACGCTCCAAAATATTTTTTGCGCGCGGTGTAAAAGGAATCGGGCCCGAAGTTAAAAGATTATCACCAAGGCCGACAAGCTTTTCAATTTCCCTTTTAATTTTTGCGGGTGTAATATTTGCTTCTTTTAAAATTTGGGCACACATCTCCCCTTTACAAGAGGCCATTGCCAAAAGTAAATGCTCCGTACCAACATAATCGTGGTGGAAATTTCTTGCTTCCTCTTGTGCTTCTAAAACTACTTTTTGGGAACCTGCGCTAAACCTTAATGCCATATTTTTAACCTCTTAAAATTATACTACTTTTTACCTTCGCGTTTTGCTTTTATAAATTCATAAACAGCAGGCAAAACGGAAATAATAATTATTGCAACTATTATGTAATGAAAATGTTTTTTAACAACTTCGGTAGAACCGAAATAATACCCCCCGAGGCAAAATGTACAAACCCATAAAATTGCACCCGTAACATTGTATAAAGCAAAATGGAAATAAGACATTTTGCCAATTCCCGCAACAAAAGGTGCAAAGGTCCTGATTATCGGGATAAACCTTGCTAAAATAATTGTTTTACCGCCGTACTTTTCATAAAATTCATGCGCGGCAAGCAAATGTTTTTTGTTTAAAAGTTTGCCCGTATCTTGCGTAAAAACTTTTGGGCCGATATATTTGCCGATACTGTAATTTACCGCATCCCCCAAAACTGCGGCAATTATAAGCAATGTCAAAACAGCAGGCAAATGTATTACACTGCCCTCCACACTTGCCAAAGCGCCGACGGCAAAAATCAAACTATCCCCCGGCAAAAAAGGTGTAACGACAAGGCCTGTTTCACAAAAAATAACTGCAAATAAAACAATGTAAAGCCAAGGGCCGAGTGTTGCCGCCAAGGTGTTTAAATGCACATCAAGATGTAAAAAAATATCAATGATTTGTGTGATAAATTCCACTTTTTAACCCCTATTTACCTTCTTCAATGCGCGGGAAAAGCGGGGCATATTTTTGAATTTCGCCCGCCGCTAAACGTCTGCTGATTTCGGCTGAAGTATTTGGCATAAACGGTGCAATCCAAGTACCCACATAGCGCAAAGCAAAAATAAGTTCAAGCAAAATATTTTGTGCGGCCTTTAAATCTGTTTTTGCAAGCGCCCAAGGTTTTGTTTCGTCGATATATCTGTTCATTTTACCGATTAAACCCCAAGCCAAATCAAGAGCTTTATCAAAGGCAAGTTCTTCCATTTGCTTATCATATTCGGCATTAATTTTTTTTGCTTCGTCGAGCAAAGCGGAAGTTCCTTCAAAATTTTGCGGAATTGTGCCGATATTTTTTGCCGCCATATTTAAAACGCGGGAAAGCAAATTGCCAAGGTCATTTGCCAAATCGGAATTAAAACGTTTTTTGAATTGTTCAACACTAAAATCACCGTCGCCGCCAAATGGAACTTCGCGAAAGATAAAATATCTTAACGGTTCCACTCCGTATTTGGCGGTAATATCGCGCGGATCAATAAAGTTGCCGAGGGATTTTGACATCTTTTCCCCCTCAACAGTCCACCAACCGTGCGCAAAAACTTTTTTGGGTAAAGGTAAATTTAAAGCCATTAAAACAGCAGGCCAAATAACCGCGTGGAAGCGGAAAATTTCTTTACCGATTAAGTGAATATCGGCCGGCCAAAAATCGTCCATATTAAGCGGGTAATTTTCATACCCAGATATACCGAGTTTCTTGCCGTAACCGATAGCGGAAATATAGTTTATTAAAGCATCAAACCAAACATAAATTGTGTGGTTCGGCGCGCTTGGAACAGTTACACCCCATTTAACTTTCGTGCGGGAAACTGATAAATCTTTAAGCCCTCCTTTGACGAAATTTACAATTTCGGCTGCCCTGAATTTCGGGCTTAAAAATTCCGGATTATCTTGATAGAATTTAAGTAATTTATCTTGATAAGCTGAAAGTTTAAAAAAGTAAGTTTCTTCGGAAATTACTTGAGGTTCTTTTTTATGTATCGGGCATTTACCGTCAACAAGTTCGCTTTCGTCAAGGTAAGCTTCGCAAGACATACAATATTTGCCTGTATAAGAACCTTTGTAAATATCACCGGTTTTTAAAAGTTTTTCAAAAATTGCCTGGACAACGGCCTCGTGGCGCGGCTCGGTAGTGCGGATTAGGTCGTCGTACTTAATATCTAAATCTTTCCACATTTCTTTGAATTTAGCGGCCATATTATTTGTCCACTCTATCGGTGTAACACCGGCATTTGTGGCGGACTTTTCAATATTTGCGCCGTGTTCATCTGTACCTGTTAAAAAGTAAGAATCTTCGCCTTTTTGTTTTTTGTAGCGGTTAATTATATCGGCTGCCAAAGTTGTGTAAGCGTGGCCGATATGCGGTACGGAATTTAAATAATAAATTGGGGTTGTAACATAAAACTTTTTCATAAAATCTCCTGAATATTTATATTTGCATTTTCTGCTTTTACTAAAGCCGCTTCCGCTAACATTTGCGGTGCAACATTTTGCTTTAATGCTTTTTTATAAAAAACAAAATCTTGTATTAATTTGGCTAAAGTTTTTTTAGTTTTTTCGTCGTTTGCGTCAAGCCAATTTTGATGAATTTTTTGGGCAAGCATATCCAAAATTATATTTACTTTCGGGCGCGCCTGTGCTAAAGTTCTAGGCAAATTTAAAGCCGCTTGCGTTGCAAAACTTGCGTCGCGCGAAAGGGGTGCAAAGTCCTCAAGCAAACTTGAAATTAAAAAGGCTTTTTCCGTTGAACCCTCTGCAAAAATTGCGGCTTTATGCGCTAAATCATCTTCAACAAAATTTTCTTTTAAAATTTCTTCAATAATTTCTGTGCTTAACGGCGCAAAAGGTATGCTTTGGCAACGCGATTTAATGGTGGAAAGCATAGTTTCGCGCTTTGAAGAAATTAATATCCAGACGGTATTTTGCGGCGGCTCTTCAATAAATTTAAGCAAAGCATTTGCCGCGGCGGTTACCAATTTTTCCGCTTTATCGATTATAAAAACTTTCCATTTTGCCGCAACAGCTTTTTGTTGGGACGCGGTTGTTAAAGAACGCACCGTCTCAATTTTAATATTTTGTTGTTCGTCCTCTTCCTCTTTTAAAAGGGCGGCTTGATAAGCATAGTCCGCAAAAATAATATCGGGGTGCGTTTTTGCCTCAATTTGTTTGCAGCTTTGGCAATTTTGGCATGGCTCAAAATCACTGCCTAAATTTTGGCAGTTTAAAGCTTGCGCAAAAGCTATTGCCGCTTTCGCTTTACCGACGCCGGCCGGACCGTAAAAAATCATAGCAGGCGGAACTTTGCCTGTTTTAATAAAATTTTTTAAGTTTGAAATTGCGGCCTCTTGCCCTTTTATTTGTGTAAAGTTCATATAATATTATATTTTTTAATTTCTTTTAAAACTGTTTCCTGTACGGTTTTGATATCATTATCTGCGTCGATTATAACTGTATTTTCTTGTTTGGCGGCAATTTCCCGATACCCTTGGCGCATTTTGTGGCGGAATGCCTCATCTTCCCTTTCAAGACGGTCGGAAAATAAATATTCGCCGCGCTCTTTAAAATATTTATCTGACATTAAAAAAACCAAAGTTAAATCAGGAGTTAAGCCCTGCGTTGCTATATTGTTTAAGCGATTAATTGTTTCCATATCAATTCCGCGCCCGTAACCCTGATATGCGCAAGTGGACATTGTGTAACGTTCGCAAATAACAATTTTACCTTCTTTTAAAGCGGGTAAAACTCTTTGTTCGGTATGCTGCGCGCGGGATGCTTCGTATAAAAGAAGTTCCGTCATCGGCGTAACATCATTATCGGGGTTAAGCAAAATTTCGCGGATATCTTCTGCCACTTTATTGCCGCCTGGTTCACGTGTGAGAACGACTTCTTTTCCAAGTTCTGTAAAATATTTTTCAAGCTTATTTGCTTGGGTACTTTTGCCGCAACGGTCCGGACCTTCAAAGACAATAAATTTACCTGTATAAGAGGGTTTTGAATATGGCATAGGAACTCCTTATGATATATATAAATTTTAGCAATTTTTGCTCTCGTTTGCTTGTTTTTGTATAATATAAATGTAGTAAAGAAGTACAATTTGATTATTTTATGGGAGCATATCTAAAGGGTATGCTGCGCAAATAGAAATATTTGCACACACGAAACCACAAAATAATTATCTGCTTTTACCTGTTTTTTAAAAACAGGTAGGCGGGTGGTTATTCAAGGTTATTCGTGTGGCTTTGTTAACTGTTCGCCTTTTTTAACGAATTTTAATAAGCCACCGAAGACCTGCGTTTTTGTTTGCTCCCGTAAAAAGGAGAAACAAAAATGAAAAATAAGAATTCTAACCTAGGTTTTACTTTAATTGAAATGTTGGTAGTTGTATTGATTATCGGTATACTATCGGCAATAGCTTTACCCAAATATCAACTTGCAACTGATAAAGCAAAATACACACAAGCAATGGGTTTTCTTACGGCTATTAACCTGGCACAACAAAGATATCAATTAGCAAAAGGAACCATTACAACAAATTTTTATAACCTTGATATCGATATACCCTCCTCAGGAAAAATAACCAATGCAAACGGCCCCAAAAATGGAACTTATGAAGATGAATATGGAAATTGCTGGTTAATGAAAGAGTATGGCGCTTGCTTAATAAAATTACAAAAAAATGTAAATGCTTGGTATTTCCTTAACTGGGATAAAAAAGAACAAGAAAATTCAAGACAATGCTGGGCAGACCCAAAAAATAATAAAAGAGCAAATAGATTATGCCAATCCATAACAGGTAAAACAACAGGATCAGATAGTGGCAATCGTAAAATATATTATTTTTAACAAAACCCCCATGCTAAAAAATAACACGGGGGCTTAAAACAATGTCTTGTTTAGTTTATTTTGCTGCTTTTTTTGCTGCAGGTTTGGCTGCTGCTTTAGGGGCAGCTTTCTTTGCTTCTGCTTTCGGTGCTGCTTTGGCAGCAGGTTTAGCAGTTTCTTTTTTTACTGCAGGTTTAGCGGCTTGTTTGGCTTCAACGGGATAGACGGAAACTTGTTGTTTACCGCGTTTTGCCCATTCAAAAGTAACAATGCCGGATTTGCGTGCAAATAAACTGTCGTCGCTGGCGCGGGAAACATTGACGCCCGGTAAAATGCGGGTGCCGCGTTGTTTCAAGATAATTTCACCCGCATTAACAAATTGGGAGCCGTATCTTTTAACGCCTAAACGTTGACCATGAGAGTCCCTTCCGTTTGAGGAGGAACCTTGTGCTTTTGTATGTGCCATAAATTAACCTCCTATTAAAGAGAAATCTCTTTTATTTTAATTTCAGTAAGATCTTGCCTATGCCCTTTGGTTCTTTCATAACCTTTTTTAGGGCGTTTTTTGAAGATAAGAATCTTAGGACCGCGTAAATGTCTTACAACTTCCGCGGTGACCTTAGCAGTTTTACCTGCCTTGGCATCTGATGAGGTACTTGTTTCTTCAGCGGCCCATAAAACTTTGAGTTCTACGGTTTTGCCTGCTTCAGCTTCAAGCTTTTCAACCTTCAGATTTTGGCCTGGGGTTACCCAGTACTGTTTTCCACCTGTTTCTATGATTGCGTACATAATACTTTGTGCTAAAAAAGTGAAAATTAACCCGCCCTTCTTATAATATTTAAGAGGGCAAGAACTTTTTTAGGGAATTTCTTCCATAAATATTATAGCATATTTAAAATATGTTTTGTATAAAATACCCCCCTCGGCGAGTGAAACATCTTAAAACCGAGGGGGTATTTGTTTTATGAAACTTTATAATATTGGGTTTTATCTCCCGATACTATAACCCTCTATAATCTGTAGTACATTCACAATCATTAAGATTGAGTTGCATACCAACGCTTGAGCAATATTCATACATTGGTCCGCATGTAAGCTCAATTTCCCATTCTCTTTCTTGATTACATATCTGCGTTTTTTGTACAATTCTCGCACATTTATGTCTAGTATCATTTCCCCAGTTCCCGTCCAACATATTAATAGGATAATTGTGGGGGTTAGAACAACGAGAGCTAGCTCCATAAGCTGTTTCTTCTATAGTACCGGGTTCACACCCTTCCAAAGGCTCACAAGCACAAGTGGTAGAATTAAAAGTTTCACCGCTACCACAGGCAAGTTTCTTCTTACAACCGCATTTACAACCGTCAAATAAAGTCCAATTTTCCCCATTAGCTTCGCAATCTTGTGCAGATATTCCGCAAACACATTCACAATTATTATCTAACGTATAATCATCTGAATAATTTTGCTTACAAAATTCTTCGGTCCTTTCGCAATTTGAATTGCAAGTGCAAGTGTCCTCATTAAAGTTTTGACCGTTTTGGCAGTCTATTTTTGTTTTGCATTTACAGTTACAATTTCCATCAATATTATGGGTTGTTGTGTCACAACTGTCAATTATGCTTTGTTTGCATTGGCAAGAACAATTTATTAATTCTTCCACAGCGGAACAATTTTCTGCCGTTAACTTGCATTTGCAATTGCAATTATCATCAGGGTCTGGGAAATATCCTTCATTACAAAAGGTATCTGAACAAGGGGTAGGTTCGTCTTCACAGGTACAAGTTTCCAAATTCAAATTAGCACCGCAAGCTTCCTCTTTTTCACGGGGACATTTACAAGCGCAAGTATCCGGATCTATAATTTTATTTCCGCTACAGGATTTGTTAGGGCAAACACATTTGCAAATGTTGTCATGTAATATTTTGGGTGCATTACATACAAGGTCGCAACTCCCGTCATTAAAAGTGCCATTACATAAATCACTTATACTGCCTTCTTTTACAAAGCCACTAATATCGCCGCAATCGTTACCGGAACATAAAATTTCCGAGTGTGACCGGTAATTCTTTGCTAATGTATAATCGCGGGAATTGCTTTGGGCATATATACAATAATTCCCTTCAGAAACATCCCCTGCGGAATAAGTAAAATTTGTGGTAGAAATACTAGCATTATCACCTTTTAAGGGTGTTTCTAATTCGCTCAAATCATCCGTATAGCTATTATTTTCAATAAAATATTTACCTTGTGCGCCGGAGAACATATCAATATTATGCAAAGCATCAGAAACGTCCGATCTTTGTATTAATCTATTATATAAGGGTACTGAAGAAGCAGCCAATATCCCCAAAATCATTACTACGACTAAAATTTCTACTAAGGTATAACCTTTGCGTTTTTTGTTTTTCATAAAACCTCTCTTTATATTTATAGTATAACTTAAATATCCAATAATTTCAATAACAGTTATAAAAATTGTATAATTTATTATATGCCCCAGTAGCTCAATTGGAAGAGCAGATCCGTCCTAAGGATAAGGTTGTAGGTTCAAGTCCTATCTGGGGTGTATTTTATTTTAAAAATATTTCCGAATTTTACTGTTCTTTATCTTTAGATTCAGATTCTTGAGGGCTGAGAATATTTTTAAATTCTTCCTCTTGCAAAGGTTTGTAATATAAGAAACCTTGTGCCATATCACACTTTAATGAAGTTAAGAATTTCGCCTGTTCTTCTGTTTCAACGCCTTCGGCTACTATACAGGTATTCATATCTTTTAACATTGTAATAACACCTTCTAAAATAGCTGAAGTACGAGGGTTTGTGCCAAAATCTTTTAAGAATTCTTTATCTACTTTTAAAGTATCAAAAGGTAAATCTTTTAAAACATTTAAAGAGGAATAACCGGATCCGAAATCGTCCATAGCCACAGATATTCCCATAGAATGCAAACCGTCAATAAATTTTTTAGCGTCGGTACTATTACTCATAACAGCACTTTCGGTTATTTCAAATTCTATTAATTCAGCAGGGACTTTATAAAAATCCAAAAGAATTTTTATTTTAGGTAAACTTAATTCGTCCTTTAAATGTAAACGCGAAAAATTTATTGATAATTTACAAGGTTTAAGCCCTGCATCTATCCAAGAACGCAAAACCTGTAAAGTTCTTTCAAGTATATAAAAATCTAATTTTATTATAAAGCCGTTATGTTCAAAAACAGGTATAAATTGGTCCGGTAAAATTAAACCGTGCTTTGGGTTTTGCCAACGCACTAAAACTTCTGCGCTGCAAATATTGTTTTTATCAAAAGCACATTTTGGCTGGAAGTAAAGTTTAAATTCATCATCCTTCATAGCCTGCTGAACGCTGTTTTCAATTTCTTTGTTTTGCAAAACATTTTTAAAGGAATTATCGTCGTAAAAAACATATCTTTTATTAGCACTTGTTTTGGCTGTTTTTTTAGCTAAACTTGCCCTGTCTAACATTAGGAAGAAAGGTAAATTGTCTTTTATTTTGTAAACACCAAAGCAAGTGGAAATAGTATAATGCATATCGGTAACCGCATAACAAGATTGTACGGCTTTATAAATTTTATCCATACGCTCTATAATTTCCGCTTCATTATTATAAGTTACAAGCATTACAAAAATATCGCCGATTGCGCGGCAAAAAATTTCGCCCTTTTTCTTGTCGGTATTTTCTCCTAAAACATTAGCAAGATGATTTAAAACCAAATCCCCTTGCCTAAAACCGTATAAGTCATTTATTAATTTAAAGTTTTCAATATCTAATAAGATAAGCGCATATTTTTTATCGCGGTTTATTTTTAAAATTTGTTCCAGTTCTCTATGAAACCTTGCTAAATTATAGGCACCTGTTACATTATCTTTAAAGGCAATATCAAAAAGTTCTTCCCTTTGCTCTTCTTCTTTTCTTTCTATAAAAACTAAAATAACTGCAAAAGATATAAGCAAAGCAAAACAAAAAACTAAAGAACCTGAAAAAATCCTCTTTTGCAAAACTGATACAACTTTAGAAGGTATAACAAAAATTAAATGCCAATCTTCAAGGCCTAATATTGAAATTCTGACGAAAGAAAGAAAGCGGTGTTCTTTTGAGCTTGAAATAGTATAACCTAAAACGCCTTCTTTTTCCTGGTTTAATACGGAAATTAAATCATTGTAAAGATTGATACCGTTTTCGCCGGTTAAAGCCAAAAGTTCTTTTAAATTTTTATTTACGCGGGGGGAGTCCGTTTCCGTATCCATAATAACTTGGTCTTTTTTGTTTACAACAATAACGAACCCTTCGCCGGAAATTTTATGTGCCAAAAGTATTTTTTGTAATTCTTCCAAAGTTTGTGTTGCAAAAAGTACCGCTTCCGTTTTACCGTTTACTATAAAAGGTGTTGCGTAAATAATGACAGATTCTTTTGTAAAAGGGTCCGCAGTCAAATTTGAAACAACACTTTGGCCTTCCAAAACTTTCTTTAAAATTTCTTCAGGCAGGAAATTTGCCGCCATTTCCCCATTATCAAAATAAGCGTTGCCGGTATCCGTAAAAAATAAACCTATATGTTTAAAGGAATAATATTCGCCTATATCTTCCAAAATATTTAAATATTCTTCAAGTGAGGAATAACTGTAAAAATCATTAAAGACTTCGGAAAGGGCTTTTAAGGTTTGCATTTCCCTTTGAAGATAACCTGTAAAATCCGCAGAAGCATGTTCTGCAGCTTCCAAAATATAAATTTTTTGCTGACCAAGTAAAATATTCCTTAAACTAAAACTAAAAAATATACCTGCCGTTAACAACATAACAGCAACTATAAAAGCTAAAAGACTGATTGAAAATATTTTCTTTTTACGTGTGTTCATAAACACATGCCCCTAAACATCCCATAAATAATTATACAAATTAAGATAAAAAATGTATACTATAATTATGAAAGATTTTAAGAATATACAAATAAAAGAAATTTTTTTGACCGCTTTAAATTGGTTAAAACAAACCACAAAAAAACAAAGAATCATATTTTTTGTGGCATGTGCGTCGTTAGTAACAGTTTATTCCATAGGTTCAAATCTGTGGGAAAAGCATAAAATTTTAAAACAAGCACAAAATATTGTTAGAGAAATATCTAAAGTTCAACAAGATGTGTTTTCAAAAAATCAAAAATATGAACAAAATATTTTTGAAAATGATTCTTTAGCGAACTCATTAAGAGTAAGTTTAAATATGCCTACGGCAAAAAGTTCTTCTAAATCTTCCCGCCGTAATAAAAGGATATCTTCTATAGTGGAAGATGATAATAACGATATAGATTATTCAGTTGCATATACCGGTGATTTTGTTATAGAAAATAATGCGGACGAAGGTTGTGTGGTTTTAAGATATAAAAGAAACACCCCGCAAAAAACAATTTTTTATGCCTCTTTTGAAGAAGGCAAAGCCTATTGCAGGGGCAAAGAATGTATTAACGATACAGAAAATGATGAAGCAAATTTGTGTTACAATGACGGTTTGTGCTTCCTTAAAAAACAAAAACAAAATACTAACCGCTCTTGCGGTGACGGGCATGGGCAACAAACCCGCGAATGTACCCCTAGCTGCGAAGGTGGAACTTGCAAGGATTGGGGAGAATGCGTTTGTAAAAAAGGATTTGAGTGGGACGGTACAACCTGCAAACAAAGTCAAACGGAAAAAGATTGTACTAAAGACCAATGTTTTAACGGTGTTTATTGCGAAGATAAAGAACCTTTAACGAAAACTATACAACAAGGTTCTTGCGAAAGACGCGCAACTTGCCAAAAAAATAAAGGTTGGTTATATTCTTCTTGGGAATGTTCTTGCGAAGAAAACTTTTGTTCCTTAAAAGAAACCTGTGTTCCCCGCCCCGAAGATAAAGATAAATTAGTATTTTCCGATAAAAATGAATCTTGCGATAAAATATCTTATACTTGCGAAAACGGTAAAGGCTGGCAGGCAAAAGCAAAAAAATGTGTTTGCAATAAACCCGGTATTTTCTGGGATAAACAAGAAGGTAATGCACAATGTTCACAATGTACAAAAAAACCAGTCCATGCGATATTTACCTCTGCCGGAAAGGGCAAAGATGATTGTAAATGGAAATGCGAAGACGGTTACCAAAACCGTAACAATGATTGTGTAAAACCGGATGGGCAATATCTTTGCGCAAGAACAGACCTTTCAATCTGTACCGATTATTTTAGCAAAAGCCGCAAAATGAAAGTTGATGCCAAAAAAACAAATGAAGGTCAACCGTGTTTTGCTGAAGATAAGGACAATATTTTGTTCTACAACAAAAAACCGGCTTCTTGCCAAATTTGCCAATGCATTGCTAATTCAGACAACAGCAAAGCAAATTAAAATCTTTTAACATAACAGCTATTTATGTTTTAACTATTAATATAGGTAGCTGTTTTTGTATTTTGTAAAAATATAACTTTATTTGATTTTAAATTATATTTTTGCTAAAATTTTTATATAACCTAAAAAGGTTATAAGGGGGTAAAATGAAAAAGTTAGTAATATTAGTTGCTATCGCCGTAATTATTTGTTTTGCGGCAGTTCTTTCAAAAGCACAAGAGGCTGTGCAACAAGAACAACAACCGGATGCAGTTTCAATGCAGATACAGGAAAGTATGTCTGAATGTAATTTGTTCTTTAGCCAAATGCTTGACCATAAAATGATTTTTAAAACAAGTGCTTTTGAAGACCAAATTGAAGATGTTTTAAATGCCGATTTTTTTTGGCAAACTTGCATTGAACAACCATTAAAGAACGGGCAAAACATTACAATAAAATATATCGGTTATACTGCAGATGCAAAGCCAACGAAAAAACAAATCAAACGGCTTTTAAAAAGTGCCGCTATATTTAAAGATGAACTAGAAGATTATATTGAAGACCAAGAACCAAAAGATTCTTTTTGGCACGAAGCGGAAAAATATATTCTTTTAAAAGCAGACTCTTTAAATTTGGAAAAAGTACAAAAATTAAAATTAAATAAAGAGAATATGAAGTTTAATCCTTCTCTTAAAAACGGCAAAATATTTATTGATGTTATGACGGAAAAAAACCAACAAAATGCCGGTGCGATTTTAGTGCAAACCCATATTTAATTTTAATTTAATTTTAGTATAAAACCCCCGCGTTTTTTAGCGCGGGGGTTTATGTTTATATAAATATTTTGCTATTAATTTAATCTAAATTATTACAAACGGAGTCAGCACATTTCGGTGCGCTGCCGCAATAATCACCGCAACAGCACCCTGTACCGGTGTATACATTATGCCCACTGCCGCAAGTATTCGGTGCTGTTCCATAACAAATACTACCATTATTAAAATTAGAGTATACGCAACCTCCACTTGCTTTACCATAACATATAGAGCCTTCTTCAAAAGTACCATAATAGCAAGCATCTTTTGCATTTCCCATACATTTTCCATACACGGTTACAGACCCACATCCGCTTTTTCCATTTGGATCACAAATTCCTGTTGCCGTTATTGTAGAACCAAAACAAGCCCCCTCACAAGTCCCTTCGATTATGCTACTTACACAACCTCCGGTACATTTTCCACCTTCTTCAACAAGTAGTCCACTACATGATCCTGCTCCACCCAATACAACACATTCGCCTCCTGCAGTTATGGTGGAATTTCTGCAAGCATTTCCGTTTTCCGCAATACACTTGCCACCATTATGTACTATGGAGTTTTCACATGCATAATCCATACCTTTGCATATACCTCCGTTTTCTATAATTGATTCTGTACATTGCCAAGAGCTTTTATAACCATTACACATCATACCTTCTTTTAATGTTTGGCCGCTGTCACCTTTATATCCGCAAAAAGAACCATTCCAAAGATCATCATCATACAATCCTTTACATCTTGCTTCATCGTTTACATAGCAAGTACTATTACTGTTTGCCCACGCCATACCCACTTTTTCACAAGGTACTTTAGTAAATGCACCAAGATCTTCACAGATATAATGTGTGCCGGGGGTACATAGTATTTGTTGGCTTTCATAATCTTTATATAAACTATATTCGCCGTTATTTCTGTCTGCGATAATACCGGTATCTAACAGTTCATAGGTATATAAAGCATTTTCAAAACTTGCATTATCTGCTTTATTACCGTTTGCATCGGCTAGGTCAATATCAAGGTTTCCGAAGTCTTTGGTATAATCATTATTCATAAGATACCAATTGTGCTCACTTCTTGATACTGCATCCATAGTGGTTAAAGCATCAGAAACTCTGCTCTTTTCCACTGCTTTTTTGTACATAGGTAATGCTATTGCCGATAGTATACCTATAATAAGTACAACAACCAAAAGTTCTATTAAGGTAAAACCTTTGGCACTATTTTTTATTTTCATTTTGTTTCTCCTACTT
>JAZOVE010000020.1:0-54025 GCA_045658545.1 Elusimicrobiaceae bacterium
AAGTAGGAGAAACAAAATGAAAATAAAAAATAGTGCCAAAGGTTTTACCTTAATAGAACTTTTGGTTGTTGTACTTATTATAGGTATACTATCGGCAATAGCATTACCTATGTACAAAAAAGCAGTGGAAAAGAGCAGAGTAGCAGACGCTTTAACCACTATGGATGCAATAGCAAAGAGTGAACACGGTTGGTATCTTAATAATAACAGTTATACCAAAGATTTCGGCAACCTTGATATTGACTTAACCGATTCAAACGGTAATAAAGCAGATAATGCAAGTTTTGCAAATGCTTTATATACTTATGAATTGTTAGACACAGGTATTATCGCAGAAAGAAATAACGGTGAATATAGTTTATATAAAGATTATGAAAGCCAACAAATACTATGCACCCCCGGAACACATTATATCTGTGAAGATCTTGGTGCATTTACCAAAGTTCCTTGCGAAAAAGTGGGTATGGCATGGGCTAATACAAATAGTACTTGCTATGTAGACAATGAAGCAAGATGCAAGGGCTTATATGATGACGGTATGTGGAAAGAGAGTGATGGAATTTGCGGTTATAAAAATACTAACGGGCAGGAAATAAATGAATTTATGGAATGCAGAGGTAATGATTATTGGGGTTGTCAAAATTCCACAATTAATGCCGGTGGGGTTTGTGTAGGTAGTGTATATTCTTGTAGGGCATCAGTAGTTAATAATGGAGGCATTTGTCAATCAAAAATGAATGAATCTTGTAGATACTCTACAATCAACGCCGGCGGTATCTGTTATTCAACTTTTCCCGGTAACAGCGGAGGCGGTTGTAGGAATGTAATTATAAATGGTGGAACTTGTATAGGAGATTGTGCAAATTCCACAATTAATGACGGCGGAAGATGTGAAGGTGGTTGTGGAGGAGCCACTATTAACGATGGCGGTATATGTGCATCAATGTTTGGTTATGATGGCTGTCAACGTTCAACCATTAATACCGGAGGAAGATGTCTTGCCGGAACAGGAATTGCTTGCAGCTATTCAGATGTCAACGGAGGAAGTTGCGAAGGATATTGTAATCAAGTACAAGTACATAACGGCGGTGTTTGTTCAGGAAGATGTGAAAGAGCAACTGTCTATGATGGCGGTGTTTGTTCAGGTACTTGTATAAACGCTCAGATAAATGATGGCGGTATTTGTAAATCCAGCGCAACTAATAATTGTAATCCTAGTGCTTATCATCATGTCACTTACACAGATACCGGCTGTTGTTGCGGTGATTATTGTGGCGACGCACCGAAATGTTCTGCCGAACGCTGCGCCGCTTTAGATTAAATAAGCAAAAAATATTTAACTGAAAAATATTTCCCCCGCGAGTGAAAACAACAAACGCGGGGGTTTTACTTGGAAAATAAATTTCACTATTTACCTATAATAAGGTAAAATATACTTATGATATCTTTACTCAAAGGCGAAGTGTTTGACTTGCAAGACCAAAGCGCAATTATACTTTGTGCCGGTGTTGGCTATGAAGTTAATATGGCACCGCAAAGTGTTGCATCACTTGAAAAGGGGCAAGATATTACCGTCTATGTAACCGAATCACTTTCCCCTTATGACGGCACTTCCCTATACGGTTTTTTAAGTAAAGAAGAAAAACAGTTATTTTTACTTTTTAAAGAAAATATCCCCGGAACAGGCCCTAAAAAAGCGATGGAGTTTTTATCAAAGGCACTCCGCAGTTTGCCGGATTTCCATAGGGCAATTTCAACAAAAGATCCGAAAATTTTAACAGCAATTTTCGGTTTTACCGCAAAAACCGCACAAAAACTTATTGACAGTTTAAGCGGTAAAATTGACGGTATTGTAGTTCAAGGCGAAGCAAAAATAAAGATGGCGGAAGTCCCTTTTATGACGGAAGTTTTGTCAGCTTTAACTGCTTTAGGGTTTTCCGCAACCGAATCACGCAAAGCGCTTGAGCGTTTGAATAGCGAACAAAAAATTTCTCCTAATTTAGAGGAAAATATTAAAGCGGCTTTAAGGATTTTAAGAAAATGAGCAATGAATATTTAAACCTTTCAAGAAATCAAGATGAAATGCCTACGTCGTCAATAGAAGCGGCATTAAGGCCGCCCACATTATCGGAATTTGTCGGGCAAGAGAGTTTAAAAGAAAATCTCCGCGTTTTTATTGAAGCCGCAAAAGCAAGAAAGGAGCCCTTGGACCATTGTTTATTTTATTCTCCGCCCGGTTTAGGTAAAACAACTTTATCAAATATTTTAGCACGGGAAATGGGCGTAAACATTAAAGTAACTTCGGGCCCTGTTTTGGCACGCCCCGGTGATTTGGCCGCCATGCTTACTACCGAATTAAACGAAGGCGATATTTTGTTTATCGACGAAATTCACCGCCTTAATCCTGCAGTTGAAGAGGCCCTTTACCCTGCTATGGAAGATTTTACTTTCTTTATAAACACAGGCAAAGGCGCAGGTTCTACGACTTTAAAACTTGCCGTTCCGCGCTTTACTTTGGTTGGTGCAACAACGCGTTCCGGTTTGCTTACAGGGCCATTACGCGACCGCTTTGGTATCGTCTTTAATTTAGGTTTTTACGAAGTAAAGGAACTTGCCGCAATTTTAAAACGCTCGGCAGGTTTATTAAACATCAAAGCAGATAATGAGGGCCTTGTTGAAATTGCAAAACGCTCCCGCGGAACACCGCGTATTGCAAACCGCCTTTTAAGGCGCGCGCGCGACTTCGCGCAAGTGCGCGGCAACGGTGTAATTACCGCAGAAATTGCCGTTCTTGCAATGGAAGCGCTTGATATTGATAGTGAAGGTTTAGACAGCGTTGATAAAAAAATCTTGGAAGCGCTTATTGATAAATTTTCCGGCGGGCCGGTTGGTATGGAAAACTTGGCTATTGCCGTTTCACAGGAAGCGGACAGTTTAAGTGATGTTATTGAACCTTACCTCATCAAAGCCGGTTTTATAACCCGCACACCGCGCGGCCGCGTAGCAACTGCAAAAGCATACAAACATTTAGGCCGCAAAATTACCCCTGAAGGCGGTTTGTTTTAATGTTCAAAAAATTTTGTTTTTTCTTTGCTATGGCTTTGCTTGCCGCAAATATTTTTGCGCGTGATGTTAAAGTTCTAATCAGCGAAGATAAAAACAATGTCAGCTTAACTGCAAGCGCGCCTTTTAAAGTAAAGAATCTTGAAACAAATAAAATTTATAAAATCAAAAAAGGCGGAAATTTTACAATTAAAAATTCCAAAGGGAAAATCAGTTTGGTAAATTTAGAGTCAAAAAAAGGTTTTGTTTTAACTTTAGCGGAAGTCGGTACAAACTTCACTTTAAACAAAAATAAATATAACGGTGCCTTACAGATTTTACCTACGAAAAACGGCGTAAATATTATTGAAATTTCCGACCTTGAAAATTATTTGCTCGGCGTTTTGCCTTATGAAATGAATTACACTTGGCCCGTTGAAGCCCTTAAAGCGCAGGCCGTTGCCGCGCGCACTTATACCTTAAAAAGTATTGAAGACAAAAATTTCGGCGATTTTGATTTATATAGCGATATCCGTAGCCAAATGTACAAAGGCAGTTTTACCGTTTACGA
The DNA here is from genome assembly GCA_045658545.1 of Elusimicrobiaceae bacterium. GTDB lineage: Bacteria > Elusimicrobiota > Elusimicrobia > Elusimicrobiales > Elusimicrobiaceae > Proelusimicrobium. The sequence goes on from JAZOVE010000020.1 coordinate 3,614, forward strand.
TAGTGTTAAAGAGGCAGTGCAAGCAACAAAAGGGCAAGTATTGACTTATAAAGGGAATAAATTTTATACTTATTATCATGCAAATTGCGGCGGTCATACCGACCCTGTACCTTGGCTTAAAGAAACTATTAAGCCGCTTTCCGGCAACACTTGCGGTTTTTGCAAACACGCAAAAAGTTATACTTGGAAAGCAACTTTAAATAAAGATACAGTCCAAAAATTTTTGGAAAAAAATAATATTAAAGGCACTTTCAAGAAAATCAAAATTGCAAAAAAAACTTCTTCGGGGCGCGCTAAAACTTTGACAGTTATTACAAATAAAACCAAAAAAGAAGTTTCTTGTAATGATTTTCGTATCGGTGTTGGCTCTACTGTTATGAAAAGTTGTTTTTTAACTTCAATTAGCGGTTTAAAACTTGAGGGCCGCGGTTACGGGCATGGCGCAGGCATGTGCCAGGAGGGCGCAAAAGGCATGGCGCTTGACGGTAAAAATTATAAAGAAATTTTAAAACGGTATTATCCCAGCTCGGAGATTTCAAAAATTTAATATGGCTTTTGAGAGATTTAAAAAATTTAATGTTGACGATTTGATTGCAAAAAACCCAGCCGATCCTCGGGACACAAGCCGCCTAATGGTGCTAAACCGTGCTGAGCAAACAATAACGCATAAACATTTTTATGATTTGCCCGAATTTCTAAATGCAGGCGATTTACTTATTTTAAATAATTCAAAAGTTTTCCCGGCAAAAATTTACGGTAAAAAAGAAACAGGCGGTCTTGTTGAAGTTCTGCTAGTTCGCCCGACGGAAAATAATTGCTGGGCAGTTTTACTTCGTGAATATAAACAAAATATGCGCATAATTTTTGAAGAGGGCCTTGAAGCACGTGTTTTAGAAAAACAGGAAAACGGCGAAGTTATTTTGCAGTTTAACCAAGCAGATATTTTACCCTTTACACATAAATACGGCAAAATGCCTTTGCCGCCTTATATTGAAGCTGCACGCAAGCATGCGGGTTTAAGTAAATCTTTAGAAACCGATAAAGAAAAATACCAAACAGTTTACGCAAAAACAGAGGGTTCTATTGCTGCACCGACGGCAGGTTTCCATTTCACGCAACGTGTTTTTGATGCTTTAAAACAAAAAGGCGTCAAAATCGCGTACGTAACTTTGCATGTAGGGTGGGGGACTTTTAAACCCTTGCGCGGTGAGCCTAAAGATCACACTATGCTTGCCGAACTTGCCGAACTTCCGCCGGAAACCGCAAAATTAATTAATGAAACAAAACAAAATAAAACAGGCCGCGTTATAACTGTCGGCACAACAAGCACGCGCACTATTGAAAGTTTTGCCGATGGTAACGGTGGCGTAACGGCGGGCAAAAAATGGGCGGACCTTTTTATTTACGGCGATTATAAATTTAAAGTTATTGACGGGCTTATAACAAATTTCCATTTCCCCGATTCCACACCCTTATGTATGGTTTGCGCACTTGCTGGGGAAGATTTTATTTACCGCGCATATTCGCAAGCGGTTGAACAAAAATATAGATTTTATTCTTTTGGGGATTCAATGGCAATTTTATGACACAAATTATTTCACCTTTCCAAATACTTGCTACCGACGGCAAAGCGCGCCGCGGTAAACTTTACACAAAACACGGTGTAATAAATACGCCTGTTTTTATGCCTGTTGCAACGCAGGGTTGTGTTAAGGCATTAACCGATGAAGATTTACGTAATGTAGGTGCTGAGTGTTTGCTTTCAAATACTTATCATTTATTTTTGCGCCCTACGGCTGATTTTTTGGCAAATATGGGTGGCCTACATAAATTTATGAATTGGGACAGGAGCATTTTAACCGATTCCGGCGGCTTTCAGGTTTACAGTTTATCGCAATTTAGAAAAATTACCGAAGAAGGCGTTTGGTTTAAAAGCCATCACGACGGCAGTAAACATTTTTTTACACCGGAAAGCGTTATTGAAGCAGAACAAAAAATCGGCTCCGATATATGGACTTGCCTTGATATGTTAATCCCCGCGCAATCAAAAAAAGCCGACGCAAAAAAAGCACTTGAACTTACAAAACGTTGGGCGGAGCGCGCGGTAAAAAAATATCACTCTATTATTCCGCAACAAATTGTAAAAAATAAAGACGGTTCTTTTACCGTTCCGCACTCTTTGATTTTCGGCATAATTCAAGGTGCAATTTACGGAGATTTAAGGGAAGATGCCGCCCAAACTATGGCAAAATTACCTTTACACGGTTTTTGTATCGGCGGTTTATCGGTCGGCGAAACACGGGAAGAAATGAATTTTGCCTTAACCCACACCACCCCATATTTACCGCCCGAAAAACCTAGATATTTAATGGGCCTTGGCACACCGCAAGAGATACTTGATTGTATCGCACACGGCGTAGATATGTTTGATTGTGTTTGGCCCACACGCGTTGCCCGTAACGGGCAAGTTATGACGCGTAACGGTAAATTAAATATCAAAAATTTAGCTTACCGTAACGAGACAAAACCGCTTGAAGAAGGTTGCGATTGTTTTACTTGCCGCCATTATTCGCGTGCTTATTTATCGCACTTGTTTAGGTGCGGCGAACTTACAAGCCATCGTCTGATTTCCATACACAATATTCGCTTTTTAACACGGCTGATGCAAGATACACGCGTCGCTATTGAGCAAGGCATTTTTGCCAAGTTTAAAGAAGAAGTTGACAAAGCTTATAAATAAAATAAAATTTTATAATGTTATAAAGTGCCTGTTTCGTTTAACTTATCACAAAGTTCTTTTTGGATTTTATTTGGATGATAATCACCTCTTCCGGTATAACTACATATAATTTTATTCGGATCATTTTGTCTTATTGCTATATAATATTTATAAGTCGGTGTTCTGTGAGCTAAAGCAATCATAGTATCGTAAGTGTTATTACTCATATATTTAAAATTGGTAGTTTCTTTACATACGCAAGAGGATGAGTAGGTGCAATCAGAACCACCTAAATCTACGTCAAGATCTGCTAAATTATTACAAAGTAAATAATTACCATGCAATAAGTAATATCTTTGTTGTGCTGCTGCTATTGCTTTAACAACTGTTACCGCTTCAGACATTTTTGCTCTTTCCGTAACTTTTTTATACTGCGGTAAAGCAATTGCGGCAAGTATACCGATAATAAGCACGACTACTAATAATTCAAGCAAAGTAAAACCTTTGAGGTTTTTGTATATGTTTTGTTTAATACATTTTTCTGTGTTCATTTTTCCTCCTTTAATTTTAATTGCTTTCTTTATTGCCTCCACCTGTGCGCCTTGTCGCACAGGCGGGAGGTGCCGAGCAAAACTTGTTTTTGCGAGGCAGAGGGGGTATTAATAAAGAAAATAAAATAAGGAAACTTTATCCCCCATCCGTCCCGCGCAAAAAGCCGCGCGGGCCACCCTCCGCCCGCCATGCGGGTGAGGGCAATATTGAAAATCTTTTCTTCTGAAAACCGCCAAATAAAAAAGGCGATAATCATTGCTGTGGCTCTCTAAACGCACAGAACAAAAATCGCCTCTATGTCCAAATGAACACAGATACGCGACTTCATTCTTGTTTAGAGAGCGAATACCTTAACGGTAATCCGTACTATTCCTTCTGAATAGTGCCAAAAATTAAGTCATTGACAAATTGTAAACGGTGTTTTTCTTTACACCTCCATTTATTTTTATTATACCAAAAATTTTTAATTTGCGGTTTCTTGTAATTTTTCAAAAAGTTCTTTTTGCTTACTTGTTAAATGTGGCGGATTGTTTATCATTAGTTGCACATAAAAATTACCGTTTTTACCTAATCCTTTACCGCTCAGTTTGAGTTTTTGTCCGCTCCTGCTTTGTGGCGGAACTTTTATTGTTATGCGCGTTGCATCCGGCAAAGGGACACTCACTTGCCCGCCGAGCGCGGCCGTCCAAGGCATAATGTCTGCCACATAATAAATATCATTATTTTCAACTTTATAAAAAGGATCAGCCGCAAGTTTGATATTAACATACAAATCACCGCCGTTTGAGCCAAGGCCCTTTAATTTTATTTTTGCACCGTCTGTAATACGGGCAGGGAATTTAACTTGGGCATTATTTCCGTTCGGTAAAGTTAAATTAACTAAACCACCGCGATATGCTGAAGGTAAATCTAAACTTAAATTTGCTTGCTCGGCTTGCTCGCCGCCGTAATAGCCGTAAGGGTCTTGTGCACGACTTTGTTTGCGTCTTGCACCGCCGAACGGGCTACCGCCCCCAAAACCGCCGCCGAAAATGCTTTGGAAAAAGTCACTAAAATCAGACGCATCAAAACCGCCCGTTCCGTTAAAGTTAAAGCCGCCGCCGTTACCGGCGCCAAACGGGTTTCCGCCGTTAGAGCTGTAATAATAAGTGTTACCGCTTTGACTTGACCTGCCGCGCGTGCCGCCGTAAGCGCCCGCACCGCCATAAGCACCGGCACCGCCGCCGCGTGCATAATTTTGATAATCGGCAGAACCTACTTGATCGTAAATATTTCTTTTTTGTTTGTCTGATAAAACTTCATAAGCCTCGTTTATATCTTTAAATTTTTCGGTCATCTCGGTTTTTTTAGATTCCGGGTGCAAATCAGGATGATATTTCCTTGCAGCAACTTTAAATGCTTTTTTTATTTCCGCTTCGCTTGCATTTTTTGATACTCCAAGAATTTTATAATAATCTTTATACTGTGCCATATTACCCTCCTACATTGAGTATATTTTATAATATTATTTTATACTTTGATGAATAAAGTTGTTTTTTTGTTTTGTAAATCGTAGCGGATGGGTATGTTTTCGCGCCGCGTAGCAGATTTAAGATAATTTTTAATTTTCTCTGCGACGACGAGTACCGCGAAGAACGTGGAGCGAAGCGACATCTCGGTACTTTAGGAGCAGAAAAATTAAAAAGTACTTAAATATGCAAGTGCGTTCCGCGCGTTTGAGAATGTAATGCGGAATGTTAACGCGTTAAATTACCCTCTTGGGTGGAATTTGCGGTGCTTTGCCCTTATATCTTGAATATTTACATGCGTGTAAATTTGAGTTGTATTTAAGCTTTCATGCCCAAGCATTTCCTGAAGTGAACGTAAATCCGCGCCGCCTTGCAAAAGGTGGCTTGCAAAAGTGTGCCTGAATAAATGCGGATGCAAAGGTGTGCTAATGCCGGCTTGGCGGCCCAAAATTTCAATATCTTTCCAAACACTTATGCGGCTTAGTTTTTTGCCGAATTTATTTAAAAATATTTCGCTGTCCGTATCTTTAGCGGCAAAATGTTTTGCCCTCTCAAATAAATACCTTTCAAGCAAAATACACGCCTCTTGGTGCATTGGTACAAAACGTTGCTTTCTGCCTTTACCGAAAGCCAAAACCCAACCCTCTTTTGTATTTACATTTTCAAGTTGCAAATTGATAAGTTCGCTAACCCTTAAACCTGTTGCATAAAATAAACTGACAATACACAAAGTGCGCCACTCCTCAAAATTTGTGGGCGGGAAAGATAGAAGTTTTTCCATATCCTCTTGCGATAATTGGCTGGGCACTTTTTGAATAAGGCGCGGGGAATATAAAAATTTCGTCGGGTCTTCTTTGATTAGGTCCTCAATTAACATAAATTTGTAGAAACATTTTACCGCCTCAATTTTACGGAAAACACTTGCCGGCGCGAGTGTTTTTTCGGTTTTAAGCGAATAGACAAAATTATCCAAAAGTTCAGGGCTGACGTCGGCAAGGCCTTTATTATAGCGCGTGCAAAATTCCTGAAATTGCTTAACATCACGCCCGTATGCCGCGATAGTATTTGGCGAAAGTTGCCTTTCAAAAGTTAAATGATTTTTAAATTCGTCTATCAGCATATTATTCTTTCAGTTCAAAAATTTTTGAGGGCATTGTTGCGCCTTTAATTAGGAATAATTTTTTTGACTCGCAATTTAGATGTTTGGCTAGTGTTTGGCGCACTTCGTCATTAGCGCGGCCCTGTTCGGCCGGTGCTATGGTCCAGATTTCAAAAGTATCGGGTTTTTTTTGAACGAGTTTTGCTCTTTTTTGCCCTGCATGCACTTTAACTTTTATAAACATAAGTTTATTTTAGCATAATAAAAGTTGATATTTAATATAGACAAAGACAAGTGTATTTAGTAAAATTTAGTAAATATTTTATGTGCGGAGATTAAAAATGACTAATCTTAATATGGAATTAGTTAAAAAAGAATTGCGTATATTAAATTTAATAAAAATAATAATTGTTTTTTTTACTGTTATTGTTATCGTAGGTACTGGCTATTGTATATATTATAGACCGATATGGCAAGACCTCTTTTGTACATTTTATATATTCTATTTTCTTGTATGTTTGTATTGCCATATAGTGTATTGTGATGATTTGGTAAAAACAGCTTACATACTAATAGCTGAAACTTTTGGCTATCAAAGTCAAAAAGAAATAGAAGAATGCCAAACTGAAGAAGAATTTAAAATCGCAATAAAAGAATTTGATATTGAAAAAAAGATATTTTCAGATGCTGTTTTTAAATTCGGTTTATTTAGAAAAAAATGGGATATAGAGTATGTTGACTATTTATTAATGGGGACAAGAGATAATTATAAATTTACTGTTCAAGATTTCTTATTAAAATTTACTCGCAAACACATAAAAACGAGATACAAACAATTAACTGTTGATACTGTATTTCCAATAAATTGTAATATAATTATCAGAAGAAGCAAATTAATTAAATGGTGTTCAATAAAAAAATTAAAACAAATACAAATAGGAGATGAGGAATTTGAAAAATGTTATGAAATTTATACCGATAATTTAGAAGAAGCCCAAAAACTTTTAAATGAGGATTTCATATTCGAATTGCTTAAATATAATAAAATATACGGCCGCCGGATAGAGGTAATTATTACTCCTAAAAAAATATTTTTGCTTAACCGAATAAGATTTTGGGAATTGATATTTAAGCAAGATTGGCATTGGAATATATTTGTTTCCCCGAAGAAAGAATTTAATAAAATTTGGGCCGATATTGATAATTTCCTAAATGTTTTACCGATAGTATCTTTGCTAGGTAAAAAAGAGTAATTTTTAATATTTAGATTTTACCGACTCTAAAGTCTTGTTGCAAGCCAAGCAGCGGGGCGCTGTGCCCTCACAGTTGGCTTGCTTGGGCGGAAATTTAAAAACCCGCACACCACCAGGACTTGCCTTACGGTCATTTTGCTGACGCAAAATGCCTCCAGGCCGGCCCTCGCGGTTTTTGCCTTTCGGTGCTACGCACCTCAAACAAAAACATCGCTCCGGGCTTCAAGTCCTGCCGCGCATAAAGCAGTTTATGCGCTGTGGGCAAAAAATTAACCCCTGCCTTTTGGCAGGGGTCAAATTTTTGCGCCCACCAGGACTTGAACCTGGGACCATTCGATTATGAGTCGAGTGCTCTAACCAACTGAGCTATGGGCGCGATACTTACTATATATAAATTATACTTTATTTCGCTTTTATTTTGCAAAAATAACTCGTAGTTTATAATTCAAGCAGATATTTTGAGATTTTGCGGAAAGCCTCGCCGCGGTGGCTGATTTCGTTTTTCTCAACTTCAGTCATTTCCGCCAAAGTTTTGTTATACGCAGACACAAAAAATAAAGCATCATAACCGAATCCGCCGCTGCCTTTATAGTCCGTTAAAATACGGCCCTCAATTTTGCCTTCTTCCAAAAATAATTGACTTGTCGGTAAAGCAAGTGCGGCAATAGCTTTAAAATGTGCAGTGCGTTTGTTATCTTCAACGCCGGAAAGTTCCTTTAAAAGTTTTTCATTATTTGCTTTATTATCGCATTTGTCGGGGAAAGCATAGCGTGCGCTGTTTACGCCCGGCTCGCCGTTTAAATAGTCAACCATTAAACCGGTATCGTCGGCTAAAGTTATAAGACCGGTATTCGCGCAACCGCAAACTGCTTTAATTTTTGCATTATCTTCAAGGGTTTTACCGTCTTCAATAATCGGCGGCAGATTAGGAAAATCCGCCAAAGTTTTATAAATTAAAACTTTGCCCGATCTTGTTTTGCCGGGCAAAATTTTAAGTAATTCTTGAACTTTATGCTTATTTGATGTTGCTAAAAGAATTTCCATATTTTTCTAAAACTTGTTGGTAGATATCATCAAAGCGTTTCATATTAAGTTCCGGAACTTCCGTGGTATATTTGGGGTTGCCTTCTTTTAGCATAGTTTCACGGTCTTGTTCTGCCATTAATTGAATATAATTTAATGCCACCGCATAAGACGCAAGCATTTGTTTTGAACTAACCCACTCATCTTTGCTGTGTTCGTTATGGGAGCCGTCAAATAAATTATAAGTTGGGATACCAAGATATGTAATATCGCCGGCATCACTGCCGCCACGGCCTTGTTCCGGCATCATTGTAACACCTGCAAATTTATAAGCCTTTTCTATAAGTTTATAGTTAGTTGGGTATTTTTCGAGCACATATCTAGCATTAAAGAAAGAATCTTTCATAGTAAAAATAATAGCCAAATCACCGTCTTTATATTCACCGCTGGCATTACCGTCTATGATAGAAATATATTTCATGTCATAACCTTTTGCAGCATAATCTGCTATGGCATCCTCTGCAGTTTCCTTGGCCCAATTTATAACCATATTTTTATATTCATTAAGTTCATCTAAATCAAAAGAACGCAAACGTCCTCTCACTAGAACTCGATTTGAATTTTCGTTTACTTTATCTAAGTCGTGGTGATCCACATAGCCTTGTAAGCCTGAACTCTTGTAAGCGGCTAGTTCTTTAGGGAAATTGGCAGTAAAGTTTGAAGCAACACGGTAAGGTGATGGTATATTATTGTATGCTTCAAAGCCTGCAATACCTCTAATATCTAAGGTAAAATTAGTAGCATTAAAGTTCCCTACAAGCAAACGTCCAAAACCATGGCTGTCTATAACAAGACCGAAATCTGCGGCAATACTTTTTTTAGTTAAGTATGTTGTGCTGTTACCTACTTCTTCATCAGGGGTAAAGATTATTCTTATATCACCGTGCGGTATATTTGGGTTTGTAAGTAAAGTTTCAGCTATTGTCATAACGATTGACATACCGGCCTTATCATCACCGCCGAGAAGTGTTGTACCGTCGCTTGTAATAACTTTACCGCCAATAGCATCTTTTAAAAATATATTTCTTTCAGGTGTTAGGGTTAATTCCGGGTGTTCTTCGTTTATTACAATATTGCCGCCTTGATAATCATGCAATTGCGGGTGTGGGTGATCTTTCATTTTTTCTAATGGGTATGTATCTAAATGGGAAGAAATAAAAATAACAGGTGCATTTTCCACATTACCTTTTATTGTAGCATATACTATACAGTGTCCATTTTCTTCATCACCCATATTTATATTTTCTTTAGGCAAACCTAACATTTTTAATTCATCTACTAAAAGTGAAGCGAGGTCGCATTGGGTTCTTGTGGAAGGTACTTCATCTACATCAAATTCGCTTTGTGTGTTAATTTTTGCATATTTAACTAATCTATCTACAAGTTTATCTTCAATACTTTGTGCGGAAGCAAAAGCCGCTAAACACATTAATGTTAAGAAAGTAAAAAAATTTTTCATAGTTCTCCTTGTCGGCCCAAAAAGGCCCTTACCATTACTTTACAGAAATTTGAGCTTTTACACAAGGGAAAAAGGACCTATATAAAAATAGGTCCTTTGGGTACTTTGTCGTGTGAAATTTTATGCTAAGTCTTTAATTGAAGTTTCAATTTCCGCTTTTTTAGCTTGCATTTGTGCCAGTTCTTGGCGGGCATTTTCCACTTGCGCTTTGGGTGCGCGTTCAAGGAAGTTCTTATTTTCAAGCATGCGCGTTCTGTTATTTATACCGTTAATAACAATGCCAAGTTCTTTTTGAAGGCGTGCGCGTTCTTTTGCAAAATCAATTAGGCCCTCAAGCGGAATATAAATTGCAGTGCCTGCAAAAACTGCTGTTGCACTTTGCGCAGGTTTTTGCGCGGCAGAATTAATTTCAAGCGTTTCAATTTTTGCAAGAAGTTTAATAAATGCTTGTTGATTATTTAAAATAGTTTCTTCCTGTTTATCTTTCGGTGCAAGTATAACTTTAATTTTGCTTGCAGGCGGAACATTAAATTGAGAGCGTACTGTTCTAATCGCACTTATTACGCCTTGTAAAAGTTCCATTTGCTTTTCTGCTTCAAGGTCAATGCGGCTATCATCGCAAACAGGGTAACTTTCCAAAAGCAAGAATTCTTTGGTATCTTGCAAGTAAGGTTTAAGGCCGTTTGCAATTTCCTCGGTAATAAAAGGCATAACGGGGTGCAAGGCCTTTAAAGTACCGTATAAAATATTGATTAAAATGCTTGAAACAAGTGCATTTTCTTCAGTATTAAAACGCGGTTTTGCAAGTTCAATATACCAGTCGCAGAAATCGCCCCACAAGAAACGGTATAAAGTATCAACCGCGGCAGCCATATTGTAATTTTCAATTTCCTTCGTTGCACGCTTTATTGCCTGATTGTAGCGGGAAATTATCCAGCGGTCCTCAAGGTTCTTATATTCTTTTTGCAAAGGTGTAATTTGTGTACCTTCTGCAACGTTCATTAAGATAAACCTTGCGGCATTGTAAATTTTATTGCAGAAATTGCGTGCGCCTATAATGCTATCTTCGCCGTACGGAATATCTTTACCGGTTATTGCTTGGGAAAGTAAAGAAAAGCGCACTGCATCCGCACCGTATTTGGCGGTTAGGTCAAGCGGGTCCACTACATTTCCTTTTGATTTTGACATTTTTTGCCCGCTCTTATCGCGTACAATACCATTTAAAAGTACTGTTTTAAATGGTACTTTGCCGGTAAAATCAAGCCCGGTCATAATCATACGGGCAACCCATAAGTAAATAATCTCATAACCTGTAACTAAAATTGATGTCGGGTAAAAATAATTTAAATCTTTAGTTTGCTCAGGCCAGCCGAAGACGGAAATAGGCCAAAGTGAAGATGAAAACCAAGTGTCCAAAACATCGGGGTCTTGCAAAGTTTCTTTGCAGCCGCATTTCGGGCAAATAGGTTGTTCATAGGAAATTATCGGCTCTGCACCGTCTTCAAAAGAAACTTTTGAAAGGTACTCTTTGCCTTGTTTGTCTTTTGCAAAAGTCAAACCTTTTGCGGAACAATGCGGGCAGTACCAAACAGGAATTCTATGCCCCCACCAAATTTGACGGGAAATACACCAATCTTGCATATTTTTAAGCCAATTTTCAAGCGGTGCTTTCCAATTTGACGGAACAAGTTTAACTTCTTCTTTTTGTACTGCTTCCAAAGCGGCGGCAGCAAGTTTATCCATCTTAACAAACCATTGTTCGCTTAAATATGGCTCAATCGGCTGACCGCAACGGTAGCAGGTGGAAACGGCATTATTATATTTTTCTTCTTTAACAAGCAAGCCGGCGGCGTCCAAATCTTTTACTGTTTCTTTGCGGCAGAGATCGCGGTCCATACCCAAATATTTTTCAGGTGTATTTATCATTTTACCTGCACTTGAAATTACAACACGCATTTCCAAGTTATGGCGTTTGCCGACTTCATAGTCCGTCGCGTCATGTGCAGGGGTGATTTTCAAAGCACCGGTACCGAAGTCCTTTTCAACAGCTTCGTCGGCAATAATAGGTATAAAACGGTCGGTTAAAGGGATTTGAACTTTTTTGCCGATCATATTTTTATAGCGTTCATCAGCCGGATTTACTGCAATAGCGGCATCAGCAAAAATAGTTTCAGGGCGAGTTGTGGCAATAACGATATCTTGCCCGTTTTCACCTTTATATAATAAGTGCCAAAGTTTACCGGCATGTTCGGAATGTTCTACTTCAATATCAGATAAAGCGGTTGAACATCTAACGCACCAGTTAATTAAGCGTTTACCGCGGTAAATATAACCTTTGTCCCACCAATTTTTAAAGCAGGCAAAAACTGCTTTTGCGCGTTTTTCGTCCATAGTGAAACGGATGTTCGATTGGTCCAAAGCCCAACCCATTTTTTCAAATTGATTATAAATAGCATTGCCGCACTCTTTATACCAATCCCAAACGGTGGAAACAAAATTCTCCCGCCCCAAGTCGTGGCGTGTTAAGTGCTGGTCTTTTGCAAGTTTCTTTTCAATAACATTTTGTGTGGCGATACCGCCATGGTCTGTACCTGCTACCCAATTGACGCACTTCCCTTTCATACGATGATACCTTACAAGCATATCTTGCAAAGTATTATTTAAACCATGCCCCATGTGAAGCACGCCTGTAATATTAGGCGGGGGGATAACGATAGTATAGGGTTGTTTTTTCTCGTCAACTTGGGCTTTAAAGAGGCCCTTTTCTTTCCAAATTTTTGAAAGTTTATCTTCTACGTTTTTAGGGTCGTAGGCCTTTGGCAATATTGTATTCATATATACATTTTACCATTTTTAGAGCTACTGGGAAAATATGTGTATAAAAAGTTACTCAAATTACCATATTTTTTATATAATATTTTTATAGGAGGTTTTATGTCAGATAATTTAAAGAAAACACCCCTCTATGATGCATGCCTTAAAGCGGGCGGCCGTATGGTGGATTTTCACGGTTGGTTTTTACCTGTTCAGTATGAAAGTATTATTGCCGAACATAAAGCCGTCAGAAATTCTGCCGGTTTGTTTGATGTTTCGCATATGGGGCAAATAATTTTTAAGGGCCCGGATGCCTTTAAATTTTTGCAAAGTGTAGCAACAAATAATTTTAAACAAGAACCCGGTGCCGGTGCTTATGCACATATTTTAGATGATAACGGCGGTATTATTGATGATATTATCGCTTTTTGCATAAACCCAAATGAATTTTTCCTTGTCGTAAATTCCGCCACACGTTATAAGGACTATGATTGGTTTGTTAAAAAATCAGCCGATTATAAGGTGGAAGTTACGGATGTTTCCGATAATTATGCTATGCTTGCTTTGCAAGGCCCTAAAGCTTTGGATATTTTGGAAAAATTAATCCCGCAAATTAAAGAAATTGCACGTTTCCACATAAAACAAGATAAAATTTTTGATGCAAATGTTTACATTACCCGCACCGGTTATACCGGCGAGGACGGCGTTGAAATTATGGGTGATGCACAAACAATCAACAAACTTTTTGATTGGTGCCTTGCCAATGGTTTTACCCCTTGCGGGCTTGGCGCGCGTGATGTTTTGCGCCTTGAAGCCGGTTACCTTTTAAGCGGTAGTGATATGGACGAGAGCCGTAACCCTTATGAAGCCTCTTGCGGTTGGGTAGTAAAACTTAAAAAAGATTGTGATTTTACCGCCAAAGCCAAAATGACTGCAGTAAAAGAAGCCGGTGTTAAAGAAAAATGGACCGGTTTTATTTTGCAAGCCGCAGGCGTTGCGCGCGAGGGTTGCTTAATTTATAAAGACGGAAAGCAAATCGGTAAACTTACAAGTGCAACTTTCTCGCCTTTATTTAAAGGTATTTGTGCCGGTTATGCACCTGCCGATTTAGAAGAAGGCGCAATAGTTGAAATAGAAGTACGCGGGCGTAAAATACCTGCCAAAAAAATCAAAATGCCGTTTTATAATAATAAAGTTTAGTGAGGTATAAAAATGTATAATCAAGAAAATTGCAAATTCGCATCCACCCATGAGTGGGCTTATATTGAAAACGGGGTTGCTACCGTCGGTATCAGCGACCACGCACAACACGAAATCAGCGATATTGTTTTTGTGGAACTCCCGAAAGTCGGTACAAAAGTTGAACAAGGCAAAAGCTGCTGCGTTATTGAATCAGTAAAATCAGCATCAGATATTTATGCACCTGTTTCAGGTGAAATTATTGAAGTTAACCAAGCTGCAGCAGATAACCCTTCAATCGTAAACCAAGCACCGCATGGGGACGGCTGGTTATTTAAAATTAAAATGTCTAATCAGGACGAAGTAAACAATTTACTTTCTTTTGACGCTTATAAAGCACAAATATAAATTATGTTTACTTCAAATACTAAAGAAGATTTAACGCAAATGCTTGCGGAGATCGGTGTTAAAGGTTTTGACGAACTTTTACCTGTTCCGCAAGTTTTGCTTAAAGGGGGTTTTGAACTCCCCTCTGCTTTAAATGAGCAGGAACTTACCGCCGAAGTCAAAAAAATAGCGGCAAAAAATAAGCCGCTTATTAATTTTGCCGGCGGCGGTATGCAAGAGCATTTTGTACCTGCTGCCGTTAATGCCATAAGTACAAGGGGTGAATTTTTAACAGCTTATACCCCTTATCAGGCAGAAGCATCACAAGGCACTTTGCAGGCAATTTATGAATATCAAAGCTGCATTTGTGCTTTGTTTGATATGGATATTTCAAATGCCTCACATTATGACGGGGCAACTGCTCTAGCAGAGGCATGCCTTGCCGCAACCCATTTAAAAAATAATAAAACAATTTTATACACTAAGGGTTTGCAACCGAATTATGCGGAAATTTTGAAAACTTATTTCAAAAATGCCGCAGTTAATTTAAAAGAAGTTCCTTTAAATGCCGACGGTACCACTGATTTAAAACAACTTGAAACCTTACTAAAAAACGGTGCGGCCGCTTTTATTTTACAAACACCCAATTATTTCGGATGTCTTGAAAGTGCGGAAGAAATTTCTTCTTTGGTACACGCAAACAATGCTTTGCTTATCGCAAATGTTAATCCCACAAGTTTGGGTATTTTGCAAACACCGGGTTCTTATGATGCTGATTTTGCCGTCGCAGAGGGCCAAGGTTTAGGTAATGCCTTAAATTACGGCGGCCCTACACTTGGTATTTTTACTTGCAAGAAACAATTTGTTCGTAATCTGTCCGGCCGCTTATGCGGTATGGCAAAAGATAAAGACGGCAAACGCGCTTTTGTGCTAACTTTACAGGCACGCGAGCAACATATCAGGCGTGAACGTGCATCTTCAAACATTTGCTCAAACCAAGCGCTTTGTGCTTTAAATGCAACAATTTATTTAACACTTTTAGGGCCTAATGGTTTAAAAGAAGTCGCTTTAAAGAATTTGGAAAATGCCCATTATTTGCAAACGGAACTTTGTAAATGCGACGGTTTTGCTTTAAAATATAAAGCACCTTTTTATAATGAATTTGTTGTTACGACAAAAGTTCCTGCCGCGAAATTAATAAAAGCAGCAGCCAAAAAAGGCTTTTTGGCAGGTATCGCAATCGGTAAAAATGAACTTTTGCTTTGTGCTACCGAAGTTAATACAAAAGTGCAAATTGATGCGCTTGTAGATATTTTAAAGGAGGTAAAATAATATGACTAATGCCTACCCGCATAATGTACTTTCCATAGAAAAGTCCGTCAAAGGTAGACGCGGTGTTAAAGTCTGCACCCCATCACAACAAGCCAAAAATATTTTACCTTCAAAATATTTACGCAAAACGGAAATTAATTTACCGGAACTCAGTGAATTTGATACAGTCAGGCATTTTACAAATTTATCGCGCTTGAACTTTTGTCTTGATACACATTTTTATCCGCTTGGTTCTTGCACAATGAAATATAACCCAAAAAGTTATGACATTTTGTGCTCTTTAGATAATTTTACAAGTTTGCACCCCGCTTTACCTGAGGCCAATGCGCAAGGTACTTTGCAAATAATTTACGAACTTGATAATATGCTCGCTAAAATTACCGGTTTAAGTGCATTTACTTTACAACCTTCAGCCGGTGCGCACGGTGAATTTTGCGGTGCTTTAATTGCACGTGCCTATCACGCAAGCCGTAAAGATAAAGCAAGAACACAAATTATTGTTCCCGATACCGCGCACGGCACAAACCCGGCAACTGCCGCTATGGCAGGTTGCGAGGTCGTAAATATAAAATCTGCCGCAAACGGTAAAGTAGATTTAAACGAACTCCAAAAAGCATTGAGTGAAAAAACCGCTTTGGTTATGCTTACCATACCAAACACCGTCGGTTTATTTGAAGAAGATATTTTACAAATTGCCGATATGGTGCATAAAGCGGGCGCTTTGCTTTATATGGACGGTGCAAATTTAAACGCTTTAATCGGTCTCGTTAAACCGGCTGATATGGGCGTTGATATTATGCACATTAATTTGCATAAAACTTTGGCTACCCCGCATGGCGGCGGCGGCCCAGGTGCAGGTGCTGTCGGCGTTCGTCAAGATTTGGAAGAATTTTTGCCAAGCCCGCGCGTAATTTGCAAAGACGGCAAATATTCTTTTGCCAAGAAAAGCAAATTAAGTATTGGCAAGATGAAAAGTTTTTACGGTAATATTGCAATTTTAATCCGCGCTTATTGTTATTTAAAACAACTTGACGGAAATACCTTAAAAGATATTGCCAAAAATGCAATTATCAATGCAAATTATGTAAGGGTAAAACTTAAAAATTATTTCCCTGCATTTTTTGATACTAAATGTATGCACGAGTGCGTTTTAACTATTGACAAAACAAAGATGCCGACGGTTAAAACCCTTGATATAGCCAAGAATTTACTTGATAAAGGTTTCCATGCACCGACAATTTATTTTCCGTTAATAGTTCCCGAGGCCTTAATGATTGAACCGACCGAAACGGAAAATAAACAAGTGCTTGATAATTTTATTGAAGCCTTAAAAGAAATTTATGAAAAGGCTTTGCATACCCCAGATGCTTTGCATGATGCACCGCAAAATTGCCCCGTTAAAAGAATTGACGAGGTAAGCGCAGCAAGGGAGCCGAATTTGAGATGGACAAAGTAAAATTGATTATCAGCCCACTGCTTGATGTTTACTGTCAAATGGCGACTGATGAATTGCTTGTTTCAAACTTTGCACCGTGTATAAGGTTTTTTAATTGGGACATGCGCCCGCAAGCAACTTTCGGTTACGTGCAAAAACTCAGTCAAGCAAAAGCGGAACTTGAGAATTTGGGTATAAATAAATTTACGCGCCGTACGACAGGCGGCGGTTTGGTCTTGCATAAAAACGACTTAACATTTTCTTTAATTTTTGACTTAAAGGAAAGATTGCAACCAAATATAATTTATACCGATTTACACGGTAAAATCCAAGCGGAGCTTTCAAAAGCGGGTTTTGTTTCAAATGTTTACGGCGGGGAAAGTGACTATAACCCGCAAACTGCAAGCGGTAAAGTGCAAAATTGTTTCACAAACCCTGTTGCAGATGATTTAATGCAAGACGGTAAAAAAGTTTTGGGCGGTGCTTTAAGGCGTTTTGATAAACGGGTTTTATATCAAGGCTCTTTGCAAATTAAAGACGCCGAAAGCCAAAAAGCAAAAGACGCTTTGCTTAAAGGTTTTTTAAATTATTTGGGTGTCACTGATTTTGAGGAATATATTTTAGGCAAAGATTTTTTAGACGAAACTAATAAACTAGCAAAAACAAAATACAGTACAGAAGATTGGTTAGGTAAATTTTAAATGAATAAATTTTTGAAATTTTTAATTGGTTTGATATTACTTCCCTGTGCTTTCTTTTTTATTTATGACTTTATGGGGGTAGCTTTCGTATTAATTAAAAATTTCCGTCTGACATTTGCCTTTTTATTCGGTGCAATAATATATTTTATTTTACATAAGTATGTTTACAATTTTTCGCGCTTTTATGTTTTTGCACACGAAGTCAGCCACGCTTTGGCGGCTTGGTTTTGCGGTTATAAAGTTACGGATATTAAAGTAAAAGAAGAGAGTGGGGAAACTAAAGTAAGTGATGTTAACACTTTGGTTTTGCTTGCCCCGTATTGTTTGCCTTTATATCTTGTTATTTGTTGCTTTGCTTTTTATATAACAAGCTTTTTTTGGCCTAAAATTTTAACTTATAACACCTTGTTTTTAGGTTTGCTTGGGTTTTTTATTTCTTTCCATTTAATACATACCTACAAAGCATTAACGGAAACGGAACAAAGTGATATCACCCTTGCAGGCGGCGGTGTGTTTTCTTTTGCTGTAATTGCCATAATAAATTTAACTTTAGTTATTTTATTTATAAACTTTTTATTTCCGGGTTTAATCGCCCCAAGTTCAATTTTTAAAGAAGTTTTTACCCAAACAATAAATTTTTGGAAAATGTTTTTTGTCTATTTACATAAATTTATTGTCTGGTTGAGGAATTTATGACGGCAGAAAGGGTCCGTAAAAATGTTTTTAAAGTATTAAAATTCAGTACAAAAAATATTATTCGTACTGTGTTTTTGCTTGTTTCCATTGGTTTTTTTGCGGCAGTTTCAGTATGGTTTTTAATGGTTCATTATATTAATGCAAATAATATCGGCGAGCAAATTGCAAAACAACTTGAAATATATTTAGGGCGCAGTATTATAATATCAAGGGTAAAATTTAATTTCCCGTCCACTTTTGTTTTGGAAGATTTAAAAATAGAAGATAGTTTTGCACCGGAATACAGAAATCTTGTTTCAATAAAATCTCTCTCTTTACATTTTGAACTTATACCTTTGCTTGAGCATAAAATTATTATTAAAGAAGCTGTTTTTGAAAACCCGGTTATTAATATTACTAAAACGCCGGAAGGTGTTTTTAATTTGCCGGAACTTAAACATACAAAGCGTAATTCTTCAAAAGGTACGGAGTTTGATTTTACCACTAAACAAGGTGTTTCTTGGCAGGTTTTAATACAAGATTGGGTACTTAAAAACGGCACTTTTACTTATAGGGATTTAACCTCTAAACAAAGCCATTCCCTCAATGGTTTTAATTTGCGTTTTTATGATTTGGATTTTAATGAAGATTCCCTTTTTGATATTAATTTCATATTAAGAAATAAAATTAAAGGTAAAGTTATTGAAACGGAAACTTTAGCTAAAGGTTCGGTAAATTTTGCAAATTTTAAGCCAAGTGCAATGAGTTTAAAAGATACAAATATTGATGTTTATGCCTTAAAATTACCGTTAAGGATTAATGTTAATGCAAATAATTTTGTTGAACCTGAGCTTGATTTAAAAATAAATTTGCCGACTGTTACGGAAAATGACTTTTCCTTTTTATTTAACACAAAAGATAAATACTCAATACCTTATACCGAACTTGCCTTAACAGGTGCGGTTAAAGATAATTTCAGTCAATTTAATATTTCTTCCTTATCGGTTAAAAATAATGAGTTAAGCTTAAATGCAAAAGCGGATTTATATTTTTCTTCCGGCACATTAAACGGGGATATAAGTGTAACAAAAGCCAAAGTTGATTCTTCCAAAATAGCGTCGTACTTTAAACCTTTGAAACCTTTTGCTTTGGTGGGTAGTGTGGACGCCGGCGGTAAATTTGCTTTTGAAAATTCTGTTTTCAAAACAAGAAAATTAAATTTAAAAAGCAATTCTTTAAGTTCAAAAATTTTTAATTTTACCGTTAAGAATGCGAATATTGCTTTTGAAGCAACGGAAAATTTTAATAAAATGAACGCTACTGTTGAAGACGGTATATTTTTAGTCGGCCGCCAAAAAATTTCTTCTATTAAAGGTCATACTTCGCTTGATTATAAAGCTCAAGATTTTTATGCTATCATTGAAAACGGTTTAGTTAACGGTAAGCAAACCAAGATGAGTGTTGCTATCGCAAATGTCCGCCAAGAAGCCAAAAGAAAAGTAAAAATGCTTTTATCAACGATAGAACTTGACCCGACGGAAATTTTTGATATTACTTTGGATTTTGCCACTGCCCTTTCTTCCGAATCAAATAAAACAGCAAAAGATACTTCGGACCTTGCCTGGCTCCGTAATTTTAGGGCGGCTTTACCTAAATTTATGAAAAATTTTAAAGGTGCTGTTTATGCCAAAAATTTCAAAAGCCCAGTGCTTTCCGGTAAAGATTTTTATGCTAAATTTAATTTTACTAATCTGCTCCCCGGTATGCAAAATTTGGGCGGTAATATTGATGCTAAACTTTCAAACGGTATAATTTATAAATTACAAGAAGCGGCTGATAATCAAAAAGTGCTTGGGATTGCTTATCAGCCTTTTGTGATTATGAGCCGTATGGAAAGGGCCGGTTCTTTTAAAATGGGTAAAATTTTAAAAGATACGCCTTTTGATATTATGAGTGCGTCAGTCGCCTTTAAAAACGGTAATATGACGGTAAACAATTATTATGTAGACGGCTCGGTAATATCGGCTGCTATCGGCGGTAATGTAGATTGGGTTAAAGAAAATTTTGATTTAGATATCGTTACAATGTTTAAAAACACATCAAAACGCGGCGCCTTGGCGGAAAATTTAACAGATGAATCCGGCGATCCTGCTTTGGCGTTTGTAACCTACGGCGAAATGTCTAAGCCTAAACTTGAAATGAAAAGTCCCAAAAAAGCCGGCAAACAAATACAAACAGCACGCAGTAAAGAGCAAGAACAATTTGAAGAAATTAAAAAATTTAAACAAAATTATAAGGAATAATATGCTAAAAAAACATTTAGATTTACTTAGTATAATAGAAGAAAACAATGCCTTAATTTCAGGGCATTTTGCCTTACCAAACGGCAAGCACTCACAAATTTATATTGATACGGATATTCTTTTGCAGTATCCTAGTTTAGCCGCGAAACTCGGCGCCGGTGTAGCAAGTTTATTTACAAAAAAGGCAGATATAGTTTTTGCATCTTCACAAGAAAGTTTACTGCTTGCCGCGCAAATTGCAGTTATTATGGGCGCGCGCGTTATGGGTGCAAAATTTAAAAACGGGAAACTGGAATTAAAGGAAACACTTAAAATACAAGAAGGGGAAAATGTTTTAGTTGTAGACAATGTTTTTATGACGGGTCGCAAAATTAACCAATCACTTCAACTTTTGCAGCGCTACCACGCAAATATTATCGGTGTAGCTGTTTTGGTGGACCGCTCAAACGGTTTAAATTTGGCTTTTGAAAATATACCGCTCCGCGCTTTATTAACTTATCCGCTTGATTTGTATGAACCTGAATTTTGCCCGATGTGCAAACAAAATATACCGCTTGTAAATAAGGAGAAATAAATGATTACTTTAAAATTAAAACAAAAAGAAGAAAACCGTATTAAAAACGGTCATTATTGGATATTCTCAAATGAGCTTGAAAAGGTTGATACTTCAATTCCGGCAGGCAGTATAGTGCGTTTTGAATCAGCCCGCGGTGAAGTTTTGGGTACAGGGTTTTTCAATCCGCACAGTTTAATTTCCGGCCGCTTAATTGTTAAAGGTGATGAGCCGCTTAGCAAAAATTTTATTTTTGAATTTTTAGATAATGCCTACACTTACCGCAAAGAACTCGGACTTCGCAAATTCGGGCGTATGTGTTATGGCGAATCCGACGGCCTCCCCGGCCTTATTATTGACCGCTACGGTGATTATCTTGCAATAGATATACACTCCGCCGGTATGGAACTTTTAAAAGAAGATATTTTGACCGCTTGCAAAAAACTTTTTAAACCGAAAGGAATTTTATTTAAAAATGAAAGCACTTTCCGCGCGCTTGAGGGTTTAACGCAAACACCGCAAACCGTCGGTGAAATACCTGAAGAAATTGAAATTGAAGAAAACAAAGTCAAATATTTAGTTTCCTTAAAGGCAGGCCAAAAAACAGGTTTTTACTTCGACCAACGCGATAACCGCGCCCTTTTAAAACCATATTTTAAAGACAGAATTGTTTTGGACCTTTATTCTTACAGCGGCTCTTTCGGTATCAATGCCGCCTTAAACGGCGCGCAAGCCGTTTGGGGTTGCGACAGTTCAGCCGCCGCCGTAGAACTTGCAAATAAAAATGTTGCCTTAAATAAAGTTGAAAATATTTGTGAGTACCGCCGCGACGACGCCGAGCGTCTTTTGTCTGCTTTTCGCGCCAATCAGTTACCCACAAAACCGAATATGATTTTGCTTGATCCGCCCGCTTTTGTTAAAAACAAAAAGGCCTTACCTCAGGCAATAAAATTATACACGAAATTAAACCGTATGGCTTTTGAGGGCCTTGAACAAGGCGGCTTGCTTGCAAGTTCCACTTGCTCACATCATATTTCAAGGGAAATTTTTGTAAATATTTTAAAAGATGCCGCCGCAGCTGCAGGTAAAAGAGTTATTTTAAAGGAACTTCGTACACAAGCAAAGGACCATCCTGTTTTGCTCGGTTTTCCGGAAAGTTGTTATTTGCATTTTGCTTTGCTTGAAGTTTTGTAATTAACCTTCCGTAAGTATTTTTATGCTTACAAGTAATAGTGTAATACCGCCGCATAATTCGGCTTTTGTGCCGAGTTTGCACCCTAGTATCGCGCCTAAATAAACACCGGCTAAAGTTGATACCGTTATACATATACATAAGGTAATAAGCACAAGTAAAATATTAACGTGATAAAGAGCTAAACTTATACCGATTGCAAGCACATCAATATTCGTTGCAAGCGCCATAACCATCAGCGTTTTAAAAGAAGTTAACGGGCAGGGTTTATTTAAACCGTTTTGTTTAAAAAAATTTAAAATCATTTTTGTACCGATATAGGCCAAAATAAAAAATGCTGCCCAATGGTCATAGTTACCGATAAATTTTCCAAGTTCTTTACCGCCGTAAAACCCTGTAAACAGGCAAATTGCGCCTGCGCCTACAAAAGCACAACATACTTTAAAAATACGGATAGGTGATATTGCCTTATTATTACAACCTGCAGTAGCGGCGACGGCAAAATTATCTAAAGATAAACTTAAACAAATAAGTAAAATTTCCCAAAATTGCATACAAATATTTTACAAAAAATAGCCCCCATAAAATTTGAGGGGCTTAAAAAATGGTGGACCTGGTCGGGATCGAACCGGCGACCTCCTGCATGCCATGCAGGCGCACTCCCAGCTGAGCTACAGGCCCTTATACATATATTATAGCAAATATTTGAACTGATTTATTGCGATAGGTAAATTTTAGATTTTATAAAAACTGAAATTTACTCAAAAATACTTGCCGAGTTTGCGTTTACTGTTTGGCTTTATTAAATAAAACTTGTTTAAATTTACAAAAATATTTTAAAATTTTTAGCATAATATACTAAAAATTGAGACGTAAAACAAGAATTTTAAAATACCCCCTTGACAAATTTAAAAAAACCCTTATACTATGGTTACGGGTAGCAGATAAGGGGCTTAGATTTTTATAAGCGTTTCCAACTCTAAAAAAGAGTGCTACCCCTAAGATTTGACAATTTGACAGTTAGGTTCTCGTTCAAGCAGTTGCTGTGATTTTAGGTGATTGTTTGAGGCTGGTGTAAGTCCCGCAAAGGTTTCCGGCTAGAGGGCTTGTCGGCGGGGATGATGGTTTAACTGTTTGGCAGCTTATTTGACTGTTTAGTGGTGTGGTCGTTGAACTGTTAGGTAGTTTGGCTGTTTGGCAGTGTGGTTGTCAGGCTGTTGTTTAGGTTGTAGGTTTGGCACTGCGTTTGTTCGACTGTTAGGCGGTTTGGATGTTTGGCTATTTACTTGTTTAGCGTTCTTACTGTTAGGCGGTTTAGTTGTTAGGCGGTTTGGCTGTTTTCCTTTGCTTGAAGTGGTGTAAGTGTTGTTTAGTAGTGCTTACGTCGCTGAATAGGCTACGGTGCGGTGCGTTTTCCCCCGTGCGCCAGGGGCTGGCGGTAGAGTATACCGCTTATATCGGAAGTGAAGGAGATGTATATGGAGGAAAACTCCAATTGTCGTTAGAGCAGGTTTGGTGAATAACTGAGCCTGCTCTTTTTTTTGTCTAAATTTTAGGCACTATAAAAAATTATGGTAATAATTCGCATATAAAAGTATAATATTGATATGGAAAAACCGTCAAATACAAACCATAAAGAAATTATTAAAAAATTAAAAGAATATGGTTTAAAATCTTTCTCCGACCGTGAAGTATTGGAACTTCTTTTAACATTTTCCACCTCTAAACAAGATACTAAAAAATTATCCCTTAATTTAATAAAATCTTTCGGTTCATTTAAAAATGTTTTGGATGCAAACTCTTTTGAATTACAAGAAACAGAAGACCTTAATTCCCAAAGCGCTATGCTTATAAATATGGTTAGGGAAATAATAACCCGTTACAGTTACGGCGAGATTAAGAAAAGAAAAAGGGCCTTAAATAAAGAAGAATGTTTTGATTATTGTACTACCCACCTTCAAAATAAAAAACAAGAATTCTTTGAAGTATTACTGCTAGATAAAAAGAAAGTTCTAATATCTGCGGAAGTTATAACAGAGGGTAATGTAGACAGCGCATCAGTATCTTTTAGGAAAATAATTGAACTTGTTTTTAAACATAATGCCAAATTTGTAATCTGCGTACATAATCATCCTTCCGGTAACCCCGAACCTTCGGAAGAAGATAAACATATGACGAAACAATTAAAAATTGTACTGCAGAATTTAGAAGTTCCGTTAATTGACCATCTAATAGTCGGTGAAGGTAAAATTTACAGTATTGAAACCAAATCTTATATAGAAAAGCCAAAAATATTATTATGAAAAATACTTTATTAAAAGAAGTTCTTAAACATCAAGTTTACCCGGCTTTAGGGTGTACGGAGCCTGTTTCCGTTGCGCTTGCAGCAGCTACTGCCGCAAGTGTTTTAAAAAATGAAAAAGTAAAAAAAGCAACTTTATTTTTAGACGGTGCAACCTTTAAAAACGGGCTTGGTGTGAAAGTGCCTAACACAGGCGGCCTTCGTGGGAATTTAGTTGCCGCGGCTTTGGGTTTACTTCTTAAAAACCCAAAACAAAAAATGGAACTTTTAAAAAGTGTTACACCTAAAATTTTAAATAAAGCGCTTGATTTGATAAAACAAAAACGCGTTTTAATAAACACAGTTCCCAAAAAGGGTTTTTATATTTGCGTTAATGTTGTTGGGGAAAGGGGCAGTAAAGTTAAATGTATAATTTCAGGCGGGCATCAGGAAATTAGTTACCTCTCTTTAAACGGTAAAGTTTTAAAAGAAAAGAAACAAAAAATTCAAAAAAATTCTTATTTGCAAACACTCAAAAAAGCAAGTATTTCCGATTTAATTTCTGCCGCAGAACATGCAGATAAACAAGATTTGGCTTATATTAAACAAGGTATAAAAATGAATTTAGCCGCCTCAAAAGCAGGGGAAAGGTTGGAAAAGGTCGGTTTTTACCTCAAGAATTTAGTTAAGCAAAAGATTTTAAGCAAGAATTTAGTTATTGATACAAAAATCCTCTGCGCGCAAGCTGCCGATGGGCGTATGGACGGTTTTTGCCATCCGGTTATGAGTTCCGGCGGTTCCGGCAATCAAGGCATTGTGGCAATTTTAGTTCCTTATTATGTCGGTTCGCAACTAAAAATTAAAGAAGAAACAATTTTAAAAAGTATAGCCCTTTCCCATTTATTAAACGGATATGTCAAAGTTTTTACCGGCGAGCTTGCCCCGATTTGCGGTTGCGCTATTGCGGCCGGTGTCGGCGCTGCCGCGGCTTTGGTTTACCAGCAAAAAGGTGCAGATATTAAAGCAATAACACTTGCTATAAATAATATTATCAGCGATATTGGCGGTATGCTTTGCGACGGCGCAAAAAGCGGTTGTGCTTTAAAAGTTGTTAGTTCTGTTGACAGTGCCTTGCGCGCCGCATTTATGGGCATTAAACATTACGGTATAACGGAAGCGGAAGGTTTTGTGGGTAACAGTGCGGAAAAAACTATACAAAATTTAAGCAAAATTTCAAATGTCGGTATGCTGAAAGTAGATAATACTATCGTCAGTATAATGAAGGAAAAAATTAAATAATGAAAGCGGTTTTTATTTTAGTTCGTCCAAGAAATCCCTTAAATATCGGTGCCTGTGCGCGCGCGATGGGCAATTTCGGTTTTACAGATTTGCGCCTTGTTGAACCTTATGCACCGTCGTGGAAAGAGGCAGTTACAGCAGTCCACGCAAGCCATATTTTAAAGAAGGCAAAAATTTTTAAAAGTTTAAAAGATGCCGACGCAGATTGTTCAACAATACTTGCCACCACCTCGCTAGATAGGCGCGTTGCTTACCGCAAAGTTATAAGTTTGCCGCAAATTTCCGAAAGTTTACCAAAGTTTACGGGTAAAACGGCCTTTGTTTTCGGTTCGGAAAAAACCGGTTTAAGTTCTGAGGATATTGCACTTGCAAATTATATTTTACATATACCCACAAACCCGAAAATACCGTCGTTAAATTTAGCTCAGGCTTTGATGCTTTGTTGTTATGAAATTGCAAAATATGATTTTGCAAGCCCATCTATAAAAAGTGAAAAAATTGCCAAGCAAAGCGACTATGCGATTTTTGAAAAGGAATTTCAAAACTTCCTCAAAAAAGTTCCGCGCCCGCCTGTACTTAACGACAAAAACTGTGTGGAATATTTTAATGAAATTAAAGCCAAAAGCGCTTTAACCACGCGCGAAGTTTATTTTTTAAAGAGTTTACTTGTCCGCACTTTAAAACTTATCAAATAATTAAACCCCGCATTTTCCATACGGGGTTTTGTTTTTATTTCTTTAACTCTTTAAGCCAGGCATTTATTTCTTTTTCAAGTTTTTGGCGGTTTGATTTTTCTTGCTTTTTACGCTGTTCTTCTTCGTAGTCTTCTTCGGTTTTTGCAGGGGATGCTAAACTGCGCGGATCAGCTGGTATTGCAACTAAACTAATCTCATAAATTTCCGCTAAAGTTAACAAAGACGGATTACTTGCAACCTCATAATGAAAGCGGCCTGCTATGCTGATGCCTTTTGCATGGCCCTCTTTATAAAGTTGGCGTGCGTGGGCAATTGTCGGGTGATTTGAGGCGGAAAATAAGGCCTTAAAATATAAACCCTTTTCATCCTCAAAAATTTCGGTTACAGAGCCGGCCAAGTGGTCAAGTTGGTTTACATGGTCAATCAACAAGACAGGGTTTTTCTTAAATTCCGTTAACTCATAAACGAAATTTCTTTTTGATTTTAAGACGGTGGGGATATCGCCGTAGCGGTCCGCTAAATTTTTTGTGTTGGCATAACCTTCAATGTAAACAAGGCCGTTTTCTTGCTTAACACTTGCTTCTTGCAAGGGTAAAATTTTCAATGCCGGTGCTTTTAAAGTCCCGCAGATTTTATGTTTCATTTTTTGCTCCTATTATTTTTTTTAGTACTGAAAGGTAAACCGAGCGCTTGCGCAATTTCAGAGGGGGAATAACCCATTTCATAATAAATTTTTGCCGTTTGGGCGCGTTCAAGTTCTTCTTCTTTTAAGCAAGCAACTTGGGAAATATCTTTATCGAAATACATTGTTTGGGTTTCGTCAAAATGCGGGAGTAAAAACTCGGTTAAAGTTTCAAGCATTAAACTCTGTTTCGGTAAAACGCAAAGTTGCCAGAAAATTCTTTGCTGTTCTTTAGTGTTAAATTGTTGCGCTTGTTCAAAAAGCCCGACTAAAGCCGGCGGAACATGGAAAATGGAAAGTATAGTTTCGCGGCTCATTTTCATAGCTTCAATAAAATCCATATCCTTTTGGCTTAAGGTGATATTTTGCCATTTTAAACCGCCTTCAAGCAAAGCAACTTTGTGCGCTTTTTTGGCGCCTTGGTACTTTTCGTTCCAACTGTTTATTATGCGTGAACGGGTGGCAGGGTCAAGTTTACCGTCGGTATATAATAAACCGGAAAGCGCGCCTGCATGCTCAAAAAATGCGCGGTTATAACTTTCCGCTTTTTCCAAGGTATCCAAACTTGCGCGCGCCGCTGCTATTGGGGAAAGGCCGTAAAAAAAGTCAAACGGATTAAAATATTTAAAGTGTATAACATCACTTGCTTTATAATATGCCGTCTGTGAACCGGCGCGGTATTTATAACCCTCTATCGGTTCTGAAGATTTTTTGCCCGGTATAATTTCCACAAGTTGTGAAAGGAGGGGGAACATCTCCGTTGGCGTACCGTCGGGCAGTTGCGAATCTTTTAAAATATAGGCGTTCCCTGTAAGTTCCAAACTTGCGATTATCCATTGGCGCAAAGTTCTACCGCTCATAAATTTATTTGGGCGGTACATAAGGTCAAGCGCAGGGTGGCTTTGTATAATTTCGCCTTGCTTGTTTTTCAGTACAAAATCGGCAGACGAAACCGTTTCCGCGATAGCATTAACGCAAGCATAAACCCATGCTTTTGAGCCGTAACTATCTACATAAGGGCTGTAATTATGGCTTGAGGGGTTTGGCAAATTCTGCCCTTGCACGAGGTTCGGTGCAAATTGCATTACGGCGGGGGCAGTTTTTCTATCACTGATATTTTTTAGTATTTTTTGAAGTATATTCATTTATTTTTGGCTTTTTACGGCGGGCAACTTGGCAGATTTTTTTAGGAAAGAAACGAGTGCCAACCTAGTTTTAGGCGGCACTCCCAAAATGATGTTAGCAAATTTTTAAAGTTTATGCAAAGAAATTGCAACACTAAGTAAAATTTGTTAATATTTAACGGTAGCATTAAGGAGATTTGTTTTAATGTAAGCCGGAAACGGCTTAAAGAATTTAATCTGTTTTTGGAGCCGTATGAAAAATACGGAAGGTCTTTGAGAAGTCAAAGACACCTTTCAGCTTCCAAAGAACAGTCGTATGTTAAAATACACGAGTACCCGACGGGGGAAAGTGTATTTAATTCTGCCGCCTTTACGGCGGCAGGTACGGCTGTCATATTTGGGCTTGCTGAAAGGTCTCGATTATGGCAGCCGTTTTTATTTGGCAATTTAGGAGGTGCAAATGAAACAAAAATAGCAGTACAAATTCAATTTAAGGAGAAAAATATGAATAAAAAAGGTTTTACATTGTTGGAATTATTAGTAGTTGTTTTGATTATCGGTATACTTGCAAGTATTGCTTTGCCTCAATATCAAAAAGCAGTTTATAAAGCAAGGTTAGCTGAAGCGAATATTGCTATAGATACTATGAAAAAAAATATTGCTTTATATCTCTTGACATATGGTTATCCTACAAGTGGCGAAGTGTTATTTACCGGTAAAGATGCTATATCTGATATAGATGTTCTTGGTGATTGTAATAATGATGTATATTGTATAAAACATCCGTTTTGGTTTTTCTCAGCTTGCCAATCAGACATGTGTTACATACAAGTTAGTATTGACGATATAGGAATGGTTACTTGGATGAAACCTTCAGATTTGGATTACTGGTTTGTAGCAGAAACAGTCGGTTACAGTGACGGAGAGCAAGAAAAGGTATGCGCATGGATTAAAGAAAGAAAAGATATTGATTATATGGGAACATGCAATGATGATCATTAACATTACCAACAAACCCGGCAAGTATTTTTGAGGAAATTTTTATTTTACAACCCACTCCCAGCCCGCCGCCTTTGCAAGCAAAGGGGCGGGGAGTATAAAGAACTAGATTTATTTAATAAAGCCAAACCGAGAATTTAAATCTAGCAAGTATTTTGAGGTAAATTTTAGTTTTTTCTTTGACGACGTGTACCAAGAAGTAAAACGAACGAAGTGAGTTTGCGGTACTCTAGGAAAAGAAAAACTAAAATTTACCCAAAAGACGTGACTAGCAAAAAATAAATTTTGCAGACTTCTTTTTTCCCTATTGACGGCTTTAATATAAAATGCTTTAATTGTAATATATACAGTTACAGGAGGAGTAACTATGAAACTCAAAATCACAGCAAAAAACATTAAATTAACTGAAGCAATCAAAACTTACAGCCAAACAAAAATCAATAAATTTGAAAAATTTTTTGACGACGGCGCTTGGGTGGAACTTGTTATCAGCGTAGACAAAAAAATCAACCAAAAAGCAGAGATGACTTTGCACGCCGCTAAAAAGAAATTCACAGCCAAAGCCATCGAAGAAAATCTTTACAAAGCTATTGACGGCGCAGTATTAAAAATTGAAGCACAAATCAGAAAAGCAAAAGGCAAAATTCAATCTAAACGCACTTCAAATACTGCACCTAAAGAAGATTTATCTGCCTATTACAGCGCAATGCTTAACCCGCAAAATGAAGTCAGATTCTCCGTCATAAAACAAGTTGAAGTAAGCCCAATGAGCGCAGAAGAAGCCGCATTGGAAATGGAGAAGCTTGGCTATACCTTCTGGATGTTTTTAGACGAAGATACCAAACAAATTAACTTAATTTTCAAACGCTTAGACGGTTCTTACGGTTTAATACAACCTGTAAAAACAAAATAAATTAAGTCAATAAAATACAAGGTAATTTTATGGCCGAGTTTGAACGCACAATAACAGTTGCAAAGTTAATTGAAGATCAGGGTAAAGAATTAAACCTTGAAGTTCTGCTCGGCCAAAAATATGCCGCAAAACGCGAAATTGCAAAACCAAGCGTAAACCGCCCCGGCCTTGCTATGGACGGACATCTTGAAAATTTCCGCGGCGAACTTGTGCAAATAATCGGCCGAGGGGAATATGCTTTTTGTGCAAAAATTTCTTATCAAAAATTAAAAGCAAACTTCAAAAAAATGCTCAGGGCAGATAAAGTTCCTTGTGTTATTGTTACTTCGGGGATGAAGGTTTTGCCCGCAATAAAACAAGCCTGTTTTGACGAAAAAGTGCCACTCCTTACCACTAGTATGGATACGGCAATTTTTATTTCCGAACTAATCGCTTATTTAGATGAAAATACTTCGCCGCGCACCCATGTACACGGTGTTTTGGTGAAAGTTTCCGGCCTTGGCGTTTTGATTAGGGGGGACGCCGGTATTGGTAAGAGCGAGTGTGCTTTGGAGCTTATCAAACGCGGCCATATTTTGGTTGCCGATGATGTCGTGGAAATTCAAAAAATGCGCGGGGGGCATTTGGTTGGTTCTTGCCCGCCGATGCTCCAGCATTATATGGAAGTGCGCGGGCTTGGTATACTTGATGTAGAACTTTTGTTTGGTGTTGGTTCATCCATAGAATCTGCGCCGATAGAAATGGAAGTTAATTTAATAGCCCCGACAGGGGAAATTGATCGCCTTGGCATAGAACAGCAAAAAGCAACAATTTTGGGCGTTGAAGTTAATTCGCTTACAATCCCCGTAACACCGGGCAGAAATTTAGCGGTTTTGATTGAAGTTGCAGCATTAAACCAAAGATTAAAATCGCAAGGTATAAGTTCATCAAAAGAATTCAGCAAAAAACTTTTAAGGCAAATGAAAGAAGGCAGAACTAAAGATGGAAAATAAAAAATTTTTTATTATCACCGGTCTTTCCGGCGCAGGTAAAACGCAAGCCCTTAAAATTCTTGGGGATTTCGGTTTTTATTGTGTTGATAATTTGCCTGTTGCCTTAATTAAAGATTTTATTAAATATGTCAACAAAAACCCTGCTTTAACTCAAATTGCCCTCGGTATTGATATAAGGGACGGCGCAAATTTACCAGCATTACCAACTGCTTTAGATAAAATAAAGGCAAGCGGTTTTGATTTAAAATTAATTTTTTTAGAAGCGTCAACTTCCGTTTTGCTCAGGCGTTTTTCTGAAACAAAACACCGCCATCCTCTAGAGGAAGATTTGGATACCGCAATAAAGCAGGAAAAACATTTGGTCAAACCTCTTAAAATTGCCGCAGATGTTATTATTGATACATCCAATACAACTTTGGGGGACCTGAAAGATGAAATCGGCAAATGTTTGCAAGTTAAAAGAACGCAGGAAATGTTAATTTCCGTAATTTCTTTTGGGTACAAAAACGGAATTCCTTTGGAAGCTGATTTGGTTATGGATGTTCGGTTTTTAAGAAACCCTTATTATGTAGCAAAACTCCGTGAGAAAAACGGGCTTGATAAAGAAGTACAAGATTATATTTTAAAATCCCCTAACGCAAAAACTTTCGTTAAAAAATTTACGGATATGCTTGAATA
Source organism: Elusimicrobiaceae bacterium (assembly GCA_045658545.1). Taxonomy (GTDB): domain Bacteria; phylum Elusimicrobiota; class Elusimicrobia; order Elusimicrobiales; family Elusimicrobiaceae; genus Proelusimicrobium. Next base: position 35,521 of record JAZOVE010000020.1, read on the forward strand.
TTTGCTCCCTAAATATATAAAAGAAGGTAAATCATATTTAACAATTGCAGTTGGTTGCAGCGGCGGTAAACACCGAAGTGTTTTTATGGCCCATTATTTGGCTGCTGCTTTACAAAAACAGGGTTTTAATTGTACAGAAACGCATAGGGATATTGATATAGTTAAGAAGGAAGTATGGTAAAAATTATTTTGGTTACACATGGCTCTTTAGGTGCGGCATTAATTGAAACTGCCTCCGCTATTTGTTGTTGCTGTGACACCAAAAAAGTATTAAGTTTTACAGTTAGCGGGAAAGTAAATTTAGAAAATATTGAAAAGCAAATTAAAAATTCTTTTGATAAAAACGGTACTTTAATTTTAGTCGATAGTTTCGGCGGTACATCTTCAAATATTGCATTAAAGTGTGCTGTGAATCAAAAAGATGTTGCTGTAATTTGCGGCGTGAATTTAAGTATGCTTTTATCAGCATTAAGTAACCAAACGAAAATGGATTTAAAAGAACTTGCCGCTAAAGTTTTAGCAGACGGTAAAAAAGCAATTTTAGATGCAACGGAGTTAATTAAACAATGATAGTTTTAACACGTATAGATAACCGTTTAATACATGGGCAAGTCGTGCAAGGGTGGTTGCCGAGCTTGGATGTAAGCGAAGTTTTAATTGTTTCACCTCGCGCGCAAAAAACGCAGTTTATACAAAAGATGCTCCGTTTATCTTTACCGAGCGGATATAAACTTACTGTTTTAGATGCATCAGAAGCTGTTAAATATTCTGCCCAAAGCCAAGAAAAACTTTTTGTAATTATTGAGGATGTTTCCATTTTGCATAATATGCTTGAATCCGGCTTTGCACCAAATGTTATAACTTTAGGCAATACACAATTTACAGAAGGTAAAAAGCAATATTCGCAAGGGGTATTTTTGAGTGAAGATGAGGTTAAAGAGTTAAAAACTTTGGAAATTGAAAAACATATTTCCGTTGAAATCCGCTCTTTACCAACTTCGCTTGCAACAAAATTATAGAGGTATTTATGATTCTATCACTTATCGGTTTTAGTGCTTTAGTTGCTTTACTTGAACTTGATACCACTTATGTGGGGCAAATATTAATTTCCCGTCCTTTAATTGTCGGTACGCTTTTGGGAGCCTTGACGGGTAATTTGTTTTTAGGTCTTCAAGTCGGTATTTTTATCGAACTGATTTATATTGATTATTTACCTATCGGCGGTACTATCCCGCCAAGCGGGGCGATAAGCGCATCGGTAGCTATACTTATGAATCACTTTTTTGCTATGGACATATATTTTGCGTTTTTCGTAGGTATAGTTTGCGGGCAAATATTTGTTTTTGTGGAAAGATCCGTACGTGAAAAGCGTTCAAGTTTTTTAAATAAATTGGAAAAAGCATTAATCGGCAGGAAAGTTCCCTTAAATAAAGTAATGTTTAAAAGTATCGCTGCGGAATTCCTTGTAGTTTTCATTTTCTTAATTTTAAGCATGATAGTTATCGGCCCTTTATTTAGTTTTATGCATAAAGATATTTCGGAAAAGATACATGTTGCTTTTCAATTTTCTTATTATATTGTGCCTTGGGTAGGTTTATGCGCTTTATTATTTTCTTTCAGCACAAAACCTAAGGAGGATTAAATGAATATTAACAAAACAAAATATATTTTGCGTTCACTCCTTTTGCAAGGTTTTTGGAATTTTGCAAAAATGCAAAATGTAGGTATGTTATTTATAATGTATCCGTTTTTGAAACAACTTTATTCTTCCAGTGATAAATTTTTAAAACGCGCTATTTTAAGGAATTTAGAGAATTTTAATACCAATCCCGTTATGGTTCCTTTTTGTGTGGGTGCTGTAATGAAACAAGAAGAAGTGCTTGCAAAAGTTCAGCATAATGTACATATTTTTTATGAACAAGAGAAAGAGTGGTTTATAGTCCGTTCAAGTATAGCTACTACTGTTGCATCTTTAGGGGATAGATTATTTTGGTCAACTCTAAAACCTTTGTCTTTAGTTATAGCTTTTGCTGTTTTATATTCCGGGCATATATACTTTTTAAATGATATACCTTTCGGTAATTCCTATTTAATGGTTGTTATCGCATTGCTTTTATCTCTTTTAGCTTATAATATACCGGCTTTTATAACCCGCTATAAAGGTTTCACTTTAGGTTATGAGGGGAATGAAGAAAACTTTTTTGGCCTTATTGAATTTAATTGGAATAAAGCAATAACCGCTTTAAAAACTTTGGGCCAAGTGTTAACTTTATTTGTTTTTATTATGGGGCTTTATCATTATTTTTCAGGTATGGAATTTGATGTCCATTTAATAACAAAGGTCGCGCTTTTATCAGCTTTTATAGTGCTTAGTATTTTTATTAAAAAGTGGAATATTCCGAGCATTTATTTATATTTAGGTTCGGTTTTTGTGTTTGCTTTTGTAGCTTTATTTTCATAGGATAAATTGTGATTACAGATAAAATTACCATAGTTAATCGTTTAGGGATTCACGCAAGGCCCGCGGCTTTAATTGCCCAGGAGTCAGGCAAATTTAAAAGTGCTATTTTGCTCATTAAAGATGGTATTGAAATCAATGCCAAAAGTATTATGGGCGTTATGATGCTTGCAGCCGAAAAGGGTTCAAAACTTGTTTTGACTATTACCGGCCCCGATGAAGCCGAAGCTCATAAAGCCCTAAAAAAAGTTTTTAAAACAATTTCGGAAGAAGACAAATACATCTAGTTTATGCAAAAGATTCGTAATTTTTCTATTGTAGCCCATATTGACCACGGCAAGACCACGCTTTCAGATAGAATTTTGGAAGATACCGGTGCAGTCCCAAAACGCAAAATGCAGGCCCAACTTTTAGATGCTATGGACCTTGAGCGCGAGCGCGGTATAACTATCAAAGCAAAAGCCGTCCGCATCAAGTATAAAGATTATATTTTGAATTTAATTGACACCCCGGGGCATGTAGATTTTTCTTATGAAGTTGCCCGCTCTTTGCGCGCTTGCGAGGGCGTTTTGCTTTTGGTAGATGCTTCGCAAGGTGTTGAAGCGCAAACAGTTGCGCACGCACATTTAGCGCAAAGTTTGGGGCTTAAAATAATACCTGTTATAAATAAAGTGGACCTTAACCAAAGTGATGCCGATATCACCGAAGAACAAATTTGGGAGGTCTTAAAAGAACCGATTTTAGCGGAAAGAGTCAGCGCAAAAACCGGCCTTGGTATAGAGCATTTAATAGATAGAATTATTACCGATTTACCTGCCCCGACCGGCAACCCAAAAGCCAAAACGCGTGCTTTGATTTTTGATTCTTATTATGATGCCTTCCGCGGTGTTATCATATATGTCCGTATGGTGGACGGTGTTATAAAAGCAGGTGACACTTTAAAACTTATGGCGTCGGGTTTTACATCAAAAATTGAAGAAGTCGGTTTTATGACACCGAAACTTCAAAAGAGTGATAAACTTGAAGCAGGCGAAGTGGGCTATATTATAGCCGGTATTAAAGATATTCATCAGGTGCAGGTGGGGGATACTGTTACCGTTGCCGCTGCCCCTGCTGAAAATGCACTTGCCGGATATCAAGAGGCAAAACCGGTAGTGTTTGCAAGTATCTTTCCCGTAGAAACAACCGATTATCCGCTACTCAGGACTGCTATTGAAAAATTAAATTTGTCTGACAGTTCCTTTAGTTATCAAAGTGAAACTTCTAAAGCGCTTGGCTTTGGTTTCCGTCTTGGTTTTATGGGCCTTTTGCATATTGAAATTGTTAAAGAACGTCTTGAAAGGGAATTTAATTTATCTTTAATTGCTACAAGCCCGAACGTTGTTTATCAGGTTAAATTTACACCGCGCAAAACCCATCCGCAGGAATTACTTGCTTTGGCTGATGCCGGTAACGGTTATAAATGGATTGATAACCCAGCCAATTTCCCGCCGTACGGTGATATTATTGATATTAAAGAGCCGACGATTAAAATTAAAATCGTCGTCCCCATAACTTATATGGACGGCGTTATGACGCTTTTAAAAGAAAAGCGTGGGCAATATATTTCTTTGGAAAATCTATCAAGTGAAAGGGTTGTAATTAACTATTATATGCCTATGGCGGAAATGGTTGTAGATTTTTATAATAAATTAAAATCTGTTTCCAAAGGTTATGCTTCTTTTGATTATGAAATTTCAGATTATCAAAGTTCTGATGTTGTTTTAATGGAAATTTTGATACATGGTTCACCCGTCGATGCTTTAAGTGTTATCACGCATAAAGATAAAGCGGTTTCCCGCGGCAGATTGCTTTGCGAAAAATTAAAGGAACTTATCGGCCGCCAGCAATTTGAGGTGGCCCTGCAAGCACGCGTGAACGGTAAAATTGTTGCGCGCGAAACTATACCTGCTTACCGCAAAGACGTTATTGCCAAATGTTACGGCGGTGATATTACGCGCAAACGCAAACTTCTTGAAAAGCAAAAAGAAGGCAAAAAACGCATGAAGAGTATTGGTAATGTTGATATTCCGCAAGAGGCGTTTATTGCCATGCTCAAGATTGAGGAGTAATCGTTACGTTTGTATTTTTTTGAAAAACCTCCGTATTTTAATACGGAGGTTATGTTTTTATTTGTTACTTTTTAATCATCACAAAGCACTACTTTACCGTCACCCACAGGGCAATGATTACCTTTACAGCAACCGGCACCGGAATAGGTATTACCGGCACAAGCGCCGGGTGCATTTGCTACACAAGTAGCTTGGAAATTACTAAATCCTTTACAGGAATTTTCCGCTTCACCTACACAAAAACTACCAGGTTCAAAAGTAGTAGTTTGGTTACTAACCCAAGTATTAATACAAGCATATTCATTATTTGCTATACACTTACTGCCTGTCTTAAAGATATTACTATTACAACTTCCGCCATTTTTAGCTGCCGTCGAAGGTACATTACTACTTATACATTCACTCCCTGCATAAAATGTAGAACCCGCACAACTTGTATAATGACTACCCCCCATACATTTACTGTTTCCTGTAAATGTTGAGTATTGGCAAGTATTTAGACTCCCGCCAGAGGTACAAATGGCACTGCTGTTGAATTCATTATGAGAGCAAGCATAAGATCCTGTTACATTACAAGTAGCCCCTTCATTAAATTGAGAATATGAACAAGAACTATTATTAGCAGTATATATGACGTTACCTTGAATATTTCTTGCATCAGTACAGGAAACTTCCGAACCTGTGAATGTCGAATATAAACATCCTATACCAACTCTACCATCTGCTCCACAAACACCAAAACCTTCAATTTTAACTTCATTGGTGTTATAATAACCGCAGAAGGCATATCTTTGTTTATTTATTCCTTCTGCCCAGTTCATTTCTACACCGTCACAGCGGTCTTCTTCACTATTGTAGCAAGTACTTGTTTTGTTCGCCCAGAAACCGTTTACAGCATTATTACACACATTTTTGTTTACTTCCAGAAACTGCTCACATATATGATTGTCTGAGGGTAAGCAATAAATATTATTGTCCTCATACATTTTGTATAAAGTATATTCACCGTTATTTCTTTCAGCTTTAATATTATTTTCTTGTAAAGTAAAAGTATAGTTTATACTGTCAAAACTTTCACCGTCTGCTTTTTCACCGTCTGCATCAGTCAAGTCAATATCAAGGTTAGCGAAATCATCGGTATAATTGCTGTGTTCAAGATACCAAGCATGCTCACTTTTAGCTACGGCACCCATAGTGGTTAAAGCATCAGAAACTCTGCTTCTTTCCACTGCTTTTCTATACCCGGGTAATGCTATCGCTGATAGCATACCGATAATAAGCACCACAATTAATAATTCAATTAATGTGAAGCCCGTTTTGTTTACTGCATTTTTTTCTTGTTTCATTATTTTTCTCCTTTTTTGTTTTTTAACAAAATTGTTTTTAAATTTATAGCCGTTGCGAATAAGCATATTTTCGCGCTGCCCAGCAGATTTAAGATGATTTTTATTTTTATTTGACGACGTGTACCAAGAAGTAAAACGAACGCAGTGAGTTCGCAGTACTCTAGGAAAATAAAAATCAAAAAGCACTTAAATATGCAAGCGCGTTTCGCGCGTACTATAACCGTTTTTAGTTCAACAACAAGCAAGACGAAGCCAATAAAAAACGGCTGATTTATTAGATGGTAGCTTATACCCATATAATAAACAGCCGTGATTTATCAAAAATTGATAAACGCTCGGCACAAAACTGACGGGTAATTAAGCCGTCAGTTTTGTGCCTTTACCGACTGTTTTTGGTATAAGCTATCTTTCGCTAAAGCAAAAGAGTTTCAAAGAACCCAAAAACAGATTAAATTTTTTTTAAGCCCTTTCTTGGCTTACATGTTTTTAAATCTCCTTAACAAACTATAAAATAATTATAGCATACTTTGTATGGTTACAATTTGTTTATCTATTTTATATTTTTTGATAAGTTTTGTTAAAAATCGGTTTTCGCATTCGCTTAAAGTGATTAAAGTTTTTTGCGGAATACTTTTTAAATATTCTATGGTTTTGGGGTGGAAGTTCGAACCGTAATAATATCTGTTATTTACAAAGTTTAATGTTTTATTTTTAAATACTTCAAATAATTTTTTTTCTTCTTTCTTTGTTTCTTGGGTTAAAAAAGTATTTGATAAGATTATTAAACTATCGTCAGGTAATTTTACTTTTTTAGGTTTTAAAACTTGCGTAATAAATAAAATTTTTTTTGGGTTTAAGTTAATTTTACCGTCAATAATTGCATTTTTCATAAGCCGGTAATTTTCAATATCATCAAAAATATATGTCTTAAATTCAGGTAGTTTTTCTAAAGAATAATGCGGGATAATTTGCTTATATAAACTGCTTTCAAAACCGTTCTTATCTAAAAAGTCCAAACTTTGTTTAATTTGTTTAAAATTTTTAGACGAAGTTATAAACAAATTATCTTTCTTAATGAAAAATTTTCTGAAGTAAATTTTAAATAAAATATTTTTTACCCACGGTGATTTTTGTTTTTCTTCCTTAATATTTAAAATATTTTTAAGTTTTTTGTTTATGGCTTGTGGGTTAACTTCCGTCGGACACAAAACAGTACAGTTATTGCAATTTTGACAAGTGGAAATATATTTTAAAATATCTTCCTTATCTTGCCGTAAATTTAGCTTCTTTTTTGCCAAAAGTGCCGCAATTTGCACGCGCCCGCGTGGTCCATGCCCCTCTTGTTTATATTCACGGTACGCCGGGCAATTTTGCAGACAAAGCCCACAATGATTACATTTTAAAGCATCACAAAAAATAGTATCAAAGTTTTGTTTTTTCATCTAAATAACCTTTAAAAATTTCGGGTTTAAAAATATTATTTTTATCAAAAACTTTTTTAAGTTTTATTAAAGTTTCATTTATTTCAAATTTATCTTTATTTGTTTGGCTTTTAATTTGATCCGGCAATAACCTCAAAGTAAACACAAGCGGCGCGCCGAAAGCACCTTGAGAGCTGTGCATAAAATGTATTAAATCATACCCGGCTGCATTTTTAACAAATTTACCGCCTACATTTATAAAACCTTCGCCGCACACAAAAGTTAGACCTGTAATAAAATCGGCAAAAAATTTATCTTTCCCATCTAAAAACAAATCAAGTAAACTGCCCTTTTTCTGTGCGGTAGGTAGATAAAATTTAAGCGGTTTTAATTTTTTATTTAAGTCCTCAATCAAAGCGCCTGCCTGCACGGTTAAAGTATAATTTTCTTTATCAAAATCTATAATTTTATTTAAAGTTTTTATTTGCTTAAAATCAAATTCTTTAGTGCCAAATGCTTCATCGTAAAAACTTTGTGCCCAAGCCGGAATATCTCGTTTTTTATTTTCGCAAAGCGGTAGTATTTTTTGTGGGTTTAAAATATCTTTTGAATCTAAAGTATTTTTTATTTTTTTAAATAAATTTAAGGTATCTTTATTGAAAAACATATTCATTGCGGCACGCTTTTGGATGGCAACCCCATGTTCCGCACTAAGTGTTCCGCCGATAGAAGCAATAAATTTATCAATTTCTTTTATTGCTGCTTTTGCTTGGTTTGCTTCGTAGTAATTATTTTCATCAAAGACAATGTTTGGGTGCAAATTGCCGTCGCCTGCGTGGAAAACTATTGTTCCCCTCAAACTATATTTTTTTAAAATATTTTGTACAAATTCTACCGCTTGGGCAAGTTTAGGGCGTTCTACGGCATAGTCGTAAGAAACGAAACCGTTTGCCTGTTTCGCTAAAGCAAGCGCGGCTTTTGCGCGGGTGTGCCAAATATTTTCAAGTTCTTCTTTTGTTAAATTTCTTTTTATGTCTTCGGAGCCGTTATTTTTAAAGATATTTATTATATATTTTTCTTCTTCGGTAATTTGTTTTTTGTTTCCTTCCAATTTTGTTATCAAAAGTGCTTTAATATTTTTATTTTTATATTCGGTGAGGGCAAGGGCATTTTCATCAATAACTTCTAAAGCACTTGGTAAGAAACCTAGTGAAATTATTTTTTGCACGGCTTTCATCGTCGCTTTAACATTTGAAAATGCAGCAGTTAAAGTGACGCTATATTTATTAAGCGGCGTAATTTTTACTTTTAATTTTGTGATAATTCCCAAAGTGCCTTCACTGTGCACGAGCAGATGTAACAATGGGTTGGGGGTTTCTAAATTTAATGTTTTACCGTCTGCTAGAACGACTTCCGCACCAAGCAAATTTTGCGCGCTTGCACCGTATTTTAAACTTTGCGCTCCGCCCGCATTTAAGGCAAAATTTCCACCTACGGTGGAAAATGTTTTGCTTGCAGGATCTGGTGCAAAAAAGAAGCCAAGCGGTTCGAGTAAATCTTGTAGGTCTTGGTTTACGACTCCACTTTCAACAACGGCATAATGTTCTTTTGTATTTATTTCTAAAACTTTATCCAATGCAGCCAAATTTAGAACGAAACCACCCTTTAAAGGCAAACAAGCCCCGTCGTGATTTGAAGCACTCATTCTTGCAGTAGCAGCTAATCCATACTTATTTAAAATTTTTAAAACTGCTGATATTTGCGAAGTATTTTTAATATTTAAAACGGCTTCGGGTCTTGCTTTTAATGGGCTACTGTCATAACTGTTGAGTAATAGATCTAACTTGGAAATTAAAATATTATTTTTTCCAAGTACACTATCTAAATCTTTTAATGCTAGTTTAAGCTTATTTTCCCGCATAGTACTATACTAAATTGTATAATATTAATATGGCAAGTAAAAGCAAAAATACGGCAAAAAAAGTTTTTATCATCGCTGATGTTCACGGTGAGTATCATGGCTTTGCCGCCGCTTTAATATCTGCTAAATTGATGAACCCCGATTTAAAATGGACCGGTAAAAAGAATATTTTAGTACAAATCGGGGATATTATTGACCGCGGTTATTATCCCATGCAAGTTGACCAACTCCTAGATATCTTGCAAAAAGAAGCCCCCAAATACGGCGGAAAAGTTGTTCGTTTAATAGGCAATCACGAACTTGAAATTTTGAAAAGAAATTATTCCATTACATCTTTACCCTATTTTCAGGTTGAGGAATTTAGGGATAAAATGATAAAACAAATTAAAACAGGTGCTTTGCAAGCGGCTTATGCGGTACGCGGCTTTGTAATAACCCATTCCGGAATTTGTAATAATTTATATAAATTTCTCAAAGAAGAATACCCTGGTGTTACCCCGGCAAAAGTTGTTAAATGTATTAATGAAATTTTTAAAAAAGCCGTTTTGGAAGAAGATTACAGTAGCCCGATTTTTAATATCAGTTATCTTCGTGGCGGAGATTGTGCTTACGGCGGTATATTTTGGGAAGATTTACATTTTTTAACCCAGCATTATTTGGAAGTTCCTTTTAAACAAATTCTAGGGCATACACGTCTTTTGGAAAATTTCCAAACAAAAGACGGGAAATTAACTGTTGTAGATATCGGTTTAAACAGGGTTTTGGAAGGCACTTATTCCTACCCTGTAATAAATGCTAGTAAAAAAATAATTTTTAAAAAGGTGGCATAATGAAAAAGGTATCAGTTTTATTTGAAGAAGTAAACCATACATTAAAAGTTTTGCGCAGCCCCAAAGGTTGTAAATGGGACAGGGCGCAAACGCATGAAACTTTAATAAAAAATCTTCGTGAAGAAAGCCAGGAAGTTATAAAAGCAATACAAAATAAAGACGACGAAAATTTGTGTGAAGAACTCGGCGATTTGCTTTTACAGATTTTATTTCACGCCGCTATTGCGCAAGAACAAAAACGTTTTACTTTAGCGCAAGTTATTAACGGTTTAAATAAAAAACTTATCAGGCGCCATCCGCATGTTTTTGGTAATAAAAAAGTAAGCACCCCCGAAGAGGCGCTTGCTATGTGGAAAGCTGTAAAAGCTAAAGAAAAACTGCTTAAAGCACGCAAAAAAGCTAACCGAAAATAAGCCAAAAAATTGCACCTATCAAAATAAAAAATGTTGCAAAAAAGCAAATAATTGAAGGTACAAAAGATACAAGCAAAGCCAAAAAAGTCATTTTCTTATTAAGGCCGTAAGCATGCTGCATCATATATAAAACAAAGAGTAGCTGAAGAAGTATAACCAAAAAAGCTATCAACCCTTTATAAGCAAATAAGATGGTGAAATTTAAGGCAATCAAAGAAAATGCAACAAGCAAAGTTTTTGCAAATTCAGAAAGTCCAAGTAAAACAAACAATCCTGCCGCACGACCGCGCCCCGTTGTAAGTTCCAAAAATAAATGGGCCGTTGCGGAGAAGAAAAAACTTATACAAACATTAAAAAACAGTACTGCGAGGAAAAAGAATATAAAACCAAAAAAAGATGTTCCGTTTCTTAAGCTGCTTGCAAGAACTATACTGAAAGCACCTATACAGTATCCAAGTAATGCAAGTTTAAGTTTGCGCTCTTGCATTATTTGATTTATTGTCGGGCGTGGGTTTAGAACCAAATTAAATAAAGTTGCAAACATATTTACCTCTTATAAATTAAGCATATAAGCCAAACTCGGCGTCGGTTTTGCAAGTTGTTTTAAACTTGCGGAACCTTCCGCTAAATTCGAGAAGGAAAAGAAAAAGTCTTCCATCAATTTATTTTTTTGGTTTAAGATTTTAATATCTTTTATACCTGTCAGTTCACTTAAATATTCTTTTGCCTTTTCTTCACCGCCAAGTCCGTCAATTAAGCCTAAAGTTTGAGCTTTTGCGCCGGTAAAAATGCGGCCGTCTGCATAAACTCTTAAAGTGTTTACATCAACATTCGGGCGGCCTTGGCGTACTGCTTCAAAAAACTGTTGGTAAGTTTCATCAATCATTTCTTGTAAAAGTAATTTTTGTTCTTCCGTAAGTTCTTTATAAATTGCACCTATATCTTTATTTTGTCCGCTTTTAATTGCATTAAAATCAACACCGATTTTTTTAAGCAATTCTTGAGCATTTGTCGTTTGGAGTATTACGCCGATTGAGCCGGTCATAGTTCCCGGTTGAGCAACGACTTTATCTGCTGCCATCGCGATATAAAAACCGCCGCTTGCAGCCACATCACGCATTAAAGCAACAATCGGTTTTTTCTTGGATTTAAAATAATTTAAAGCATTATAAATATCTTGTACAGCGGCTACTGTTCCGCCGGGGGAGTTAATATCAAGCAGTAATGCCTTAACTTCTTTTTTATCAGCCAAAGTTCTTATACGGCGTGCAATACTTGAAGCATTTTGTTTACTTGAAAATGCACTGTTATCTGCGCCTTCGGAAATTTCCCCGCGTATTTGTACTGCAACAGCACCTTCTTTTGAAGAATCTTTATTAAAGAAATTTATAGCATTATTTTCTTGTTTTTCTTCAACAGTTTCTTGGGGTTGTATAGGCGGATTTATAATTAGATATACTCCGCTTAACATGGAGCAAGTAAAAATGATACAAAGCAAAATAAGCCAAAATTTTATGTTTTTATTTTCTTTATTATGATTTTCTTTTTCTTCTTCATATGTAACTTGCGGGATTTCTTGCCTAATAAAAGAGGTAATTGTCGGTATCCCTTTAGGTTGGTTATTCTCGTATTTTAAGTCGGAATTAATAATATTTTCCGGCCTTTGCTGCTCTTGGTTTTCTTCTGCCATAAAAATCTCCTTAAAAAACTTGCTTATATAAATGATACAATTTATTTTGGAGGATTTACCAATGTTTAAAGGAATCTTTGTTGCTTTAATTACCCCTTTCCGCGCGGGTAGAATTGATTTTGATGCGCTTGCAGCTTTAATTGAGCGCCAACTTGCCGCGGGTGTAAGTGGTTTTTGTTTGCTTGGAACTACGGCAGAGCCGCCTGCCTTAACTGATGCAGAAAAGGAAGAAATTTTATCTTTTTGCACTTCAAAAATAAACGGACGTGCAAAAATTATTGTAGGTGTCGGTGCAAATTCTACCACGCATACTTTGGAAAATATACGCCTTGCTTCCCAATTTAACCCTGATGCCTATTTAGTGGTAACACCTTATTATAATAAACCTAATTTAAGCGGTATGATAGGGCATTTTTCAGCCGTTGCCGCGGAAGCTAAAAAACCGCTTGTTTTATATCATATTCCTTCAAGAACGGGGCAAAGGTTAAGTATAGATTTTTTGGGTAAACTCCTTGAAAATGTACCGCAAATTAAAGCAATAAAAGAAGCGGATTATGATATTGCCCGCGTTGTAAAAGCCAGCACCTTGTTTGGGGATAAAGTTGAGTTTTTAGGCGGCAATGACGATTTGTGGCCTGCTTTAATGGGCCTAAATTTCTTCGGTTTAATAAGTGCGGCAGGCAATATTTTGGCACCTGCTTTTGTTAAAATGCAAAAATTATTTTTAGAAGGTAAACACGAAGAAAGCAAAGCAATTTTTAAACAGGCCTATCCGCTAATTGAAGCATTATTTTTTGAAGTAAACCCAACTTGCGTAAAATATGCTTTGTCTTGCCAAGGTTTATGCACTGAAGATGTGCGTTTGCCTCTAGGTACTTTGCAAGAAGAAACAAAACAAAAAATCAAACAAATTTTAGCAAATACTCCTAAGGAGTTACTTATATGAAACAAATTTCAGTAATGAAATTCGGCGGCAACACTTTAGCCAATAAAGAAAAAATTTGGCTTGCCGTTTCTTCGATAAAAAAACGTTGGGATGCAGGTTTGCAGCCGATAATCGTTGCATCTGCTAACGGAAATATGACGGATATTTTGCTCGATAATGCTTATTCCTTAAGCAAAAACCCAAATAAACGCGAGCTTGATATGTTAATCACTACCGGCGAGCGTATTAGCGTTGCCTTGCTTTCAATTGCTTTAAATGAGGCGGGTTTGCCGGCAGTCAGTTTAACAGGTTCGCAAATTGGGTTGATGACATCTTCAGAACATGTCGGTGCGGAAATTAAAGCACTTACAAGTGATCGCCTAAAAAGAGAACTTGAAAAAAACCATATTCCAATAATTGCCGGCTTTCAGGGTATTGGGGAAAATAAAGAAATTACCACTTTAAAACGTGGGGGTTCAGATGTTTCCGCAGTTTTTATTGCGGCAAATGAGGGCGCAAATTTTGTGGAAATGATTAAAGATGTAGACGGTGTTTATGATAAAGATCCAAACAAAGATAAAACCGCCCAAAAATTAAATCTAATGGATTTTGATGTTATGTATAAACTTGCTTTGGAAGGTGCAAATGTCTTGCACCCCGATGCAATTAAACTTGCTAAAGAAAAGAATATTGAAATACGCATTGTTTATTATAAAACAGGCGAAGTGGGGACAATAATAAAATGATTACCGTTGGTGTGTTTGGCGTTCGCGGAATTGTGGGGCAGTTGATGTTAAAGCAACTTGAGGCATCCCCGCACGCAAAAGATTATAAAGTACTTGGTTTTGGCCGTCAGGATAAACCGCAAAAAGTAGATATTGCAATTTTGTGTACTGATGAAACCGTCAGTCCGAAACTTGCACCCGAGCTTAAAAATTATGCTAAGTTTGTTATAGATATGTCCTCATATTTCCGTCAAAAAGAGGGCGTGCCTTTAGTTATTCCGGAAATCAATGCAAATACAATTACAAAAGACACTTGGCTTATTGCCAGCCCAAATTGCACTGTTACCGGTTTGGTTTTGGCTTTAAATCCGCTTAAAAAACATTATACTTTGGAAGAAGTATTTTCATCATCATATCAAGCGATTTCAGGTGGCGGTAAAAAACTTTTGGAGGAATTTGAAAACCCAAATTCTTTATACCGCGCAAATTGTGTTCCGTTAATCGGTAGCGTAAAAGATAACGGTTTTACTTCTGAAGAATTAAAAGGAATTTACGAAGCAAAGAAGATTTTGGGCTTGCCGAATTTAAGAGTGTTTTCGCATACCGTTAGAGTACCGGTAAAAGTTTCACACGGATTAACAATAACTTTGCGCGCTAAAGAAGAATTTAATATGCAAACTCTGCCCGATATTTTACGCTCGCAAAAAGGTGTTATTTTAGACGGTAAAGTTTATACAAATAAAGAAGTTGAAGGCAGGGGGGAAGCATTTATTTCACGCCTTCGCCAAGATATTGAAGATAAGCGTGTTATACATTTTTGGTGTGTGTGCGATAATTTGCTAAAAGGTGCTGCCTTAAACGGCCGCCAAATTGCAGATTATTTGTTTGAGGAATTTTTTAATGACTAAGGTTTTAGTAAACGGTGCAAACGGCAAAATGGGGCAATTAATTTGCCAAATACTTAAAAAAGATAATTTTGAAGTTTTCACTCGTGAAATCGGTGGCCTAACCCCGCAAAATGTTGCTTTGGTTATTGACTTTTCTTCCCCGCAAGGTGCGGAAGAAAGTTATAAAATTGCCAAGAAATTAAATGCCGCTTTTTTATGCGGAACAACAAATCTGCCGTGCGGTTTAGTCGCCGCTTTTGAAGCGGAGAAACAAATACCTTTATTTTATGCACCTAATGTTAGTATTGGCGTTGCTTTATTTAAAGAACTTTTGCTTGAAGCAAAAAAAATGTACAAAGGTTATAAATTAGCTTTGCACGAAATTCATCATACTCAAAAAAAAGATGCCCCGAGCGGTACGGCAAAAAATTTGGCAGCTGCTTTAAATATCGCGCAAGATCAAATTACTTATGAGCGTATCGGGCAAGTGCCGGGCACGCATACTTTAACATTAATTTCGCCGAATAAAGACGAAGAAATAATTTTAACCCATAAGGTTTTGGGCAGGCAAATGCTTGCCCAAAGTGCCGTTAGGGTTGGTGTGTGGCTCTTGAAACAAAGAGCAGGTTTTTATAGTATGAATAAATTTTTAGAGGGTTTAAAATGAAAATACATTTTGTAGGTGTCGGCGGAATCGGGATGAGTGCTTTAGCGCAACTCCACGCAATGGGCGGCGATGAAGTTACCGGTTCAGACCGCTTAATAAATAAAGGTTTTACTGATTTACCGATTTGGCAAACTTTAAAAAAACTTGGCGTAAAATTATATCCGCAAGACGGTAGCGGTATAACGGAAGATACTGATGCGGTTGTCTTAACCTCTGCCATAGAGCCGGATAATATTGAAATTCAAGTTGCAAAAAAATACAGTATTCCTTTAATTCACCGTTCAGAACTTTTGGCAAAACATGTTAAAGAAAGTAAAACTATTGCAATATCAGGCACTTCGGGCAAAAGCACAACAAGTGCGATGATGTTTGAAGTTTTAAAAGCAGCCGGCAAAGATCCGTCTTTAATTACAGGCGGTGTTTTGCTTTCGCTTCAAAAAGAGGGTTATTACGGTAATGTGTACCGCGGCAAAACTTCTTGGCTTGTAATTGAGGCTGATGAATCAGACGGTACTTTGGTTAATTATCATCCGCAAATCGGTGTTATGTTAAATTTAGCGCATGACCATAAAGATATCTCAATTTTAAAAGGTTATTTCCAAAAATTTAGTATTAACTGTAAAAAACTTATTGTTAATGCCGAAGAAGATAATTTAAAAGAATTGCTTGGACCGGCGCAAACTTTCGGTTTAAATTCCGGCAACACTCACGCCGAGGATGTTAAACTTGACGGTTTCGGTTCAACTTTTACCGTCGACGGTCAAAATTTTAAACTAAATTTACCCGGTGAGCATTATATTAAAGATGCCCTTGCCGTAATTGCGGTTGCAAAGGAAATGAATATTGATTTAAAAACAGTTTCCGCCGCGCTTGAAAATTTCCAAGGTGTATACCGCCGTTTTAATTCAATAGCAAATATTAACGGTATTGAAATTATCGACGATTTTGCCCATAACCCGCATAAACTTGCTGCCACTTTAAAAGCGGCGCATTTAAGGGGTAAAAGATTGCAAGTGTTTTTCCAACCGCATGCATTTACTTCAGTACAAATTTTGCTTAAAGAATTTATTGAGTGCTTTAGCCAAAATATTAAACCGGAAGATACTTTATATCTAGGTGAGGTCTATTACCCAGGCGGTACAATTCCGGAACATATTTCTGCGAATTTAATTTATCAGGGTTTAAAACATTTGGGTGTAAGTGCAGTTTATACACCGTGCAGAAATGAGGCCGCCGCTTTAATTGCGGCAAAAGCAAAAGAGGGGGATGTTGTATTAGTCCTCGGCGCGAGGGACCCGACATTAACAGATTTCGCAAAACAAATTGCAGAAAAAGTTAAAGTAAAGGACACTAAAATCAGCCCTTGCAAAACTTGTTTGCTTAATACTAAAAAAATTATTTAGAGGAATTATGAAAAAGTTATTATTTACAATATTTGCCTTAATTTTTTGTTTACCGTTTGCCTTTGCAGACGCACAGAAATTGGAAATTGCAATTTTTACGAGACCGAGTTGCGGGCATTGTCAAAAATTCAAACGCGAATATCTAAAAACTTTAAAACAGGACTTTCAAGATAAAGTAAAATTTGTTGAATTTGATGTTTCAAAACCGGAAGACAGTATAATCTTTCACGACACTATGCTTGAATATGGTTATGGTATTGAAAATATGGGGGTGCCTGCAATGATAGTGGGCAAAACGGTTTTGATGGGCTATCCTACACAAATAAGAACTGAAGGCCCTTCGGCAATTTTAAAAGCTTTGCGTGAAAATGAGACAACTTTTTACGGCACACAAGCACAAATTTTAGAATGTAAAACAAACAAAAAAAAACAAGCCGAAGCAGAAAGTTGCGATGACGGCAAAAAGAATACACCGCTTGAGGATGCACAAAATATGTTCAAGCGTATTTCTTTTTGGGCGATAGTCGCGGCCGGTTTAGTAGACGGTATCAACCCTTGCGCTTTTGCGGTTATTGTGTTTTTTATCTCATTCCTCTCCGTTTATAAATATGACAAAAAGGAAATTATTTTAGTCGGCTCTGCCTATTGCGGTGCAGTGTTTATTGCCTATATCTTAATCGGGTTTGGGTTATTTAGTTTTCTTGATTCCTTATCTTCATTTGAATATATAAGGATAGGATTTAAATGGTTTACAGTTGCTCTTTGTGTATTATTTTTAGTTTTGAGTTTATATGATTTTATCATATATCAAATAACAAAAAATGCCGATAAGGTTGTTTTGCAACTTGGCAAAAGTTATAAAGAAAAAATACATAAAATTATCCGCTATTTTTTGCGTGATAAAAATAAAAGTGCCACGCGTTTGTTTTGTGCGGCAGTGATAGTCGGTTTTTTGGTTTCTTTGATAGAATCGGTTTGTACAGGGCAAGTTTATGTACCTACGTTGGCCGTGATTGTTAAAGAAACAAACCAAGATTTTTGGAGTGCGATGTCTTTGCTTCTAACTTATAACTTAATGTTTATTGTCCCACTTATTATAATTTTTGTTTTGAGTTTGCTTGGTTATGAGTCAAAAACATTTAATGACTTCTTACGCAAGCATTTGGGTTTAACAAAACTTGCTTTGTGTTTACTCTTTTTAGGTTTACTGATTTTACTTCTTACAAATATGTAATTTGCACAAAGTGTAAAAAATTTGTTATAATATATGTGTAAGATTTTTGCGGGCGTGGTTCAATGGTAGAACGCGACCTTGCCAAGGTTGAGACGAGAGTTCGATTCTCTTCGCCCGCTCCATTTAAGACCCTTCCAAACGGAAGGGTTTTTCATTTTATAAATTTTTATTATTACAATTTATAATATAAAGCATATATTTATCCGCAATAATGAGCTAAAAAACTTTTAAATTTCCAAATATGCGTTTAATTTTACGACGATAACTTTTACTTGACGTTTTTTTTTTTTTTCTATAATTTATATATATGGTGCAAAAGCGCCGTATAAATTAAAGTAGGAGAAACAAAATGAAAATAAAAAATAGTGCCAAAGGTTTTACCTTAATAGAACTTTTGGTTGTTGTACTTATTATAGGTATACTATCGGCAATAGCATTACCTATGTACAAAAAAGCAGTGGAAAAGAGCAGAGT
>JAZOVE010000021.1:0-74352 GCA_045658545.1 Elusimicrobiaceae bacterium
TTTTTGTACATAGGTAATGCTATTGCCGATAGTATACCTATAATAAGTACAACAACCAAAAGTTCTATTAAGGTAAAACCTTTGGCACTATTTTTTATTTTCATTTTGTTTCTCCTACTTTAATTTATACGGCGTTTTTGCGCCATATATATAAATTATAGAAAAAAAAAAAAAACGTCAAGTAAAAGTTATCGTCGTGAAATTAAACGCATATGTGATAAAAAATACAAATAAAAAACCCCTGTGCAAATTAGCACAAGGGGTAAAAAAATAGAAATCTTGTTTATAAAGCAATAAGGGAAATATTATTTTTATCGGCGATATTAACAACTTCTTCCACATCTAAAACAACTGTTTTTTCTGCTTCTATCGCAAGTGTTGTCGCGCCGGCTTTTACCATAGTTTTTATTGTACCTTTGCCGATAACGGGCAAATCAAACCTGTCATCTTGCTTCGGGCGCGCAACTTTGACAATTACAAGCGGTTGTTTTTCTTTACTTTTTGCCGCTTTATAAATTCCCCCGCCGCGTTTGATACATTCATCTGTGCCTTCCATCGCCTCAACGGCAAGGACGGCTTTATCACTTAAAACTACTGTTAAGCCGACGTCTAAATCTGCCAAAGTATGCGCCACTTTTAAGCCCAAATCTATATTTAAATTTTCTTCTTCACTCGGTGCGCGCTTTGTTAAAACGCCTGCTTTAATCGTACAATTCTTTAAAAAAGAAAAGGATGATAAAACCTCAATATCATCTTTTTTAAATTCGTTTATGGCGGCATTTAATAAACTTTCGGCGCGTTTATCACGAAGCGTTGCTAAAACTTTTGCCATGCGCATATCGGGAATTAGTGAAAAAATATTTATGTGTTTTACGCGCCCCGCCATAATTGCATGCGTTACGCCGTTTTGTTTAAAAAATTCTATACACTTGGAAAGTTGCCCTATTTTTAAAGTATTTGTTACTTTAGCATAAGGTTTAAAATCACTTTCATTTGCATTACCTTTTACGCAAGCAACGACCACCTGCCAACCTTCTTCGGCGGCGCCTTTTGCGGTTAAGACGGGGTATTTACCCTCGCCTGCGATAATGCCAAGTATTTTACTCATCAGTATCTTCTTCCGTTTTGCCTGATTTTTTGCGCGGTGTTGTTAAGCCGCGTTCTGTTGTTTCGCAAAACTCAATAAGTTCCATAACTTCCGGTACTTGCGGTTTTGAACGTAAAAGTTCAATACTTTCTTTTAAAGTTCTGCTTGATAAAAACAATTCCATATAAGCTTTTTTGATTGCTCTAACCGTCTCAGCACTAAAGCCGGCGCGTTTAAGGCCGATTAAATTTAAACCCGCTAATTTACCGCGTGTACCTGTTGCATAGCAAAAGGGCGGAAGGTCCAAAACAAGACCGCTTAAACCTGAAAGCATAGCATAGCGCCCGATACGCACAAATTGATGCACACCCGTTAAGCCGGATAATATTGCGTGGTCTGCAATTCTTGCATGGCCTGCAACACCGCAACAATTAGCCAAAATAATATTATTACCTAAAATACAATCATGTGCGACGTGGGAATTTGCCATTAAAAGACAACTGTCACCGACGACTGTGGGTTGTTCTAATTTCGTGGAACGGTGAATTGTTACACATTCGCGTATCTTATTTTTGCTACCGATTTTAACGCGGCTTTCAAAACCGTCTTTATAAGATAAGTCCTGTGGTTTTACGCCGATAAAACAATGGCCGATAAGTTCATTTTCATCACCCATATCGGTATTCTCAATAACACAACTTGGGCCGATTCTATTGTTTTTGCCGATTGTCGTATCTTTACCGATAATAGTAAATGGGCCGACTATTGTACCCTCGCCGATTTTGGCACTCGGGTCAATAATAGCTGTGGGGTGTATATTGGGGTTATTCATAAAAGCTCCTAGATATTTTCTAATAATATTTTAGCAAAATTTGTATTACCTGTATGCCCGCCGCAAGAACATATAATGTGCATTGGACCAAGCACGTAACCGGTTAAAGAAAGGTCACCGATTAAGTCAAGAATTTTATGGCGCACTTGTTCATCGGGGAAACGCAAAGGTGTGGAAAATTTATCTTTAAAAATTACCACGCAATTTTGCGGATCACCGCCAAGTGCAAGGCCGTTTGCTTTTAAAAATGCAAGTTCTTCTTCAAAACCGAAAGTTCTTGACGGTGCAATCTCTTTAACATAACCGTCTTTAGACATCTCAAAAGTATATTCTTGGTGGCTGACTAAAGGATGATTGCGTAAATAAATAAAAGTAAAAGTTAATTTGTCCGCCGGTTTTGCGGTGTAGGACATATTTTTTTCTTCGTACTTTATTTCTTTATTTATGTTTAAAACTTTTGCAGGCAAACCTAAATCTTTGAGGCCGGCTTTTAAAATATGTTCGGCAAAAACTAAAGAAGAACCGTCGGTTAAAGGCGGTTCGGGGCCGTCCATTTCAACGAGCAAATCCGTAATACCTAAAGCGGCGCAAGCACTTAATAAATGTTCAACGGTATGAACGGTTGCATTTTTGCTTGCCATATTTGTTCCGCGCATAGTTGATTTTATGCTTGAAATATGTGCTTTAATCGGCTCTGCATCTTTAATATCTGTTCTTAAAAAAGAGATATAACCTTGTTCACTCGGTTTCAAAATAATTGTGCTGTTTTTGCCGGTATGTAAACCGATACCGCTTAAAGTTGTTTCTTTTGCAATAGTAAATCTGTTCATAAAACCTCTAAATATTATATTTTTTCCTCAAAGTTTGAATTTCTTTATAAAATTCCGGCAGTTTTTTAAGTATAACTTGCAAGCGCATAAAGTCCGAATAAGACATAGCCGGTGAACCCATAACTTTTGAACCCGGTTCAAGTTTGGAAATTATACCTGCTTGCGGGCCGATAACTGATTTATCCCCAACTTTTAAGTGGCCGGAAACACCTGCCTGACCTGCAATAATAACACCGTTGCCGATTTCCGCAGACCCTGCAACACCCACTTGTGAAACTAAAATGCTGGACATACCGATTTTTACATTATGCCCGATTTGTACCAAATTATCAATTTTGGTATTTGCACCGATTACAGTTTCGTTCATCTTTGCGCGGTCAATAGTTGTGTTTGCGCCGATTTCGACATCATCTTGCAAAATGACTTTACCGATTTGCGGTATCTTTTCATGTTTATTTATAAAGACATAACCGAAACCGTCAGAGCCGATTACTGCACCCGGTTGCAAAATAACATAATCTTTTAAAACGCATTCTTCGCGAATTGTTACTTTTGGGTAAATAATGCAATTCTTGCCGATTTTTACATCACGCCCCACATAAACCTGTGGGTAAATTATTGTACCGTCACCAATTTCCGCGCCGTCTTCCACGACACTTAAAGCACCGATTGCCACATTTGCACCTATTTTTGCACTTTCCGCAACGACGGCAGTTTTATGAATTTCCCTTTTAACATTTTTATTTAAGGCGGTTGTCTCGCGCATAATTAAAGTGAAGGCCCACTCGGGATTATTTGCATACAAAATATTGCCTTTATAAGCAATTTCCTGCCCTTTAATTTTTGTAGGAACAATCAAAGCACCGAGTTCCGCATTAGACGGTAAATTAGCATCACGCAGTTCCGCCGCATAAGCAAGACCGCCTGAAATAACTTTATCCAAACCACATAAACAAGTGGGTTTAAAATCCCCGTTACCGATAAGTTCCGCACCGGAAATTTGTGCTGCTTCTTTTAGAGTTATATTCATTTTTTATCTCCTAATTGCTTTTTATATTTTGTATGATAATTTTTCATCCACTTTATAAATTCGTCCGTAACATTTAAAGGGCTTCCATAAAGTAAATTATTTTTATCTACTACCATACCGATATTACGCGTAGCGGCGTATTCCTTTAAACCGCTGTATATTTCTTTTAAAATTTGACCGACGATATAATCTTGTTTTGAATTTACTTCCTCTTTTGAAAGTTCTTTAAAGTTAAGTAAAAAAGTTTCTTTTTCAATTATACTTATTTTGGTTTCCCTTATTTGTTCTTTTATTGTATCTATTTGTTTCGGTGCGACGGGGGTATCATAAACAATTTGTGAAGAACTAAATAAAAGACCTTGCAAAATATGATTAATTTTATTTGGCTTTATGCGCGGGTAAGTGGTGTTTTCAGTCGCGGGGATATATTCAAGTTCTTCATAAAAAGGTTGTGCGCTGATAAGTTCCTCACGCAAATTATTAAGCCTTTCTTTTAAACTTTTAACTTGTTCTTGCAGTTGCGCATATTCAAGTTGTTTTGCTTCAAGTTCAAGGCGCATAGTTTTGCGGGCTTCAATAGTCCATGGGTTATTATTAAAAACTTCTTCCATATTAATATAAACTGCCAAAGTACCGTCTGGAACTTTTGAAACATCTTCTTCTTTACCGTTTAATTTAAAACCGAACTGCGGTTTTAATTCTTCCGGTTTGGCATTAGGGCCAAGGGCATTTTTTTCCGGTGTTTGAAGGGCGGCAGCTTGCGGATCTTGCACTGTGGGTAAAGTTCCTTCGGGTTTACTGAAATCTTGGCTGCCTTCGGGCGCTTGCTGGTTTAATAAAGGGTCAAAATTACCCGCCTTTTTATCTTGAGAAGGGCTCATAACGGGCACTTCTACGATAGCGGTAGTATCATATTTTTCAAGCGGAATTTGACTTGCACCCGGTAATTTATTTAAAGCCTCTTTTGTTTTGGAAGATTCATCTTGCGCAATTCTCTTTTCAAGTTCGGCAATATCAACTTTATCTTGTGCCTGTAAACAAACACTTAAAGTTATTAGCATTAATAAAATTGATATTTTAATTCTCATAATTAATTAAAATAAATTCGCCATTGAAAAGTAAATATAACCGCGCCTTTCCCCTGACTTATGATTTAAACCGTAACCCCAATCTAACCTTATCGGCAAGGACGGTGTTACAATTCTTAAACCGAAACCGACGCCCATTTTAAAATCACCAACATTTGCACCTGTTTTAAAACGGACATCTTTTAAATTCATCCAAGAGTTACCTATATCAAAAAATGCTGCAAGTTCTGCCATAGTGCGGCGGCCTTCGCGTGCAATAGGAAATTTAAGTTCCACATTGCCGATATAATAAATTTCACCGCCTGTTTCAGGGCCGATTTGGCCTGTTGTTTCATAACCCCTGACGGTATCGGCACCGCCTAAAAATATTCTTTCATAAGCAGGAACAACATTTGTGCGACCATAAGCTTTAACAGAGCCGGCCCTTTGGCCTATCATTAAAACTATCGGATAGTCTTTACCGATATTAAACAAAGTAAAATTATAAGCGGATTTTAAATCAATTTTATAAATATCAACATTACCCATAAAAGGACCGCCGGTTAATTCAAAGCCTATGGAGTTTTTGGAACCTTCCGTCGGGTCAAAAATACTATCGCGGGTATCGCGCGCAAATGTTACACCGAAAGTTGATTGCGTTGATCTTCCTTCCACAAGGCCGTTATTGTCTTGGTCGGCATATTGCGAATCAATATCATAAATGTGTATACCTTCTAAACAGTAGAAGAAATTTAAGCCGTATATATCATCATTAAAACGCGGGCCGACATTTAGACGGAAACCTTTACGCTTTTCCGTATAAGCGGAATGGGTATCCATATAAGAGCGGTATCGCCTTGTATCAAAAGCATCAATACCAAAACCTACCGGCCTATCATAAACCCAAGGGGTATACCAACTGACTGTATAATCTAAAATTCTTTTACCGAACATCGCCCTTGCGGTTAACCTTTGCGCACGGTGGAATAAATTTAAGTGGCTAATTGAAATATCCCCGTATAAACCGTCTAAAGAGGACATCGCCACACCCGCCGTAAACATACCTGGGCGCCCCTCAACGATATTGTAGCCGACGTCAACTTTATTTATATCGTTAGTCGGCGTAATATCAATTTGGGCATCATTTAAGAAACCTAGGTTCATAATTTTATTTTGGCCGCGTTGCACTTTGGAATAATTGAAAACCGAACCCTCTTTAAAAGGCACTTCGCGGGCAAAGATATATTTTGGTGTATCGCCTTCACCGGTAATATCAATATGGTCGACATAAACGATATTGTTTTGCTGGATTTGGAAATCTATATTTAAAGTATTTGTTTTTTCATCTAATTTTTTTTGCGGCAAGATTTCCGCCCTTAAATAACCTTTATTTGCATATTCTTCTTGCAAGGCGCGGATAGTACCGTCAAATTTTTGCTGGTTATATAATTTACCTTTTGAATAAAAAATACTTTTATCAAGTTCCTTTTCGGTTAGTACGCTGTTACCGTTAAAAGTTGTATCACCAAAATATGCTTTGACGCCCTCAAAAACGGTGTATTTTAGGGTGACTTCGCTGTTATCATCACTAAAAACAGGGGTATAATTTTCAATTTTAAATTCGTAATAACCTTCATTTCTAGCGTAAGTGGTAACGTTATAATTATCAATAGGCATATTTTGGAGTTTGTAAACTTTGCCGGGGCGGTTTTTCATTTTCTTAATAAGTTTTTTTATAGGCAACTGGGTTAAACCGGTAATTTCAACGTTCTTAACGCGGGTTTTTTGGCCTTCGTTTATTTTTAATGTAACAAGGGCAATATTTTTTTCTTTATTAATTTCAAAAACATAAGATACCTGTGCATTTAAAAAACCGTTTTCGGCATAAGCGGCTTTGATTTTATCCATATCGGCAAGGAGTTTCGACTCGCTAAAAGGGTCTTTGATTTTTGACATCATTGCCTTTTGTATTGCGCTTTTTGAAAGTTGCTTGCGCCCTTCATAATAAAACTTTTCAAGAATAGGTTTTTCTTCTAAAATAACAGTTAAAGCGTGGCAGGGGTAAAGTTCTTTATCTTTCTTATCGGCTTTATTTTTTGCTTTTGTGGGAAGGGGGCTGATATCAATTTCCACATTATCAAAATTACCGAGTGTGATTAAACTGTTTTTATCCTCCTGCACAGAACTTAAAGCATAAAAAGTGTTAAGTTTTGCCGAAATATTTTTCAAAACTGTTTTTTTGTTTATGTTTACAAGGCCTTCGGTTTTAAGTTCACAAATAAGCCAAGGCCCGTCTTCGGAAAATGTTTGTGTTTGCTCATTTTCATCTTCTTCTGGGTTAACATAATTTCCTGATGTAAAATCAACAGAACTACCGCCGAAAGTGCCTGTATTAAGAGGGCTTTGGGCAGTACCGCCGAGCATTTGTGCAAAAATACAAGGGGTTAAAAGTGTAAAAAGGGTAAAAATTAAAGTTTTCTTCATATATATACATTATATGAAATTATTTAAAGCAATCCTAGTGCTTGCCGCAATTATAAATTTTATGCTAAAATGGAATTGTTACATTATTTTTGGAGGTTTTATGGCAGACAATACTGTAAAACAGAAACAACCGGCAGGTTTATATCTGCTTTTTGCCACAGAAATGTGGGAAAGATTCAGCTTTTATTCCTTAAAAGCTTTGTTCATTTTGTATTTAACAAAAGAACTTTTGCTCAGCACTAAAGAAGCAAGCGGGCATTTCGGAACTTTGATGAGTTTGATTTTCCTTTCCCCGCTTTTCGGCGGATATATCGCTGATAAATGGATTGGTAAACGCGCGGCAATAATTATCGGTGCAATTTGTATCGCACTTGGGCAGCTTTGTATGGGCCGCGGTAGTATGACTTGGGTGTTTTGGGCTATGGCTTTTATTGTTATCGGTAACGGGTTTTTTAAACCGAATATTTCAAGCATCGTCGGCGATTTGTATGAGAAAAATGACCCGCGCCGCGACAGCGGTTTTACCATCTTTTATATGGGTATCAATTTAGGTTCATTTTTGGCCGGCTTAATTGCCGGAACACTTGCGCACAATTTCGGTTGGGGTTGGGGTTTCGGTTCTGCGGCAATAGGTATGGGTATCGGTTTAATAACTTTCCTTTGGGGACAAGATAAATTTTTACAAGGCAAAGGGCTTTCCCCAAAACACTATGAGAAAAAAGAAAAAGTTAAAACCGAAAACAAGCCCCTAACCAAAGAAGAAAAACAAAGAATTGCGGTTATTTTTATAATGGCATTTTTCTCCGTTTTCTTCTGGGCAATTTTTGAACAAAAAGGTGCAGCCCTTAACTTGATTGCCGAACATAATGTTGACAGAATTGTGCATATCTTCGGCAAAACTTTTGAGATTCCGACAGCTTGGTTCCAATCAGTCAACCCATTATTTATTATGTTATTTGCGCCGGTGTTTTCTAAACTTTGGGTAACGCTCGGTAAAAAAAATAAGGACTTAAGCATACCGGCAAAATTTGTGTTGGCATTTTGGTTAATTGCGCTTGGTTATGCGCTTTTGCTTACGGCTTCAATAGTTTGCAAAGATAAATTCGGTATGCTTTGGATTATCGGCGCTTACTTTATGTTTACGATGGGTGAATTATGTTTATCACCGGTTGGGCTTTCTATGGTAACAAAACTTTCACCGGTAAAATTTATTTCTTTATTTATGGGTATTTGGTTTTTGGCAAACTCCGCCGCAGGCTGGCTTGCGGGTAAATACTCAGGTTTCTTAGATAAAGATAATTTGACGCAATTTTTCACTTGGCCGGTGATTACGCCGGTGGTTGCATCTTTGATACTGCTTGTTTTAGTTAAACCTATCAAGCGTTGGATGCACGGCGTGAAATAAAATTATATTTATTTGAAAACACCCGCGGTTAAGCACCGCGGGTGTTTTTTTGCTAAAATTTATTTATGCCGCAATACTTAGCAGAAATTAACGATAATAATTTTACACTTTCAAAAGAAGAAGCACACCACTTAAAAGTGGCGCGTTATACTACAGGCCAAGAAATAAAAATTTTTGACGGTTGCGGTAAAAAATATTTGGCGCGTTTAACTAGCATGCAAGGCGGGAAAATTATTAAACCTATTCCAAACCGCGAACTAAAAAGAAATATTACACTTTATTTTAGTGCAATTTCCCGCCCCGCGACAGAAGAACTTTTGGACCTTTGCACTCAAGCCGGTGCAAGCACTTTTTGCCCGGTTTTCAGTAAATTCTGCGACCAAACTTTATTAAAAAAATGGGACACAAAAAAAGAACGTTGGGGGCAAATTGTTTTGGCTTCCGCCAAACAATGCGAGATTGCAAAAATACCTCAAATTTTGCCACCGCTTACTTTTGAAAATGCTTTAAAAAATCTAAAAACACCGGCTTTAATTTGTTATGAAGACGAACAAAAAACCGAGATAACCGCGCAAATTCCAAACGCAAAAGATGTGGCAATATTTATCGGCCCAGAAGGCGGATACGCACAAGAAGAAATCACCCTTGCAAAAAGTTTCGGTGTAAAACCTGTAACACTAGGTGCAAATATTTTACGCGCGCAAACTGCCGCTGCATGCGCGGTATGGGCTTTGGCTAATTTATGAAAATTTATATAAAGACATTCGGTTGCCGTGTTAACCAAGTGGAAAGCGAGGCCTTGCTAGAAGAATTTTTACGCCGCGGGCATACCGTCGTAAAAACTCCGCAAGAGGCAGATATCTGTTTGGTAAATACCTGTTCCGTAACACGCAAGGCCGATAAAGATGCCCTAAAAGAAGCCAACACAATTAAACACAAAAACCCAAACGCGCGCCTTATTTTGACAGGTTGTTTTGCAAGGCACGGCGCAAAAGAAATTTTGGAAAAAGTTAAGCAAGCCGAAATTGTGCAAAAGGAAAATTTACCGCAAAATTTATTTAAGCAAAATATTGATTGGACCGTTAAAGAACATCATGGTAAAACGCGTGCTTTTGTTAAAATTCAAGACGGCTGTACAAATTTTTGTACATACTGCATTGTACCTTTTACGCGCCCGATAAAGACATCAAAACCAAAAGAAATTGTGCTTGAAGAAATAAAAAATTTAATTGCCGCAGGTTATAAAGAAATTGTTCTAACGGGTATTAATATCGGTAATTATTTTTGTACGGAAACAAAAACAAATTTGGTAGGACTTGTTAAAGAAATTTTTGCTTTGGAAGGAAATTTCCGTATACGTTTTTCTTCCATAGAACTGCCTACGGTAACTGATGAACTTTTGGAAGTTATTTCAAAAGCCGGAAACAAATTTTGCAATTATTTACATTTACCTTTACAAAGCGGTTCAAGCAAAATTCTAAAAGATATGCACCGCCATTATACCGCAGAGGACTTTACAAAACGCGTGCAGGAAATACGCCAAAAAATAAAAGATATTTTTATTTATACCGATATTATTGCCGGTTTCCCGACTGAAAGTTTAGAAGATTTTAAAAATTCCGTTGCCTTTGTCCGCAAAATCGGTTTTGCCGGTTTACATGTTTTCAGCTACTCCCCGCGCCCGATGACAGCGGCGGCAACACTTCCGCAAATTGACACAAAAGAAATTAAACGCCGCGCAGATATTTTGCGTGAGGAAGATTTAATTTTACGCAAAAACGCTGCCGAAAAATTAATAAATACAACGCAAGAAATTTTAGTAGAAGATTTAACTAAAGACGGCAAATTTCAAATTGCAACGGCGGCAAATTTCCAAAAGGTCTTAGTTTCTTTAAACACCCCCAAAAACACTTTAGTTAAAGTTAAAATCACCGAAATTCAAGACGGTGTTTGCTTTGGGGAATAGTTATTTAATTCTTAAAAAGAGCAGGAGTAATAATTATTATTTTGACCTCGTTTAGAGATAAATTTACATTTTAATAAATCTGAACAGAAACCGGTATCACCATATTCATAACATATCAATTCGTTTTCAGGCACATATTCATCAGTTTCTCTCTTAAAGAGAAATCCTGACAACCTATATTTCCCTGTTTTACGTAAAGCAATAGAAGTATCTCTTGTATTAATATAAACAATATTTTTTTCATTAGATATACAATCTGATGATAAAAAATTAGAAGGAAGCCCACAATCTTCCCTATCATATCCACTAAAATCAATATCTAAATCATCAAAATTTTCTGTAAATGTTCCGTTTGCTAAATAATATCTTTTTTGCGCTTCATGTAATGCTTTAACATTTATTAATAATTCGCTGGCTTCGGCTTTGTCTCTTGCTTTTCTATACTGCGGTAAAGCAATAGCGGCTAATAATCCTATAATCAAAATTGCTACCAATAATTCAAGTAACGTAAAACCCTTTTTATTTTCCATAAAATCTCCTTAATCCATTTATATCCAGTTTTTATCACGCTACACAACATATATTTTACCAAAAAAAAACGTTGTCAAATGTATTTTAATAAAAAACAAAGATACATTGTAAAAAGTATTAAAATTACTTTATAAATTATAAAATATATCTATGACGTGGTATACTTACTTAATTTTCCCGATTATCGGTTTTATCGGTATGATGTGCGGCGGGTTTTGGAGTGTCGGCTGCGGTTGGCTTATTGTGCCGACTATGCTGATTTTCGGCTTTAATCCTTTAGAAGCCGTCGGGGCTGCATTACTGCAAATGGTATTTTCCACCGCACCGACAGTATTAAAAGAAATGCCAAAAATTTCATGGCAAAAATATTCGGTTATGCGCTCGCTTGCTTTGCCGATGGCGATAGGGGTAATTTTAACTGCTTTCAGCGGGCGCATAATAAATACTTTTTTAAATAATAAATTCGGCCCTAAAGCTTTGCTTGGAATTTTTGCTTTTGTAATGTTCTTTATCGGGCTTAAAAGCATTTTCGGCAAGACAGAACAAAACCAAAATAAAGTTCCGTATATCACAAACGCGCAAAGTTTTATTGCGCTTTTTTGCGGTATGGCAACAGGGGTTATAAGTTCTTTGCTTGGTATCAGCGGCGCTTTAATTTTTAGGCCGATTATTATTAACGGTTTTAAAGTAGCGGAAAAATATGCCGCGCAAGCAATACGATTTTTGCTTTTAATTGCAACGATAAGCGGATCAATGTTTTATTTGTTTTCCGACGGTAAATTCCATTACCACACTTTATTTTTAGGTATACTTATTGCCCTTGGCGGAGCTTTCGGTTTCCCGCTTGGTGTACGTTATGGCAAAATTGTTGTTAAAAGGGGTTATGTAAAAGTTTTGCAAAAAAGTTTCGGCAGTATAATTTTGATTATTATTACAAATGCGATTTTAAATTTGTTCGGTTTTATAAAATTCAGCCGTTATTTGATGATATTTTGCGCTTTAATTTTATTTACCTGCATTAATATTTTTACTTTTTACGCTGCAAGAAATCCGCAGTCAAACTCATAAAATTGATATAATTTATTATAGCTTTAGGGCTAAACAATTTGCTGTTTTTGGGGGCATTTGCCGCCTTCTTTTAGAAGGAATTCCAAACCAAAAATAGCCGTTTATATCTTTTGTTTTTTATTGAACAAAAGATAGCGGCTGTTTATTTGAGTGCTTGGAATTCCTCAAATAACAGCCGTTTTTGTTTGTATAAATGCGGAGGATATATGAAAGAAATATTAATATTATTTTGTTTTTTTGCAGTTATGTTTTTGGCTTTTTATTTTGTATATTTAATTGCCAAACACGACAGAGAAAAAAATAAACTAAAATTCAAATAATTACTTCTTAAAAATTAAAAA
The DNA here is from genome assembly GCA_045658545.1 of Elusimicrobiaceae bacterium. Lineage (GTDB taxonomy): Bacteria > Elusimicrobiota > Elusimicrobia > Elusimicrobiales > Elusimicrobiaceae > Proelusimicrobium. The sequence continues at coordinate 12,642 of JAZOVE010000021.1, forward strand.
TGCCGCGCAAATAATTAATGCAAAACCGGCATAGTGGTTCCAACGTAAATCTTCCTTAAGGTAAGTTATGCTGAATACGGCAAAAACAATAAGTGTAATAATTTCCTGCATACCTTTAAGTTGCGGCGCGCTGTAATACATATGCCCTATACGGTTTGCCGGAATCAAAAAACAATATTCAAAAAATGCTATTAACCAACTTGTCAGAACAATAATCCAAACGGCTTTATCTTTAAAACGCAAATGACCGTACCAAGCAAAAGTCATAAAAATATTTGAAATTGTTAATAAAATTATAGGTTTGTACATAAGGGGTAAAAATTAATCACTCCAACTTGGGGTAAAAGAGTTTCCTTTAATATTAGCGACTAAATGCTGTGCGCTGCCGTCAGCATCCATAACATAAATTTGGCGTTTGCCGGCGCGGTTTGTCGTAAATGCTATAAAGCGGCCGTCGGGCGACCACCAAGGGTCTTCATTTGAACCGCTGTCTGCCGTTAACTGCCTTATTTGACCGCCGGTAATATCAACTAGGAAAATATCTATCGGGTGTTTTGCGTCTTGACGGCCGGCAAAAGCAATCCAATCACCGTTAGGGGACCATTGCGGGGAATCCGTCCAATTAAATCTTGTTAAGCGGCGTGTTTGTTTTGTTTCAAGGTTCATAATATAAATTTGCGGATTACCTGCACGGTTTGAAACGAAAGTAACAAATTTACCGTCAGGTGAAAAGGACGGTGAACCATCAACACCGTATTTATCTGTAAGCTGCAAAACGCGGCCGCTTGAAAGTTCTTTAAGGTAAATGCTTGGATTTTCGCCCCTAGATAAAGTCATAACCAATCTTCTGCTATCAGGGGAAACACCGCCCACCAAATTTAAACCCTTTTCTTTTACTACCGGTGAAATTTCCCCTTCCTTTAAATTAACCACATAAATTTGCGGGTTACCGTTACGGTAAGTTGTATAATAAAGTTTTGTACCGTTATTACCCCAACGCGGTAAAAGGGAAATGGATTTATCATTTGTAAGTTTTGTTAAATTATAGCCATCATAATCAACGATATAAATTTCTTTTCTGCCGGTGCTGTCATTAGCAAAGGCAATTTTTGTTGTTGAAAGGCCGCGTTTGCCTGTGAGCATTTTTATAATTTGGTCGGCAAACATATGGGCGCTTCTTCTCACACTTTTTGACGGAACGGTAAAACTTTTGCCGAGAAGGGCTTTTTTGCCTGAAGTGTCATACAAAAATGCTTTTACTTGCCAAGTGTCCTCTATATCGGTCGGAACTAAATTAAAAAAGGCATAGTATAAAATATTTTGCCTATCAAGCACCGAAAGCTGCGGGCCTAAAGAAGAAACTTTTGCAGGCGCGGTATCTTCAATATTAAAATAACGGGAGCGGTATAAATCGCTCCTTAAAACTTCGGCGAAAAGGTCGCTATATTTTTTTTCATCTTCGGTTGCATCTTGTGTATAAACATTAGCCGCAAGGCCGATTTTAGGCAAATCATTAGGGTTATATCTTGAAGAAAGGCCGATATAAACATCACTTTCCCGCGCAAACAAAAAGACGGGTAGTAAAAGAAAGAGGGAAAATAAAAACTTTTTCATTTATTTAAGACCTTTCAAAATCGACGGTACTTCTTTAGCAGCTTTAGATTTAGGATAATCTTGAAGAATAGAATTTAAATAATTTTTTGCTTCGTCTTTCTTCCCTAAAGGAATTATACTTTTTGCGTAAACAAGACGGGCACCTGCCACGAAATTTCCTTTCGGGAATTTTTCCATTAAAGTAGCTGCTGTGATTGCGGCGGAATTATAATCTTCTTTCTCTAAATAAATTTTTGCGATATTTAAGTATGCTTCTTCGGCAGATGCACCGCGGGATTCGGTAGCTTTTAAGTAAAGCCCATAGCCCTGCAAAGCGGCATCATATTGTTTATTTTCAAATTGTTTTTTTGCCTGTGAATAAATTTCAGAAGGAAGAACTGTGGTATTTGATTTTTTAACTAAAGCTTCCAAATTATCAAGTTTAGTATTTAGGTCGTCAATTTTATACTCAAAATTTTCTAAATTATCTGTTGCTTGTGTAAGGCGGCCGATAAGTTCATCCATTTGCACAGCATTATCAGCTTGGTTTTTTTGTAAATCCTGAACGGTTTTATTAAGTTGGGAAATTTGTAATTTTAAAATTTGTGTATCTTCTTGCGTTGCCAAGCAGCCGCAAAAAAGAAAAGAGGCACACCCTACTAAAAGAAATGATTTTAAAAAGTTCCTGTTCATAAAATGTGCCCCCTTCAAACTATTTGGCAGAAACTACTGTATCTGCTCTTCTGTTTTTTGCCCAGCAAGCTTCTGTTTGATCAGAGCAAAGCGGGTTTTCTTCGCCGTAGGAAACGGTGTTGATATAATCTGCGTTGATACCGAGTTTAATGTAGTAATCTCTTACTTCATTAGCTCTTTTTTGGCCTAAAGCGATATTGTAAGCAATAGTACCTCTATCATCACAGTTACCTTCTACTGTAATATTTTTAATGCCTTTGAGTTTCAAAATTTCGGCATTTGCGCTTAAAATGTTTCTTGCACCTTTGGACAAGGAATATTCATTTAAAGCAAAAAATACAGGTGCTAAACCAACTTCAGCATTGTTAACTGCATTGACAACTTCACCCTCCTCTACGACTATGGCATCATAGTTAGAGTCGGCTGCGGCTTGTAAATCTGCTGCGGCATCAGCTTTTGCATTTTTGCTGCAAGCTGCTAAACCGAGAGCAAGCCCTAAAACAAGCATTAAGCTTAATGTTTTTTTCATATACGTCCTCCGTAAATATATGATACTAAATTTTTAAGAAAATTAAAATTATTAATGGGATATATTTTTAGGTTAAAACACAGTACTTGACAGTTTTTTTTATAATTTAGGTATACTTACGATAAAAACACCGTATAAATTAAATTAGGAGTCTTTATGAACGAGATAAAAAACAGTAATAAAGGTTTTACTTTACTTGAACTTTTAGTAGTCGTGTTAATCATTGGTATACTAGCGGCGATTGCTTTGCCGCAATATAAAATGGCAGTTGCAAAAAGTAAATACGCTACTATTAAAATTAGGGCCAAAGCAATTGCCGAAGCACAAGAGTTATATTATACGATGCGCGGAGTATATGCCAATAGTGCTAAAAAAATACAGGTAGAATTACCAGGCATGACAGTTACCGACTCTAACTTCCTTTTTGACGATGGTAGTAGGTGTAATTTTAGAACAGAAGGTACTTCTTGTTATACGGTTATATTCAATAGAGAGGTTGCTTATCAACAGAATTTTCTACCAAAAACTAAATCATGCTTTGTACGTTCTATGAATAAGACAGGTTTTCATAATAAATTATGCCAACAAGAAACCGGAAAAACGGCAGCATATGCTTCTTGCTCAACTGAAGGTGGTTATTGTTTATACAACTATTAATTTAAAATTAAAGTACAACTTTCAAACTGTTTAAAATTTGTTTGACTTCGGTAAGCTTGTTGTTTTGTGTGCCGAAAATTCTAAAACCGTCGCCGTTAGCTGCTTGCAAAAATTCTATTTTACCGGCGAAAATTTGCATTATTTTGGCAAGTGATTCTTGCGGTATCTGTGCATTTCTTGCAAGATAAAAATCGTAAAACTTTGGGCCGGCTTCTATGGCGCGGATTTTCATTTCCCCGCCGTCGGCGGAAATTTGCATAATTTCAATTAAATTGTTTAATTCTTTTGGGGTAGGGCCGCATAAATCTTCAATTTTTTGTTTTAGTTTTTGTTTTGTTTCTGCGTCTGATTCCAAAAAATCTTTATAAAATTTCAGGCGTTCTTCATCACTTGGCAAATAATCCGGCGCAATAAATGCCGGTACACCCAAATTAACTGTTGCATACATTTTGCGGATAATCGGCTCGCCGCGCAATTTTTTGACTTCGTTTGCAACTAAATCACAATAAAGTGAAAGCCCGACGGCATTTACATAACCGTGTTGCCTAATACCCAATAAATCACCGCCGCCGCGGATTTCTAAATCGCGCAAAGCAAGTTTAAAACCGCTGCCAAGTTCGCTAAACTCAAGTAAAGCAGATAAACGTTTCTGCGCCTCGGCATAAGAGGGTTTTTGTTTCTTTTTGGGGAAATAAAAATCTTCGGGATTAAAATCTTCCTCACGTTTATTTAAAATCCAAGACGGTGCAAGTAAATAACAATATGCTTTTTTGTTTCCGCGCCCGATTCTTCCGCGTAATTGATACAGTTGCGCAAGGCCGAAATTTTGCGGGTTTTCAACAATCAAAGTATTTGCATTTGTAACATCAAGCCCGCTTTCCACGATAGTGGAACAAAGCAGAACATCATATTTTTTATTGTAAAAATCCCATAAAGTTTTTTCAAGTTCCTGTTCAGGCATTTGGCCGTGCGCGCAAATTATTTTTATTTCCGGCATAAGTTTTTGCAGATATTCGCGCTTTTCTTCCATCGTGGCAACTGTATTAAAAAGATAAAAAACCTGACCGCCGCGCGCAAGTTCCTGACGTACGGCATTGGTTACAATACTGTCCTCATAAGCACACAAAAAAGTTTTAATGGGCATACGGCCCTGCGGCGCAGTTTGGATAATTGACATCTGCCTTAAAGCAGATAAAGATTGATTTAAAGTGCGCGGTATCGGCGTTGCGGAAAGCATTAAAGTATGTACGCCGACGCTTTTTGCTTTAATCTTTTCTTTTTGCTTGACGCCGAAGCGGTGTTCTTCATCGACAATGCACAAGCCCAAATTTTTGAACACAACATCTTTTGAAAGCAAACGGTGCGTGCCTACAACGATATCAACCCTACCGTTTTTAATATTTTCCACAACTTTTTTTTGTTCGGTTTTTGTTTGGAAGCGGCTTAACATTTCAATATTAATAGGGTATGCCTGCAACCTTTCTTTGAAAGTTTTGAAATGCTGGCTTGCAAGAACTGTCGTCGGCACCAAAACAAGAACTTGCTTATTGCTTAAAACTGCGCGCAAAGCGGCGCGTATTGCAACCTCGGTTTTCCCAAAACCGACATCGCCGATAAGCACGCGGTCCATCGGTATTTCTTTATTAAGGTCTTGCATAATTTCATTGATGGCTTGAATTTGATCGTCGGTTTCCTGATAGGGGAAGGAATCGGCAAATTCCCTTTCCAAATGTTCATTACCGAGCAAAATATCTGCTTTATGCGCACTGCGCAAAGCGGCGGCCTGCAAAATTTCTTTTGCCGTTTTTTGCGCATCTTCTTTGACGCGTTTTTTAACTTCCTTCCAAGTGGTTGTGTTTAAAGAAGAAATTTTCGGCGCACGCCCTTTTAAGCCGATATATTTTTGCACTTTCCTAAAATCGTGCAAAGGTACATATAATTTTTGAGACCCTTTAAATTCAATTAGTAAACAATCAAGCGGCAAATCATTTTCCTCTAAAGTAATAAGACCGCCGTAACGCCCGATACCATGCTCTTGGTGGACAACATAATCCCCAACCTCAAGCTCTTTAAAGCGCACGTGTTTGGAAAAAGTTTTATCAAACTTTTCCGCAAAATTTGTTTGTTTGTACGAGTGTTTTAAAAGTTGCGCCGAAGTAAAAAACGCAAAATTTTCTTTAGTACTGTAAAACCCTTCTTGCAAAGGCGCAACGGAAATACGCAAAGTTTTTAAGCCGTCATAATCTTGGAAAACTTCGGTTAATCTTTCCATTTCCCCTTTATTTAAACAGAAGAAAGTGCTTTTGATATTTTTTTTGTTCAGCGCTAAAATTTCCGCATCAAACAAAGCAAAGTTTGCTTTGAAATCAAGCGGCGAACGCAAAAAACTGTCAGTGCCGTCTTTAGACGGTAAAGCGGTTAAAACTGTTGCATTGTTTTCTTGTAGAAATTCTTGGGGCGGCTCATAATAAAAATTATTAAAATCTTGCAACCAACGCGATAAAGTTGAGGGTTTGACATCAAATTCAAAAGGCAAAATTAAAATTTCTTCGGCGGCGGAAACGGTGTTTTGCGTGTCTAAATCAAAAACGGAAATTTGTTCTACCTTGTTTGCTTTAAAATATAAACGGCAAGGTTTTGCGGAGTTAATCGGGAAAATATCAAGCACACTGCCGCGCACGGCATAATCTGCGGGGGTTTCGGCGAAATCCACGCGTTTATAATTTAATTTATTTAAAGTGTTTAAAAGTTCTGTGCGGTTAATTGTTCGCCCTTTTTGTAATTTTAAAACTTGGGAATTAAAATCTTTTTTACCGGCTACTTCCTGTTTTAAATTTTCATAAGTGGTAGCAATAAATAAAGGTTTATCGTTTTTTGCAACGGCTTCCAAAGCGGAGTATAAGGAAAATTTGTCCTCGTAAATTGTGATAAATTTATATTCGGTTTTTACGGAAAAAGTTTTATAAGCGGCTTCAAAAATTTCAAGTTCTTCTTCGCTGTTACAGGCAAAAAGGGTGTGTGCGCTTTTTTGTTTTAAGGTATTTATTATATAAAAAGCGCTTGCGGAAATATTAGGAATATACACAGCTGCCATACATAAATGATAGCATATTGCGGTTTGTTTTATAAGAGGTAGGTTGGTAGTTATTAAGGTAACCTTGCGGGGTAAAAGCATTATCTATATAATTTGTTTTTACCAACAGTATCGCAAAGGCGGTTTTCTCTTTTGTTATTTAGTAAAGCATAACAATATCTTTGATTTACATCTACATAATTACAATAAAAACTCTTTTGTTAACAATAAAAATTAAATATTTTTTGTCGCAAAAATCTGCTTTAACCACTACCAACTGATATTGCGAAATTGCCACCGCCGCAAATTTTCAAAAGTTTTATTACTTCTAAATACACCGAAAAACACTTTGGTAAAGATAAAAATTATCCGCGCACAACATGGTGTTTGTTTCACAGAATAAAATGTTATTTTAAGTTCCCTATAATATTTTTTATATAAGAAGAAGAAATACCGTCTGTTCTTTTCATAATAAAAATTTCCTTATTATTCTTTTTACAATAGTTAATCGCTTTTTGAAAACCACTATGTGTTTGGTCCGGACCTTTTACCCATACATCAAAATCAATTTGTTCAATATCTATGTTTATCTCATTATAGATTTTTACATCATCAACCAGTTTTATATTTTTGACCATATCAATCCTTTCTTGTGTAGAATATAAAATATTAGTATTAGGTTTATATTTTTTAATATATTCAGAACTCTGCACACATACTATTAAAAAAGTATCTTTTCCGAAATGTTCTTTGATATTTTTAAATAAATTAAGATGCCCGAAATGAAATATATCAAAAACACCAAATGTAATTATTCTTTTATTTGTATTTTGCATTTTAACACCTCAAAATTTAACATCTATAATTCTATGTCTATTTTCTCGTTCATTTTCTGGCGGGAGTTTCATATAATCTCCATATGCTGAACGAAGAAACAGATCATAATCTATCGGGCAATAAAACATTTCATCTTCAAAAAGAAGTTGCTTATACTTTCTAAAGCAACTCAAAGGAATTACCCATTTCCCATAGCGAGCAGCCCCTGTCTGTTCATATAAAAAATCAGAAGATAAATGATTGTAACGAATCATGTTTTTTTTATATAATGATTTAATAAAATTTAAAGGAAAAAAATATATAAAAATTTTCAACAATAAATATATTAAATGAACAAAGTGACGTTTTAATTTATTATTATGTATCACCCAAGGCTTTGTTTGTGCTTTCAAAAGCATACAGCGTTTATAAAATTCTATCTGTACTCCCTGAAAGATCTGTTGCAATATGTTAGAAGGAAAAACATCATACGGAAAAATATCAATATATATTTCTGTATGTACTTGTTCATTAGCGGCACCCTCTTCCAAAAAAATTGTGCCTTTTTTACGCAATTTAGTGAAAGATAATGGGAAACTCTTATCACTATCCCATGTTTGCAAAAAATATTTAGATGAAATTTCCATAGGAGCAATCTGTAAAAATCTTTCATATTCTGCCCTTATCATACCTATATCTAAATCATCATCCCACGGAATAAAACCTTTATGTCTAACCGCACCCAACAATGTTCCAGAATCTAAAAAATATGAAATTCCATATTTTTCACAAATTCTTTTAACCTCTTTTGCCATTTCTAATTGCATTAATTGTACTTTACGCAGAGTTTCTTTGTCCATAGTTTCTCCTTTTTAATAAATAAAAAATGACTGCTATTGATCACTCCACGCGAGGGGATAACCAATAGCAGCCGTAGTCTCACAAATTCTTAGAATAGAAAATTTTCTATACAAAAATATATGAACATTAAGTAGAAAATGTTAGGATCATGACTTCCTAAAATTTTCTACCATAACGCCCGCTTTTGGACTCGCATAGATGTTGATTTTTCAACAACCATCCTATTCTTTATAGGATTCCAAAAACAGATAAAATTTTTAGGGTTTTAAACCCTACATTAAAATAAAACTCCTTTTACAAAGTATAACATTTTAAATAAAACAAATCACAAGCGTTTAAATCCGGAAAAACAAAGAGTTTGTGAACATAATGAGGGAAATTAACACTAATTACACTTCGTGACAGTCGGCGCAGCGGGCCTCATAGTCGTCGGCTCCGCCCACATAAATACGACTCTTAACCTTTGCCGTCCTCTGTGTTCGTCTTGCCGGTTTACCGCAAACTACGCAACGTGCGGCAAGTTTTAAAACACTATCGGCAACCGCTAAAAGTTTTGCGGTGCTACCGAAAGGCACACCCTGATAATCCATATCAAGCCCGCAACAAATTACGCGCTTGCCTTGCTTTGCTAAAGTTTGGGCAACATTGACAATATCTTCTGTAAAAAAATTAACTTCATCAAGGGCGATGACTTCGGTATCCTTTTCAACAAGGTCTAAAATCTCTTCGGCTTTATCAATGGGGGTTGCATCCATTTTGACTAAATCGTGGGTAGCTATACCTTTGCGGGCATAACGTTTATCTAAAGTGGAATTAAAAACCTGCACTTTTTGGCCGGCATGGCGGGAGACTTCGATACGTCTAATCAATTCCGTACTTTTACCGGAAAACATACATCCGCAAACAACTTCAATGCGCCCGTAAGGGACTTTTGCTTTTGTCATCATAACACACCTCTACATAGTTGGCCCTGCGGCCGTGTAACCTTGTTGCCAAGGATACCAAAATTGGTTTATGCGTTGCTGGGCAGGGGTTTCTTTCCCCGAAGCACCGCACAGAACATTTATTGCAAAGTGGAAAGATAGATTATGCCGTCTATCCCTAACACCTAACATTAAATTGAAATCGTGAAAATCTTTGTAAAATAAAATATGTTTTGAATATCCGCGCAGGGAAGAATCTTTAACAGCAAAATCTACCCCCATATCCGCGCGCCAAGTTTTATTTTTAGGAGCTATGGCAAATTGCGTGGTAAACAAAAAACTGTTGCGCGAAGTTTTATAATTCGTAACACCTAAAGTAATAAATTTTTGATCAGGGTTACGAGGATCACGGAAAGTTGTATTTAAAACAAAGGCCTGATTGCCGGCGGCAAAATCATATAAATTTTGCAAATAAAAATTTGTGCCTGTTTTTTGGTCAAAGTAGCCGATTTCGGCAAGCAAAGGTTCTAATCTGTCATTTAAATCCCAAGATTTTTTATTTTCATTTATGTTTATACCGCTTGCCACTTTAAAATATAAATTGTTCAACGGCATATAATAGTTTTGAATATAAAAAGCATTTTGTTCTTCGCGGTTAAAAATATTTTGATATTCGGCAAATTCATCTGTAACCAAAACTTTATCAGTTGTGCGGTGTTTATAGCGGTAACCGAAATCTAACATACCTGTCGGTAAATCTGTTCTCAAATTAATTTCCGTACCATAACGGCCGACGAAATTATCTTTTTCCTGTGAAGCAGGGTCTTTAAAACCAATTTCTTGGTCGTAAAAAACACTTGGCGTTAAAGTAAAGGTACGGTTTAAGCGGAAACTTTTTGAACTTTTCCAATTAGCTTTAAAATATTGTAAATAATCATTATGATCGTCAAGGTTTTCGTTAAATTTCGTGTTGTTAAAATAGAAATTAAGATTGTTTACAACACCGCCGGTTTTGGGCAAAACAAAGGGGGTAAAAGTCCAGGCAATTTCCGGTAAATCGGTTTCATAATTATGGAAAGTTTTTGTTGATTCATCCAATTTACTGATATCATAATAGCTTATGCGGAAATTGCTAACACGGCTTTGGCGTGCTAAAGATGTTTGAACCAATTTATCAGGTGAAACGACATAAGGGTTATTTCTGAAAAAGTCATTATTAAAATCAGGGTCCGATACGGTGCGTGTTCTTGTTTGTGCGAAATACATTGCACCATCTTCGTCATTTAAAGAATTTGAATTATCATAAATTTCCCACCAAAAACCGCCGTTTACACCCCAACGTTGTGTATCTAAAACCCTATCTTTAATAGTGTATGTTTGAATATTTCCTCTAAATTTATCAGGGTCATCATATCCTAAAGTTAAACCGTAACCTATACCTGCTTTTGTATAATAATCAAGATTACCGGTTGCGGCAAAATCCCCTTTAGAATAGACGGTAGATGTCAAAATACCAAAGCCTGTATTTCCGCTTTGACCGAAATTTAAATAAGTTGTAAAAAGATGGTCCTTTTTTAAAGAACGATAAAAATAAGGAAAATAAAAAACAGGAATTTTGCCGATTCTTGCAACAGCATTATAACCGGAAACTCTTTGTTCCGGAATAAGTTTTGCTTTTGAAAGGGAAATTGTGTAATGTGGGGTTTCCTTATCGCAACAAGTAACTTTTGTATTTTTTAAAATATATTCATCTTGTTTGCTTGAAAGTTGTTCTGCCGCAATAACACGCAAAGGGCCGTATTGCGCTTGAAAATTATCCATTGAAATTTGTTTTTCTTGGCTGTTATAACTAAACTTTTGTAAAGTGAAAGTACCGTCGTTATTTTGAATTGTTACAGGGGAATTTGATTTTATATTTTTTTCTTTTGGGTATACATCAAATTCTTGCCCTAAAATTGCATAGTCTTGCCCTTCCTTTTGTAAATTTATACGCGCATTACCTGTTAATTTAGCTGTACCGGTAATATTATCATAATTAACTTTATCGGCGGAAAAATAAATGAAATCCTGTTTATCGGGCGCAGGTAAATTTGAACTTTGGCAAAAAGCAAAAGCACTTAAAAAAAGATAAAAAGATAAAAGTAAAAATTTATTTTTCATTTCCTAAACTTAAACCATACAAAGCCGCACCCAAAGCACCGACATCTTTTGTTTTTGAAATTAAAATTTTGATATTTTTAAACGGCTCTTTAATTTTTTGGTCTTTAAAAACTTCTTTTAAAGACGGCATAAAATATTTTGCACCGCCTGAAACACCACCGCTAAAGACAATAACTTCAGGGTTAAAACTTAAAACTAAATTAGCTAAACCAATGCCTAAATATTTACCGAAATATTGCCAAATTGAAAGGGCAGATTTATCTCTCGCTTCAGCTGCTACCGATAATATTTTAACAGAAAATTGTTCTTTTTTAAGCAATAAGGCTAGTTCGCTTTTTGCTTTCTCTTTAACGGCTTTTAATGTTAATTTTTTTAAATTATTTGTGCCTATATAACTTTCCAAACAACCATGCGCACCGCAACCGCAAAGATTTCCGCTTTTGGTATCTGCCACTTTTATATGGCCAAATTCACCGGCGGTACCTGTCGCACCTTGATATAATTTACCGTCAATAATTATACCGCCGCCAATGCCTGTTCCTAAAGTTAAAACTAAAACATTTTTGAATTTACTTTTAAGGTCCTTTTTATAAACGCCGAAGGCAGCCATATTTGCATCATTAGAACAAAAGCTTTTGCAACCTGTCAATTTCTTTAATCCGTCAGCTATTTTTAAATTAGCCCAAGGGATATTCGGCGCAAAACGCAAAATACCTTTTTTATTATCGGTATCACCTGCAATACCGATACCGATAACTGCTTTTTTGACTTTCAATTTTTTTTGCCAATCTTTTATAATACCTGCTAAAAAATTTAAAAATTCTTTATGGGATAATTGAATAGGTGTTTTAAATTTTTCACTTTTCAAAACTTTGCCTTGTTCGTTTACGGCAATTACTTTTATAAAAGTGCCGCCGATATCAATACCAAAACTTATCATATTTGCCCCCCTGTTTTGCTTTTTGGATGACAATGATTATAAACTTTTTTAAGACGGTCAAGTGAAACATGTGTATAAACTTGTGTTGCACTTAAACTTTTGTGGCCAAGCATTTCCTGCAAAGTTTTCAAATCACAACCGTTATTTAATAAATGCGTTGCAAAAGTATGGCGCAAACTGTGCGGCGTAATATGGCGGACAAGTTTTGTATTAATTGCGCTCTGTTTAATAATTTTTCTTATCCCTTCCCCGCTGATACGGCGGTTATAACTACTTAAGAACAAAGGATCCGAAGGCAAATATTTAGGCCGCGTGAGAAGATAATTTTGTATACTGTCAAGCGCAATATCGGTTATGGGGACAATGCGTTCTTTTGAACCTTTACCCAAAACTTTTGCATAGCCCTGTTCAAAATTTATATCGCAAACATTTAAGCCGGTAAGTTCGCTGCGGCGCAAACCGCTTGAATATAAAAGTTCCAAAATGGCTTTATTTCTTAAAGCATATAATTTGCTTGGTTGCGCTTCCATTAAATTTGTGGCTTCTTCTTGCGTTAGAAATTTAGGAAGTAATTTCTCGCGCTTTGGTGCATCAAAAAGTTTAAAAGGATTTAATTTTATTAAATTACGCGTTTCCAAAAATTTAGCAAAACTTCTTAAAGAACTTATTTTACGGAGCATAGTGTTGCGCTTGATTTGCGTGGAATTCTCCACCGCCAAATAAGAGCGAATATTCCTAATATTAAAGTCCTTAATTTGTGTTAAATTATTTTTTGCAAAGAAAGTGTATGCGTCCTCTAAATCCTTGGTATAAGCCCTAAGGGTATGCGGGGACATATTACGAACTTTCAAACTTTGCAAAAAATTATTTATTTGGTTCTGCATTTTTTGCTTCTATTTCTTTAATTTCTTCCGGCGTAACTTGAATAATTGTTTTGCATTTCGGGTAACCGGAACATCCTAAAAATGCACCGCGTGCGGAGTGCCTAAGCAACATTGCTTTACCGCAATTTGGGCATTTTTTGCCGGAATCTAAAGCTACTTTTGCGGCAACTTTTTTACCCTCGGAATCTATCGAATAAGTGTTTTTGCACTTTGGATACGCCGAGCAAGCCATAAATTGCCCGCGGCGCCCTGTTCTTATTACCATAGGGGCACCGCATTTATCGCAAACTTCATTTGTTTGCTGAACGGGTGCGGCGGTTGTTGCGTTTAAATTCTTTTTGCCTTTACAATTTGGGTAATCGGAACAAACTAAATATTCGCCGTATCTGCTATGTTTTAAAAGCATTGGCTTTTGGCAAATCGGGCATTTTTCGTCTGTTTTAACAGGACCGGAATTCATATTTTGCGAAGCATTTTTTAAGTCACGTGAAAAACCTGTATAAAAATCAGACAAAACCGCTACCCATTTTTTATTACCTTCGGCGATATCGTCAAGTTTTTCTTCAACGCCGGCGGTATAAGAAAGGTCCATAATATCTTTGAAAAATTCTTTTAAATGTTCCGTAACCCTTATACCCAAAGGTGTTGCGGTAAGTTTTGTGGACTTCGGCAATTTTTCAATATATTTCCTGTCCATAATAGTTTTTATCGTAGGTGCATAAGTGGACGGGCGGCCGATACCATGCTTTTCCAATGTCTTGATTAAACTTGCTTCGTTATAGTTTGGCGGTGGTGCGGTTTTATGGTCTTTAGTTTCAATATCAACTAAAGTTAAAGTGTCGCCTTGTTCTAAAGCAGGGAGTAAAGCGGTGGAAGATTCTTCTTTTTCGTTTTCTTCCGGTTCTTCATCTTTATAGACGGAAAGGTAACCCTCAAACTTAACTGTTCTGCCGCTTGCACGCAGTAAACATTTTTCTTTACCGCCGGCGGAAATATCAATACTTACCGTATTAAATATTGCATCTGCCATTTGTGAGGCAACAAAACGGAGCCAAATAAGTTCATAGAGTTTATATTGATCTGCTGTCAAAGAATTTTTAATACTTTGCGGTGTTTTGAAAACATCTGTTGGGTGAATTGCCTCGTGTGCTTCTTGCGCACCTTTTACTTTACCTTTATAAACAGGTGCTTTTGCGGGGGCAAACTGCGGGCCGTATTTTTCTTTAATAAATTTATTTGTTTGGGTTTGGAGTAGTTTGGAAACATTGAAAGAGTCCGTTCTCATATAAGTAATCAAACCCACATTTTTCCCTGCAATTTCCACACCTTCGTATAAAGATTGTGCCGTTTGCATTGTTTTTTGAGGTGAAAACCCAAGTTTATTATATGCATCTTGCTGCAAAGTACTTGTAATAAAAGGAGGTTTTGGATGTTGTTTGACTTCTTTCTTTTCAACCTTTTCAACTGTTAAAGGGCCTTCCCTTAAAGCTGCATTTACGACGGCTAAACTTTCATTAGTATCAAAAACGGTGGACTTAACTTTATAGTCCTCGGCAAAGAGTTTATAAGTTGTAGTATTTTCAACATTTTTACCTTGCCATTTCAAAACACGTGCAAAAAATTGCGGTTTTGAGTCCTTCTTTTCAAGTTTAGCGCGCAAAGTCCAATAAACTTTACTTTTGAAATCTGCAATTTCTTTTGCCCTTTCGGCAAGCAAACGAACTGCCACAGATTGAACGCGCCCTGCACTTAAACCGCTTGTAATTTTACGCCATAAAATAGGTGAAATTTTATAACCTACAAGACGGTCTAAAACACGGCGTGCTTGTTGCGCATCAACTAAATTATGGTCTATGGCACGGGCATTATCAAAACTTTCTTTAATGGCAGTATCAGTAATTTCGTGGAAAAATATACGGCGTGTATTTTCCGGTTTAAGTTTTAAAAGTTGTTCAAGATGCCAGGCGATAGCTTCCCCTTCTCTATCAGGGTCGGTAGCAAGGTAAACGACTGATGCTTTTTTTACCGCATCTTTTAAATCCGCAATAATTTTTGGTTTACCGCTTACTACATAAGTAGGTTTAAAATCATGTTGTTCATCAACACCGATTTCTTTTGAAGGCAAATCTCTAACATGCCCGAAAGAGCTTTTAACAATATAATTAGGCCCTAAAATTTTGCCGATAGTGCGTTGTTTTGTGGGAGATTCCACAATAACAAGGGCTTTGCCTGTTGTAGATTTTTTTACTGTCATTTCACACCTCTAAATTTAATAAATCTAAATTTTTGCTTTTGAATATTTACCGTCTTCACATCTCAAATAACCGCTTATTTCAAGCGAAAATAAAATTGTTGATAAACTCGGAACATCCATATTTAATTTTACGGAAAGTTCATCTACCGTACTTTCCCCTGCACCGATTGCATCAATAATTTTTGCTTCTTCGGGGGAAAGATCTAAAACTTCTTCTTTTTCTTTATAAATTTCTTTTGTTTTTAAAGTGCTTTTGATATTAACGGGTAAAGCATCAATAATATCACGCGCATCCAAACAAATGCCGGCACCTTCTTTAATAAGTTTATTCGGGCCACCGCTGGTTGGGGAATCTATCGGGCCGGGAACGGCAAAAACATCAAGCCCTTGCTCTAAAGCCATTTTTGCGGTTATCAATGCGCCGGACTTAACTTCCCCCTCAACAACTAATGCAACTCTTGAAAGGGCGGCAATAAGGCGGTTTCTTCTCGGAAAATGCTGGGCAAGCGGCGCAGTAGCAAAAGGATATTCAGAAATTATGGCACCGCCGTTTTCAATAATACCTAAAGCAAGTTCTTTATTTTCCGACGGATAACAACGCCCGATACCTGTACCGATTAAAGCCCAAGTCGGTTTTTTACGTTTAACAGCTTCGGCGTGGGCAACGCTATCAATTCCGCGCGCAAGGCCGCTAACTATAATTATACCCGCATCAGCCAAATCACCGGCAAGTTTAATTGTTGCGCGCCTGCCATAAGGCGTAATTTTGCGTGTGCCGACAATGGCAACTGTCGGTGCTAAATTTGTATCTAAATTACCGCGCACATAAATAACCAAAGGCGGTTCTTTAATATTTAAAAATTCTTGTGGGTAGCCCTCTTCCCCTTTAATATAAATATGCCCGCCGACTTTTGCGGTATTTTCTATTTCTTTTTCCGCATCTAATTCTAAAGCGGATTTTAAAAAATATTCTGCAGTTTCAAGTGAAATTTTACCTTCTTCACTTAAAACTTTAGTGGTTTGTTTTAAAATTTCTTGGCCGCTGCCGAAAATTTCCAAAAGACGTTCAAGCCAGTCAGTTCTTAAATAACTAAAGGCGTTAATTTTAATTAATGCTAACTTTTCTTCCGGTTTCATTAAATATCACTAACTCCTTTCCTATCTAAAGGCCTGTATTGCATAACTTCTATTATATGTTCTTTTTTGATATTTGGGCTGCCTTCTAAATCAGCAATAGTGCGTGCTGTTTTTAAAATTTTATCTAAACTTCTGGCGGAAAGACCAAGCTTTTTCATTGCAAGTTCTAAAATTTCACCGCCGCCTTCCGGTAAAGGACAATATTTTTTTATTTCCGACACTGTCATAAAAGCATTGGCAGTTGTTTTGGAATTTTTAAAACGCTCTTCTTGGATTTTTCGGGCTTTAATTACACGTTCGCGAATTTGTGCGCTTGTTTCGCCTTCACTTTTTGCCTGCCAATCTTTATAATTAACAGGGTTTAAATTGACTGTTAAATCAATTCTGTCAAGTAAAGGACCTGATACTTTTGACTTATACCTGCTTATTTGTACCGGTGTACAATTACAAGTTTTTACAGGATGGCCGTGATAACCGCAAGGGCATGGGTTCATAGCCGCAATTAAAGTAAATTTTGCTGGGAAAGTTAAAGTATCTTTTGCGCGGGCAATAGTTACTTTAAAAGTTTCCAAAGGTTCACGCAAAACTTCAAGAGAATTGCGGGAAAATTCCGCAAACTCGTCTAAAAATAAAATACCGTTATGTGCTAAACTTGCTTCACCCGGTTTTGGGTTTGCACCGCCGCCGATTAAAGCAATATTTGAAATTGTATGGTGCGGTTCTCTAAACGGCCTTTGAAAAATTTTTTTACCTTTACCAAGTAAACGGCAAACGGAATATATTTGCAAAATTTCAAGCATTTCTTCTTTAGTCAAAGGCGGTAAAATGCTTGAAAAACGTTTTGCCAACATACTTTTACCTGTACCGGGGGTACCTATCATCAAAACATTATGGCCGCCTGCGGCGGCAATTTCCAAAGCGCGTTTGGCAAGTGCTTGACCTTTAACTTCCGAAAAATCTTCTTTAAGTTCATAATTTTCAAGTAAATCTTCGGGCTTTTGTGCTTTATATTCTTGGTGGAATAAAATATTGCCTTCAAGCAAATCTATAACTTCTTTTAAAGAACTTGCGCCGAAATTAGGAACATCGGCAAATTCCCCTTCTTCTTTATTTGCTAAAGGAATAACTGCCTTCTTTGTACCGGTTTTTCTTAAAGCAATAAGCATCGGTAAAACACCGGCACAGGCGTGAATTTTACCGTTTAAACCAAGTTCACCGATAAAAACCATTTCAGTTAATTTGTTTTGTGCAATATTGCTTAAAGCACCGCTTGCAGCCAAAATACCTAAGGCGATAGGTAAGTCAAAATGTGTGCCTGTTTTTTTAATTTCAGCGGGAACTAAATTGACGGTAATTTTTCTTAAAGGGAAATCAAAACCGCTATTGCGAATTGCCGCTTGTACGCGGTCTTTTGCTTCTTTAACTTCCTGTTCGGGAAGACCGACAATAGTAAAAGTGGGTGAACCGCCGGCAATGTCAACTTCTACTTTGACAATAAAACCGTCTAAAGCCTTGATTGCGGAGGTTAACACACTTGAAAGCATTAAATAAATTCCATTGTTATACTATCGGCAGTAGTATTTATAACCGTAAAATTCGCAACATTTTTGCGCAAAATTTTAGCGGAAAATTCTTCTGCGGCAGAAACTTTTGCCTGCACTGTAAAAGTAGCGGTTGAGTTTCTGTATTTAACTAAAGCGAAATCTTCAATATCCCTTTGAGCGCGCATAATATTTTGGAGTTTTTCCAAACGCTCAATAGTATTAACATTAGCAACAATAAAATTAAATGTTTTAGCGGAATTGATGGCCTGTGTTATACTTTCTTCCATTTGCTCGGTTGCTGTTTGGCAAGCATTTGTTAAAGCCTTTTGTTCGGCTAAACTTTGTACGGCATCTAATCCGCTTGCATTTTCTGATGCTTCCGCAACGGTTTGATAATTGCTTGTGGCCATTACTCTTAAATTTACTTTTGCCCTTATCGGCTTAAATGTAGTGGTTAAAGCTGCTGCGCTTTCCAGGGGGGCGGCCTCTGCTTCCGCGACGATGACAAAACGCGCACCTTCTTTTTTTGCTTTATCAATAAAAGAAGTAAGGTCTGTTAAATTATTTTCACTCAAAGTTCCGCCGTCAAGCAAAGTGTAAGGGAAATTTTTAAGGGCTTTATAAATACCTTGACGACAATATTGTTTTAAAGAGACTTCACCGTTAAGCATTTCCCTTGAAGCAACCAAAATATTTGTTTTGCGGACATAAGCGCTATCTTCAATCTCTTTAATTTTAGTAGCTAAATCGCTAACTAAAACCATAACGCGACCTTCCACATAAAATTTATCGCCCTTTCTGTAAGATGAAGAAACATAAGAATTCCTGATATATTTTTTATATCCGTCTAAAATATCTGTTTTTACTCTTTCAGGATATTCTATTAAACTGTTTGAAGAAAGAAACACCCTTGCAGCTTTTTCAACGGCAGCTTTTTCTGCCAAATTAAGACCTTCAGACTTCATTGAAGAAACAGATCCTTCCACGAAAGGAACTTCCGCACTTGCCATAACATATTCACCTTCTCCTTTAGGGCCAATGTGAAACCTTTGGCAAGCATTTAATGAAATACATAAAGCCAATAAAAACAGAAACTTTTTCATACTAACTCCTTATTTCAAAATATCACCAAGCATTTTAACATAAGCACTCGGTTTTTTGATATCTTCAAAATTTATTGTACCGCAACGAATCATCATAACTTCCAACATGTGTGATAAGATATCATAGAAATTATTCCTTATAGGTTCTTTGCTCTCAAGTAATGATGGCCCTAAAATAATTGCACCTTTTAAACCCTTTAAATCACAAATATTAGCTATTTTAAAAGCGGAGGAAATTATATGTTCCGTTGAATAAGCAGATTTTAAAGCATAATTAAAACCGCCCCTTATACCAAGCTCTTTTGCTGCTTCCTGAGCGGCAAAAGCAACCCAGCGGAATTTATCTATTTGTGAAGTTGGGAAAAAGAAACCAAAACTTCCCCAAGTATTTTCTTTATTTTTTTCCAAAGAGGTTACATCGGAAAAATCTTTTTTTACTATCTCACTTTCCTGATTTTCCCCTTCTACCGCTGTCATCACTTTTAACAAATCTTCATAAGACATCTTCTTTATTCCGCTGCTTTCAATACGGCGGGATAAAACTTTTACCCTTTTAACATCTATGGCAACTTCACCTAAAGATTTATTATGCCCTATAAAAAATTCCTGAATTTGATTATCCGTTAAATTTAAAAAGGAATTTGTTACTATTTTATTTGTTAATTTTGCGAAATGATCTTTGCCCGGAACTTTAACTTCGGCAATAGTTCCCATAGAAAATTTAAAGTTGACTAATTCTTCAAACCTTTTTAAACTTTCAGGTGGATATTTTGAAGATAAAATAATTTGTTTTTTATTTTGCAAAAAGTCATTTAAAACTTTTGAGATATATTCCCTGTTATGTTCATTTACGGCAGTTAAATGTACATCATCAACAATTAAGACTTCGGCATTATTAAAAAATTCATCTAACTTATCTTTTTTACCTCTTTCTAACAAATACTGTACGCCCCTTGAAAGACGAACACCGTTTGTAAATAAAATTTTAGCTTGAGGTATCTTTTTAGAAATTTCATAACCCATAGCATTTAAGAAATGAGTTTTACCTGTACCGCTTTCCCCTTGCAAAAGGAAAGGGTTATTTGTTGTTCCTAAATTATCTAAAGTTACCATCGCCATAGCATGCGCAAAACGAATAGAAGAAATATCCATATTAGCAAAAGTGTAAGTAGGAATCAAAGGCATTTCTATCGGATAATTTTTGTACTTCGTTTCTTTCGAAGGTGTTGCGACATGTAAAGTATGGTCTATCTTCTCTTTATTTTCAGAAATGCTTTGATGATTAGTCTGTACTTGATTAAACATATTTTGTTTTGGTGTTTGCATATTTTCCCCTTCTCCTTTTTTAACAGTATTCACGGTTGTTGTTTTCTCCTCTTTTTTAGGTTCAACCTTTGAAGTTTCCTGTTTATTTTTAGAAATTGCTCTTGATTCTTTTATGCTCACTATACGAAATGAGGCTTCTTTGTTTTCTTGTTTTTCTTCTTGTTTTGTTTCTTGTTTTTTAACTTCTTCTTTTTTTGCCGAAGATACTGCAGAAACTTTTTTACTGTCCGATACTATATTTTTTGGTTTTTGTTGTTGTATATTGTTTTCTGTTTTTGGTTCAATATCTTTAGTTTCTGCTTTAGTTTTACTTTGTGTAAAAATTTGTGCCGGGGAAGTTAAATCTTCTTTCCCTTGCCCTTTAGGTAACACTTCTTTTTTAGCAGAAATATTTTTTTGTAATAATTCCGGAGAAGTTTTTTCTTTCGGCAACGGCATTTGTTGTTTTGGCGCTACTGTATTTTCCAATTTTTCCAAAGGGCTTGTTTCTTGTACCCCATGGAAACTTGTTTTTCCCTTTTTTTCTTCGGGTTGATCGGCGTAAAACTCACATACGGTTTCAGCATCAAAAATATCATCAACCTGTAATTTAGCGGTTAGAGAATTTTCTGATAAATCTTCTTTTAATTGTCTTTTTGTTTCTTCACTTAATTCCTCAGAATTTAAAAGACCTTTCTTTACTATAATTCCGCTTCCTAAATTTTGGAAGGGGTTTTCTTTTGGCTGTAAGGGTTGTTGTGCATTATCTTGTTTTTGTGTTTCTTCGGTTTGTTTCGGTTCAAGAAAATTTTGTTTAACTTTATTCTCTTGTTTTAGTGAGGCTGAAAGTTTTTGATGCTCATTTGTTTTTTGTTTTTCCTGTGTTACATTTATTTTGTCGGCTTTTTTATTTTTTATGGCTGATTTTATTTTACCGAACATATTTTTTAAAAAACCTTTTTGTTCAGGTTCTATTGAAATAGAAACATCTTTTATATCTTCCGAAGTAAAAGAAACAATAGTTTTGTTTTCTTCTTCTACTGCTGTCTTATTTTCTTGCGGAGGAATTGCAGAAACTTCTTGTTGTAAACTTTCTTTCTTCTCCGGTTTTTTAATATCTGAAACTGTTTGTACTAATTTTAAAGATTCCCCTTCAAGAGATATTTTTGTTTCACCGTCAGAATATTTATTATCGACAATTAAATTGTCAAAAGAAGTATCTTCCCTTGTTTTATCTACGGTAAACCCTGTTTTGGCGAGGGATACTGCCGGAATGCCGGCCACACTTTTTTGTTGTTCTTCTGAAAGGTTAATTGACTCATTAACAGTATTAACGAATATATCTTCAGGTTTATAATCTCTTTTTAAATTTGTAGACGTCATATTTATACGAGGTATATTGGTTGAAGTATTTTCCCCAACTGTAAAAGTAGATGTTTTTAAAGCATTACCGAAAGTTTGTGTTTCACCTTGAAAAGTGGAGGAAAGGGACTCTAATCTATATCTAATTTTTTCAAGCATAGAGTCATCAGTAATACCGGATAATTCAAAAACATAATTAAAACCTTTAACTTTTATATCTGTTAAATTACAAAAGCCGGAAAGGCCTTGTTGTATATCTTCACACCCCTGCTGATCTGCTTTTAATAAAAGCAAAAAAACAGAATTTTTTGTTAAAGTATTTTCTCTTATCTCGTAATTACTTATCATTTCTATACCCCATTATGATACTATTTGTATCCCTGCACTTGCACCAAGGCGGGATGCACCGGCCTCAAGCATCTTTAAAGCATCTTCTTTCGTTCTTACACCGCCGGAAGCTTTAACTTTGATACCGCTTGCTTCCTTCATAAGTTTAACATCTTCAGCTTTTGCACCGGCACTTGAAAACCCTGTTGAAGTTTTAACAAAATCAGCACCGGCTTTTGCGGCAAGTTTGCAAACGGTTTTCTTTTCTTCGTCGGTTAAATAAGATGTTTCAATAATAACTTTTAAAATTTTACCTTCGCTTGCTTTGCGGACAGCTAAAATGTCTTGGTAAACATAATCTGTGTTACCTTCTTTTAAGGCACCGATATTGATAACCATATCAACTTCCGTTGCGCCTTGTTTTATAGCAAGGGCGGCTTCCTGTGCTTTAATTTCAGAAGTGTTTGCTCCTAACGGAAACCCTATTACCGTACAAACATTTACGCCGCTGCCTTTTAAAACTTCCGCGCAAAGCGGAACCCAGCAAGGATTAACGCAAACAGAAGCAAAGTGATATTGTTTTGCCTCGTCGCAAAGTTTTAAAATATCGGCTTTAGTTGCAACCGGTTTAAGTAAGGTATGGTCAATATAAGACGCTAAATTATTCATAGTCAATAATCCTGATAAATTTGTCAGCAATCAAAGCTTGTCCGCCGACTAATACGCCATCAACATTTTCTTTAGCCATAATGGAATCGACATTTTCCGCTTTAACACTGCCGCCGTACAAAATGCGGACATTGTTTGCAAAATCCGCACCCAAAATTTGTGTTAAAACTTTCCTGATTAAAGCATGTACTTCTTCTGCTTGCTCGGGGGTTGCGGTTTTACCTGTACCGATAGCCCAAACAGGTTCATAAGCAATAACTAAAGTTTTTAAATCTTCGGCGGTAAAACCTTTTAAACCTTCAACGAGTTGAGAAGTTATAACCGTTTCAATCTTATTTGCTTCGCGTTCGGCAAGTGTTTCACCTACGCAATAAATAACTTGTAAATTATGCCTTAAAGCGGCGGTAATTTTTTTATTTAAAATTTCATTTGTATCGCCAAACAAAGCGCGGCGTTCGCTATGCCCTAAAATAACAGCGGTTGCGCCTGCCTCTTTAATTTGAGAAGGTGAAACTTGGGAAGTAAAGGCACCCTTTTCTTCAAAATAACAATCTTGTGCGGCGACAATAAAACCTGTGCCTTTTAAAGCTTGTGCGACGGCATTAATGGCAGTAAAACTCGGTGCTACCATAATATCGGCATTATTTTTATTTTTTGCTGTTTTAAGAGCATTAACTAAAGTTACCCCTTGTTCTATTGTATTATTCATTTTCCAATTACCTGCAATAAATGGTTTCCTTGCCATAACAAATACCTCTTATTTTAAAAAATTTTTGTGTTTTGCGCCAATGCGCTATAATATATATTAACATTTTATACATTAATATGGCAAAAGTTTTTTAAATTTTATAAAATTTCTATATGGCAATAATACTTGAAGGCAAAACACTTGCAAAACAAATAAGAACCCCTTTACAGGAAAGGGCTTATAATATTTTTAAGAAAATGGGGCGGCGTGCTTCTTTAATCGGTTTCGGTTGGAAAGGCGACGCAGCCGGGTTTTATTATCTCAACAAAGAAGTTGAAGCCGCACGCAAAACAGGCATTGATGCAGATATCGTTTTGCTTGAAGATAATACAAAACCCAAACAATTATTTACTTTGCTTGAGGCAGTTTTCCAAAAATCAAATACTGTTGATGCCCTCTTAATTGCAAGGCCTTTGCCTCCTCAACTTAATGATTTAGATATTGCCGCAAATATTAACCCAATGCAAGATATTGACGGTTCGGGCTTAATCAGTATGGGCCGTTTGTTTATGTGCAAAACTTGGGCCGAAATGGAAAATTTACAAACTTTTATTCCCTGCTGTCCAAAAGCAGTTATACGCTTGCTTGATTATCATAAAATAAATTTGGAAGGCAAAAAGGTGGCAGTAATCGGGAGAAGTAATACTGTCGGCTCCCCGTTAGCAAAAATGCTGACGGCAAAAAATGCAACCGTAACTTTATGCCATAGCAAAACAAAAGATTTGAAAGAAATTACTTTAAACAGTGATATTGTAATTTCTGCGGCAGGCAAAATAAAATTAATTACAAAAGATTTTGTAAAAAAAGGTACAATACTTATAGATGTGGCAACTGTCGTAAATGAAGAAGGGAAATGCGTGGGTGATATGGATTTTGAGGATTTAAAAGATATTTGCCCGATTTCCCCCGTACCGGGCGGTGTAGGCCCTGTAACTTTGGCTTGTTTACTGGAGAATATTATTATTTCTGCAGAGAGGAAAATAAAATGAAACAATACATTTCTTTAACAATTTTACTTGTAACTGTATTTTGTTTAAACGGTTGTATTTCAAATGAAGGTTACCCCACCACTTTTGAGCAACAGTACAGGCAACTTGAAAGAGAAACAAGAAATTATACGGAAAAAGATTTTTTTGACGCAGATAAACGCTCCGCAGACGATAAACGATCAATGAGTGAAGGCGATAGGCAAGCCGCCGTTGCCCAAGAAGCACAAAAGGAAAGAAGGGCAAAAACGGTAGTTGAATCCGATTATTATTTCCAAGTTTATCCGGGAAGGACGGAATCTTATTCTTACAATGAATATAATGAAGTTTGGTCTGACGGTTACCCTTTAAATGCTTATAAAGAAACACAACGGCTTTGGAATAAACCGAAAAAACATAAACCTGAAGATTATGAAGGTTTACCCGATGACGGTATGGTTACAGAACAAGCAGTAGCCGCTGCAGAAGAAGCCGCCCGCAAAGCAGAACAAGAAGCAGCAGATGAAGCCTCAAGCGGTGCTGTTTACGAATAATTTTTAAATTGTTTTTAATTTAATTTATAGTTAAAACCCGCAAATAATTCTTGCGGGTTTTTTAATAAAAGAAACCCTATTTTATCTAAAAATTTGTTATTATTAATGTAGAAATATTTTTTATTTCTAGGTTACGAAAGTAACTTGATAATTTATCTGTTTTTGGTATCCGCAAGGATATGTCTTTGCTTTTTAAGCAAAGGAAGAGTTAGTCAAAAACAGTCGTTTAAGCATATAGTACCCGGCAGGGGAACTATGCTAATGTTCGCCATCTTTCAGATGGCGGCTACGGCTGTTTATTTAAGGCACTAACTCTTCCTTAAAATAGGCAAGCCGTTTTTGTTTGTCTTCCAAAAACAGAAAAAAGGAGAAAATAAAAATGAAAGAAGTCAAACAAAAAATCAAAAACATACCGGGTATGTTTAACGCTAAAGGTTTTACTTTGTTAGAACTTTTAGTAGTAGTGTTAATTATCGGAATACTTGCCGGTATTGCTTTACCGCAATATCAAAATTCCGTAATTAAATCACAATTTGCCGAGGCTTATATTAAACTTAAAGCCGCTGCCCAAATTGAAGCATTATGCAGATTACAAGATGGAACAGAACAGTGTGAAAATTCGGGATTTTTTGAACAGGTTAACACAGAAATAAATGATTGTCAAAGTCTTCCTGAGAGTGTTTATTGTTCTGATTTTGACTCTGACAAAAATAAGTTTTATTATTACATGTCAGTTATGTCTGGTCACAATATTTTAGCAAGTGCATCATATTTAAAAGAAGATGTTTGCCTTTGTATTACAAAAGATTATGAATTTGTCTTAACACAAAATCTTGGTGGATGTGCAGATGAAACAACAAAAGATTATTCAAAAATACTTGGTATACCTGATGTAACAGAAGATAATGATTATGATTGCGCTTGTTGTTAAAGAACAAAATAAAAACACACACGCAAAAACCTGGCAAGTATTTTTGAGAAAATTTTGATTTTTTCTGCGACGACGTGTACCAAGAAGAACGGGAGCGTAGCGACTCTCGGTATTCTAGGAAAAGAAAAATTTAAATTAGCCCAAAAGACGACGCTAGCAAAGGATGCAAGAACCAAACTTCCTTATACTAAAAAGGCCTTCTTTTCAGAAGGCCTTTAATCTTAATTTTCAAGGCTAAACTGATCCTTGCCCACACCGCAAACAGGGCAAACCCAATCTTCTTTAACATCTTTCCAAGCGGTACCGGCCGGAATTCCGTGTTCCGGATCACCTACTTCTTCGTCGTAAACATAACCGCAAACATTGCATACGTATTTCATAATTTTTCTCCTTTTTGTTTTTTATTTTTGATAAGTTACTGCACCTTTCGGCGTCTTTCCTTTTAACTCGTGATGATAAAAACTATAAGTCATCGGCGGAACTGATGTGTCCAAAATTTCTGCCTCTGTTAAAGAACAAATAAACATTGTGTGTGTTCCCAAATCAATGCTATTAGTAACTTTTAAAATCAAATATGCCGCCGTATTTTCTGTAACAATCGGCAAACCCTCTTTACTTAATTTATGGGCAATTTTTGCAAATTTATCAAAATTTCTACCTGTTCTGAAACCGAAATTTCCGATAAATACCATATTAGCTTTTTCCGTCAAAGGTTGTACGCAAATTAAACCGGACTCTTTGATATATTCGTGTGTTAAACTTTCTTTGTTTAAAGTAACGGCTATACGTACAGGTTCAGCGGTAACTTGTTCGACGGAGTTTGCAATCATAGCGTTAATTTTACCGTTTTTACCGACGGAAGAAACTATATAAAGCCCATAATTTAAAGTAAAAAGAGTTTTTAGATTAAGCATTATTTTTTGTTGCTCCAAAGCCCGTGCAAATTGCAATATTCCCGAACTTCAATAATATTTCCGTCTGATTTTGGAAACCATGCTTCCGGCTTAACACCGGGTCTTAAATGTGCGCGCGCAATTTTATTGTTGTCATAAATAACTTCAATAAATTCAATAAAGTGGCTTTCTAACATAGGATGTTCAACACTGCCTACTTTTACTAAATAACCGCCGTCTTTTTCTTCAACGACGGGAATATGTTTTTCCGTCGCGGCTTCTTTGGTATTTGCAATTTGTTTCACCATTTCTTTACCGCAACAAGATATTTCACCTGTTGCAAATTGTACGGACTCTACAACATTACCGCAAACTTCACATTTATATATTTCGTTTATTTCCATATTCCCCCCCCTTTTTTATTATAATTTTACCCGTTATTTTAGCGGAAAAATTACAACTAAAAGTTTCATTAATCTCCATTGTTTACTCTTTTTACAAAAACGCGCCTTAGCGGGTAAGGCGCGTTAAATTCTTTTTTATACTTGGCAAAAGATATTACCAATTTTCGCACAAAAGTTCAAAATAACTTTGTTCGTGTGCACAAGCGGGGCATTTTTGCGGGGCTTCTTTGCCTTCAAAAATGAAACCGCAATTTATACATCTCCATTGAACAGGTGCATCTTTTTTGAAAACTTTACCGTCAACAATATTTTTGTGTAAAGCTTTATAGCGTTTGGAGTGTTCCTTTTCCGCAATGGCAATATTTTCCATAACGGCGGCAATTTCTTCAAAACCTTCTTCGCGTGCGGTTTTTGCAAAAGAAGGATACATATGTTGCCATTCTTCATCTTCACCTGCAGCAGAGGCAACCAAATTATCTACTGTATCGGAAATTACACCGGCAGGGAAAGAGGCAGTTATTTCAACTTCGCCGCCTTCTAAAAATTTGAATAAACGTTTTGCGTGTTCTTTTTCTTGATTGGCGGTTTCTTCAAAAATTTTGCTGACTTGGACAAAACCGTCTTTTTTTGCTTTGCTTGCAAAGAAAGAATAGCGGTTTCTTGCCTGTGATTCACCTGCAAAAGCAGTTAAAATATTTTTTTCTGTTTGAGTTCCTTTTAAAGATTTCATTTTTATTTCTCCTTATTTTTTAAAGTTAAATAACCCATTAAGCGGTAAATTAATTTTGCGGCGTTAAATTCGCTGATAGGATTATCTTTCATCGGTGCTGTTTCAACGATATCTGCGGCAACGATTTTTTTGTTTTTTACAACTTCCCTAAACAAATTCATGGCATCGTACCACATAAAACCGCCGGGTTGCGGGGTGCCTGTTCCGGGGATGACGGACGGATCGAAACCATCAACGTCAATTGTCATATAAACGGTATCAGTTAAATTTGCAAGGACATCTTTGATTAACTTTTTCTGGTCCAAATTTTCGTGCATCAAAAATGTTTTTACATTACCGAAATTGACATTATCTTTTTCTTCTAACCCGATAGAACGGATACCAACTTGTACGACGCGCACTTTGCGTGATGCAGGGTATAAAGCGCAAGCGTGGGAGCGTTCATCACCGTAATATTCTTTCCTTAAATCGGCGTGGGCATCAAAATGTAAGACGGAAAGTTCTTTGCCGTACTTTTCAATATAGGGGTTAATTAAGGCTTGTGAAATTGAGTGTTCCCCCCCTAAATAAAACGGAAATTGTTTATAAGTTTTAATATATTCTTTGACGAAATTTTCAATGCGGTTAAAAACTTCTTCTTCCGTACCTTCGCAATTTATTGCATCAAAAGTTGCAATACCTTGACGGAAAGTTTCGGTTTTTGTTTCTTCGTCAAAAAATTCCACTTGGCTGGATGCCTCTAAAATAGCGGCAGGGCCTTGTTTTGTTCCGCCGAAATAGGACACTGTCCTTTCATACGGAACGGGAATAACGGCGAATTTCGCTGTTTTAATATCGCAAAATTCGCCGTCTAAAGCTAAAAAGTTGTTACTGCTCGGTTTCAACATAAATTAAGGAATTACCTCACAAAAACAGCGGCTGCAACAACAGTTGTCCAAAGACCGTCAACGCAAATTGCAGATTGTGTAATGTTTGTTGTCTTAACGATTTTGCCGCTCATTTTCCAAATTTCTTCTTTTTGGTTCCAGGTAGTATCGTTATCAAATTCCATACCTAAGGTGGTGGATAACATCATTGCTGCTAAATCTTCGGCGTAATCGCCGGCTTTTTGGTCAGCTTCGCCGAAGCTATGGTGTTCTGAAATATAACCGTGGGTATTTCTGTCTTTAGGGATAGCGAGACCGACGGACGCAGAAATTAAACGTCTGTTTTCATTGCTTGTGTTGCGGCTAATAACGCAATGTAAAATTTGTCCGGCTGATAAATGCTGTAAACCTTTGGAGATGGACACTACTTTACATCTCGGCGGGAAAATACTTGAAACAGGAACTAAGTTGAACTTAGCGATTTTTGCATCACGCAAGGCCTCTTCAAAGCTTGCTAATTTTTCTTTATGTCTACCTACACCTTTTGTTAAGAATATCTCTTTCGGGATAAACGGTTCGTACATTTTCTTTTCCTCTTTTTTATTAAAATAGCCACAAGTGGCAATTATTTTATATAATAATTATAACAAATATGTTAAACAAATTGTCAATTATTTTTTTACTAATTTTAGCCCCCCTTATCACATGGGGTGCGGAGGTTAATATGTACGACGGTAAAGGGCACCTACATTTTAATTATAAAGCAAGTGAACTTGCCCCCAGGGAAAAAGCGGCACGTGTTGTCTTGGAAGATTCATTAAACAAAATTGCAAATATCCCTGCAAATGAAAGAACTTTTGAAAACACTTTGCTTGCTTATGAGGAAGCACTTACTACTTACGGTAAAGCTTTAGGACAAGCAGGGTTTTTGGCCTATGTTTCTACCGACGAAGATTTAAGAAATGCAGCACTTGAGCAAGCACAAATTATAAGTGCATATATGGTGGAAGTTGCCACAAGGCGCGACATTTATAAAGCATTTAAAGAACTTGAAAGTTTAAAACCCGCACTTCCTAAAATTGAAGCAAAAATGCTAAAAGATGCAATGATTGGCTTTAAAAAATCGGGCCTTGCTTTAGACGATAAAGATTTAGAGAAATTTAAAGAAATCGCAAAACAAGAATCAATAAACGAAATAAACTTTTCAAAAAATATTCGCGAGTATAAAGATTATTTAGATGTTACCGAAGAAGAGCTTGAAGGACTACCGGATGACTATAAAAATAAACTTGAGAAAGTTGACGGTAAATACCGCATAACTTTGGACTATCCCGACTATGTTCCTTTCATGACAAATGCCGTTAAAGACGAACCGCGCAAAATTTTGGAATATAAATATTCACGCCGCGGCGGTAAAGAAAATGTGAAAATTTTTGAAGATACTTTAATGTTGCGTTATAAAAGTGCACACTTGCTCGGTTATAAAAATCACGCCGAGAACATCCTTGAAACACGCATGGCAAAAAATGTTAAAACCGTCAATAATTTCTTAAAAGATTTAGAAAAGAAATTAAAACCGCTTGCTAAAAAAGAACAAAAAGAATTTTTGAAATTGAAAGAAGAACGCACCGGCGTAAAATCAAAAGTTTTGCAAATTTGGGAAAGTGCTTATTGGACAAATTTACACAAAAAATTAAACTATGATATTGACTCGGAAATTATAAAAGAATATTTTCAAACAGATATTGTAATAAAAAATATGCTTGAAATTTTTGGGAATTTATTCGGAGTAGAATTTAAAGAAGTTAAAATACCTGTTTGGCATGAAAGCGTAAAAACTTATGAAGTTACCGACGAGGAAACAAAAAAAGTTCTTGGTTATATTTACATGGATTTGTTTCCGCGCGACGGGAAATATAAACACGCCGCTTGTTTTGATTTAGTTGAAGGTAAACTTTTAAAAGACGGCACTTATCAAAAACCGTTTACCGCGATTGTTGCAAATTTAAATCCACCGTCTAAAAATACGCCTTCACTTTTAAAGCATGGTGAAGTGGAAACCTTGTTCCACGAGTTTGGGCATGCTTTGCATAATGTTTTGACGGAAGCAAAATATTCATCAATTTCCTGCACGGCAGTAAGCAGAGATTTTGTGGAAGCTCCTTCTCAACTTTTAGAAAATTGGGCATGGGAACCAAGTGTTATAAAACGCATTTCAAAACATTATAAAACAGGTAAAATTCTAGACGATGAAACCATAAACAAAATGCTTGCTGCAAAAAATCATGCCGCCGCAAATTCTTATTTATGGCAGAATTTTTTAGCACAAATCGATATGAAATATCACACCTTAACAAAGCCGGCAGATACGACGGCATTGTGGGGAAAATATTCCGTAAAAATAAAACTTACACCGATGACAAAAGGTACATATCGGCAAGCAAGTTTTGACCACTTAATGGGCGGTTACGACACTGGATATTACAGTTATTTGTGGTCGAAAGTTATTGCACAAGATTTCTTTTCCGAATTTCAAAAACACGGTTTGTTTAATAAAGAGATCGGTAAAAAATACCGCAAGAAAATTTTGGCAGTCGGTGGATCTTATGATGAAGAAGAATCGGTGCAAAATTTCTTGGGCCGCAAAATTTCAAATGAACCTTTCTTAAAAGACATAGGTTTAGCAACTAATCAAAAATAGTTAGTTAAAAATTCTTGTGATTTTTTAAAAGTTTCCCCCCTCTTTTTTGAATTTTCAAATTTGGGGAGGTATTTTTTCCCGGTTTTTGCGTAAAAATGGTCTTTTTGCGGCAAAATTAGCTCAAATTTTAAGTTTTGTTTAAATTTAAACAAGTTCTCTGTTTTTTAAAAACAAATTAAAATTTAAGCCCTTTTTATTTGATTTTGATTTTTTACGACGAAGATTTTATAAATTTCACACAAAATTAACAAAATTTTTCGATTTTTTACAAAAAACATTTAAAAAATGCTATACTTTAAAAAATGAAGGAGTATTTTAAAATTTTAATGTAAGCCGGCAAACGGCTTAATACAATTTAATCTGTTTTTTAGGGAATCCATACGGATTAGATTTTGCGAAAGCAAAATGATTGCAAAACCTAGGAAACAGTCGTAATAAAAGCATAAAATAAATGGATTAATTACCCGTTTGTTTTATGCTTAATGTTTGCCGTTCGCAAGAACGGTAAACTACGGCTGTTATACTATGTCTTTTGCAATCCATAGTTTATCAGCCGTTTTTTATTGGTTGAAATAAATTTGTAGAAATACAAAATAAAAAAGAAAGGAGATATAACATGAAAAAATTGTTGTTAGCAGTACTATCTATCTATGCTTTATCTATGGTATCTTACGCCGTAGATTTTGGTATAGGTATTAAAGGTGGCATAGGTGAAAATAATCCAAAAGAAATGAAACAATATGCCGGTTTCACAAAAAATTCATCTATCTTTTCCTTAGAAGGATTGTTTGAAACAGAAACAAATGGTTCTGACTGGGAAACATTAGGTGTTAATAAAATAGGTATCAAAATTGGTTATGATTCCTACGGAAAAAATAAAATAAAACAATCTACGTTTACTGCTTCCGAAGATACTTTTTCAATACCAATAACCTTTTTTGTAAAACAAGATCAAGGAGTAAAAGAATTTAGTTCCTATTTCGGAATAGGAATGTCTTATTTAAAAACGAAAATAAAAGAATCATCTTCTTTTTCTGGTAATTGGTCTTATAGTGATCATAAATGGTTTTTTCATATTATTGGTGGTTGTGAATATAAAATGACAGAATTTTTATCTCTAGGAATAGAACTAAAATATAATATTGATGCAAGATTAAAAGAGAGTGATTTCACCGTGTCTGATCGTTCCGGTTTACAAGGTGCCGGAGTAGTAAGATTCTATTTCTAAAACATCCCCTCTACAACAAAAAACCCCGAGGAAACCGGGGTTTTTTGTGTTTTAAATTTCTTTTTTTGCCAACACCAGCAGAAAAAGAAAAGGGAATATAAGAAACAAACTAAACTAAAGTTTTTAACTTATCACCCAATACATTTAACTCTTCATAAGAGTTAAAATGTAAGGTTAAAGTGCCTTTACCTTTGCCGTTTTCCTTAACTTCAACCTTGGTGCCAAGTGCCTCTTGTAAGGACTGTTCAAAAGCAACTGTATTGGGATCTTTGCTTTGTTTTGGGGCAGAGGTTTTGCCTTCCAAAATAGTTCTTGCGGCATTTTCTGCCTGGCGGACAGACATTTTGGAACCGATTATTTTTTTGAATAAAACTGCCCTTTTCCCCTCGTCACCAACCATTAAAAGTGCGCGGCCGTGACCCTCTGTAATAGTACCGTCTTGCAAAGCATTTTGTATTTCCTCAGAAAGATTAAGCAAACGCAAAGAATTTGATACCGCCGCTTTTGATTTGCCGCAATATTCGGCAAGTTCCACTTGGGAAACCAAGAATTTTTGCATCAAATTTTTGTAACCGAGCGCGGTTTCAATGGGGTTTAAGTCCTCCCTTTGAATATTTTCAATTAAAGCAAGGGCGCAAAGTTGTTTATCGTCAAGTTTGGTATGTACAATACAATCAATTTCTTTAAAGCCCGCCATTTCGCTTGCTCTGAAGCGGCGTTCGCCGACAACTAATTCATATTTATCAAGACCGGCATCATAAACAACCACTACCGGCTGGGTTAAACCGTGCTGCTTAATTGACTGTGCTAAATCTTTCAAAGCATCTTCATTAAAATTTTTTCTGGGTTGGTATCTGTTAGGAATGATTTTGTCAATAGAAATCTTTTGAATATTCCTTTTCCCTTCCCCACCGTTATTAATTTCCTGCTCCATTTCAAAAGAGGAGCCAAGCAAAGCATCTAAACCTTTTCCTAAAGCGTTTCTCATAAATTAACCTCCGAAATCAAAATCATTATTCTTATTGACAGAGGTTTTAAAAGATTCATAATCCTCTGCTTTCGCACCGCGGCGGACCAAAAATTCTATTGCCAAATCAAGATAAGCGCGCGCACCGCGGCAAGTTGGCTCATACTCAAATATACTTTGCCCGAAACTCGGTGCTTCCGCCAAACGAATATTGCGCGGTATAGGGTTTGTATATACCTTTGAACCGAAGAATTTGCTAACATCTTCCTTAACCTGTTTGGAAAGATTCATACGGGTGTCAAACATTGTCAAAATACCGCCGTCTACCTTTAAATTGGGGCTTAAGAATTGTTTGACTTTGCCGGTTGTATTGATAAAGTTTGCCAAACCTTCCATAGCATAATATTCGCATTGTATAGGGGTTATGACGCTGTCTGCCGCGACCAAAGCATTTATTGTAAGCAAACTGAGAGAGGGGGGGCAATCAATAATAATAAAGTTATACATCCTTTTAATAGGGTCAAGGGCTTGTTTTAAGAATTTTTCCCTTTGTGGGGTATTAACAAGCTCTACTTCAGCACCGGCAAGGTTTTTATTTGCAGGTAAAATATCTAATAATTCATTAGATGTTTGATGTACAACTTCTTTGAAAGTAGCGGTTTTTGTTAGGAAATTATAGACAGATTTTTCATCTTCCTTTAAATTAACCCCTAAACCGGAACTTGCATTACTTTGCGGGTCGAAATCAACTAAAAGAACTTCCTGCCCGAGATAAGCCAAAGCATAAGCCAAATTTACGGAAGTTGTAGTTTTACCGACGCCGCCTTTTTGGTTTGCGACACAGACTATTTCACTCATAAACTCTCCTTATACAAATATTGTATAATAAATTTTTAAAAGTGTCAAATTATATTAGTTTTCACATGAAAACTTTTTAATTTGCTGAAATTTTGATTTCACGTGAAAACTTATTTTATAATTCTAAATCTGTTTAAGGGCCAATGTAAGAGCCATGCCTTACCTTTAATATTTTCTTTAGGAACAGGGCCCCAAAAGCGGGAATCGCAAGAAAAGTCCCTATTGTCGCCCATAGCGAAATATTGACCTTCTGGCACTATTACCGGGCCAAAACTGTCCCTTAAAGAAATACCGAAATATTTTTCTAATTTGCGATCTTCCCATGACTTTTGATATTCTTGTTCAGTCAAAGGATTTTCAATATCTATCTTATCGTGTTCGGCAAAAATAGCATATTCTTGGAGGGGGAGTTCTTTATCATTTATGTATACTGTCTGATCTTTTACTTCCACTTTTTCACCGGGTAGGGCAATAACTCTTTTAACAAAGTCCCTGCCGTATTGCGGTTCGCCGCAATTTGATTGTTCCCTATCTTCTGCCGGAAATCTAAAGATGATAATATCTCCCCTTTGTATCTCGTTGAAATTAACAAAATTTTCTTTTACAAAAGGCAAGCGCATACCGTAATATGCCTTATTTACAAAAAGATTATCACCTTCAAGTAAAGTATTTCTCATTGAAGCGGACGGAATTCTAAACGCCTGTAAGAAAAAGAACATGACTATTGATGCAAAAAAAGCGGCAAAATATATTGTTTGCGCCCAGTCTAAATTGAAGGCAATAATTTTATCTTTTGCCTGTTTATCGGCTTTTTTTGCTTTTATATAGTTAAAACAAATATAACCTAAAGTAATTAGTAGAATTAAAGAAAATGTGCCTTTTGAAAGCCCGAAAGTTGCCCCGTTTGATGCCATAAAATTCAAAATATAAAATACCAAAATGCCGGCAATTAAGGCAAAAGACGAGTTCCACAAAGCAAATTTAAAATTATTTTCAAAATGATTTTTTTTGATAAAATATTTTGATATTCTATCGAAGGCAAAAGCCACAACTGCGGTTATAAATAAATGCTGTTCCATTTAAATATTATAACATTTATTACGGTATTTATACACAATTTTTATAATTTTGGATAATTTTATAAAAAACTGTACTTTTTGCTAAAAAACTGCTAAAATTAAACTATATTTGATTTTTACATCAAAACCATATATAAGGTGCGGAAAGTGGAAAACAACGATATAAACGAAATTTGGGCGAAATTGCTGGAAAAGTTAGAAATAACTTTGGGGAAAGACACTTGCGATATGTGGCTCAAACCCATGAAAATCGCGGAATTTAATGAAGGTGTTTTTAAACTTGAAGTTCCAAATGATGCCTGGCTCAAAACAATCAAAGACCGCTATGAAACACCTATTTTGCACGCTTTAACGGAAATTACAAATTTCCCTTGCACAGTTGATTATATCATCCAAAAACAGGAAGAACCGCAGGTCTTCAAAGCACCGCCGATAGTTATTCATCAAAATTACGGCAGGCAAACTTCAAGGGAAGAATCTAAACTTGACCCTCATTATACTTTTGAAGGTTTTATTGAAGGCCCTTCAAACCGTTTTGCTTATAAAGCATCTGAAGCAGTCGTCAAAAAAATCGGTAACCGCGCAAATAACCCTTTTGTAATTTTCAGTGCGCCGGGGCTTGGTAAAACACATCTTCTACACGCTATCGGTAATGAACTTTTAAAAAATAATCCTTATGCAAAAGTTTTATATATGTCGGGTGAAGATTTTTTTACACAATGTATAGACCATATGGCAAAAAAATCAACAACCCCTTTCCATAAACAATACGAAAATATTGATTGTTTACTTATTGACGATATACAATTTTTAGTCGGCAAAAACCGTTCGGAAGAAGAATTTTTCTATACCTTTAATTCCTTATTTAACAATCAAAAACAAATTGTTTTAACTTGCGATAAAACACCAAACCAGCTTGATTTCAGCGAACGTTTATCTTCCCGTCTTTTAAGCGGAATTTCAGCCGAAATTAAAAGGCCGGATCTTGAAACAAGAATTGCAATTTTACGTCATAAAAGAGATGTAAATAATTATGATATTTCAGATGATGTTTTGTCTTTTATAGCGCAAGGTGTACAGGCAAATATTAGGGAACTTGAAGGTTGTTTATATCGCCTTACTGCTTTTGCAAGTATACACGGTGTAACCGCAACGGTTAATATTGCAAAAGAAGTTCTTGCCGATATTATAAATTTAGACCAACAAAAATATAATATAAGTATCAATAAAATAAAACAAGTTGTGTGTAAACATTTTAAAGTCAATTTAGAGGACTTAAATTCTAAAAAGAAAAATAATTCTATTGCTTGGCCGCGGCAAATTGCCATGTACCTTGCTACGGAATTAACATCTTTATCTTTACCTGAAATTGGGAGGGAATTTAATAGGGACCACACTACAATTATTCACGCTAAAGAAAAGGTAAAAGAAGAAATTAAAAATAATACCTTTTTCATCCCTGTTATTAACTTGATAACAGAGGAAATAAAAGCTGGGGATAATTAAATATTTTTTGTGTATAAATTTTTTATTTGTGGATATTGTGGATGAATTTTAAAATCTATTAACAAATTATAAAATAAATTTGTATAGGAAATTAACATTTATCCACTAAATTCACAGAACAATATAATAATAAGGATAATAATATGAAAATTAATATTACTAAAGAAAAATTCTCTGAAGGCATACAAATTATACAATCGTCAGTTGGCGGCAGAACAACTTTACCTATATTATTTAACTTCTTAATAGAAGCCCAAGACGGTACTATTAAATTAACCCGTACTGATATGGAAATGGCTATTATTCATACTTTTAAAGCCGAAGTTATTGAAAATGGTTCATTAACAGTACCTTTAAAAGATCTTTCAGATATATTAAAAAATTTACCCTCAGGTAAAGAAATTGTTTTGGAAAGTGATGAAGATAATAAATTACATATTAAAAGCGGTCGCTCAAAATTTTGGCTTATAGGTACACCTAAATCAGAATATCCTATTATTCCGGAAATTGAAAAAAATGAGGCCTTTTCAATTAAGGCATTAAAGTTAAAGGAAATGATAGAAAAAACAATATTTTCCGCTTCTACACAAGAAACACGTTATGTTTTAAACGGTTTACTTTGGAATAATACTAAAGAAAAATTTGAAGTAGTTTCAACTGACGGCCGCCGTTTGGCTTTATGTTTAAACCCTGTTTTAGAAGGTGTTAAAGAATTTAAAATTATTGTTCCGAGCAAAATTTTAAATGAGGTCTTAAAACTTACCGGTTTAAATAAATTTAAAGAAGATGAAACGGTAGATGTTACAACTTCAGCAAATCAAATAAGTTTTAAAATAAAAGATACGGTTTTAATTTCCCGCTTAATAGAAGGTAATTTCCCAAACTACGAACAAGTTATACCCGCAAAAAAGAATATTACCTTTTTGGCTGAAACTTCAAATATTTTATCTTCCACAAAAAGCGCCGGTGTTTGTGCCGGTGATTTAGGCGGAACAGTAAAATATCAATTAACTGAAAATAATATTTTAATTACGGCAAATTCTTCAAAAATGTCCTTTTCAGATGAAGTTAAAGTTAATTATAGCGGCGAAGATTTTGAAACTTCTTTTA
The DNA here is from genome assembly GCA_045658545.1 of Elusimicrobiaceae bacterium. GTDB lineage: Bacteria > Elusimicrobiota > Elusimicrobia > Elusimicrobiales > Elusimicrobiaceae > Proelusimicrobium. The sequence continues at coordinate 51,012 of JAZOVE010000021.1, forward strand.
ACCCGCAATATTTAATAGATGTATTAAAAAATATTGATACGGATAAAGTTAATTTTTCCTTTGTAAATGCTACACAACCCGTATTAATAGAACCGGAAGGTAATACAAATTATAAATATATTATTATGCCTGTAAGGGTTTAAATGAAAATAAAAAAAGAATTTAGTTGGCATAGTGCTTCTGAGGTAACAAAACAATACAGCCGTTTAAATTTAAAATTAAATAATTTAATTTTACTTGATAATATTTGGCCTATTGTTTTAAAAAATAAAGCAAAATTTTGGGAGCTTGATGCTGTACAAGGCGGAAATATTTTTGTAAAAGTTAAATCTTCAACAGCGCGGCATGAACTTTTACTAAAAGAACAGGAAATAATTAAAGAATTAAATAAAAGATTCAAAAGTCCTTGGATAAAAAAGATTTTAATTAAATAAGGAGTATATATGAGTAAATCAGAAAAAGAATTAGAACAAGATTATGATTCTTCTAAAATTCAGGTTTTAGAAGGTCTTGAAGCAGTAAGAAAAAGACCGGCAATGTATATCGGTTCCACAGGGGCGCCGGGTTTACACCATTTAATTTATGAAGTTGTAGATAACTCAGTAGACGAAATTTTGGCAGGTAATGCCAGCCATATCAATGTTGTTATTAAAGAAGACAATGTTTGTATGATTCAAGACGACGGCCGCGGTATTCCTGTTGACCCGATGAAAAATGTTAAAGACCCTAAACTTAAAGGAAAAAGCGCCCTTGAAGTTGTTATGACAGTCTTACACGCCGGCGGTAAATTTGATACAGGTGCTTATAAAGTTTCCGGCGGTTTACACGGTGTGGGTGTTTCCTGCGTAAACGCTTTATCAGAGTGGCTTGCTGTTGAAGTCAGACGTGACGGTAAAGTACATTTCCAAAAATATACACGCGGTAAACCGGAAGGTAAAGTTGAAGTTATCGGTGAAACAAAAGAACATGGTACAAAAGTTACCTTTAAAGCAGATAGGGAAATTTTCGGTGATAATATTTTCTCTTATGATACCATAGCAAACCGCCTCCGCGAACTTGCCTTTTTAAATGCTGGTGTAAGAATTACTTTAACCGACGAAAGAGTTGAAAACAAAAACCAGGTGTTTTTATATGAAGGCGGTATTTCCCAATTTGTAAAATACTTAAACACAAATAAAAGAATTATAAACGAAGAACCTATTTATATTACAAAAGAAATTGATAACAATTATATTTCCTTTGCAATTCAATATAATGACAGTTATTCCGAAAATGTTTATTCCTTCGTTAACAATATTAACACTATTGAAGGCGGTACACATTTAAGCGGTTTTAGGGCAGCTTTAACACGTATCGTTAACGATTATATTAAAAATAACGGTCTTCTTAAAAATAAGGACTTAAATATTCAAGGTGACGATTTACGCGAAGGTTTAACAGCGGTTTTATCAGTTAAAATTCCGCATCCGCAATTTGAAGGGCAGACAAAAACCAAACTCGGTAACTCAGAAATTGACGGTATAGTCCGTTCAATTGTTGGGGATACTTTAGCAACTTTCTTTGAAGAAAACCCAAAAACCGCCCGCGCAATTTGTGAAAAAACAATCGGCGCAGCAGTAGCCCGCGAAGCAGCAAGAAAAGCAAAAGATTTAACACGCAGAAAAGGTGCTTTGGAAAGTGGCGGCTTACCGGGTAAACTTGCAGATTGCCAAGAAAAAAATCCGGAAAGATGCGAATTATTTATAGTAGAAGGTGAATCAGCCGGCGGTTCCGCCAAACAAGGCAGGGACAGAATTTTTCAGGCAATTTTACCGCTTAAAGGTAAAATTTTAAATGTTGAAAAAGCACAACTTGTAAAAATTTTATCAAATGACGAAATCCGCACTTTAATTTCCGCAGTCGGTACAGGTGTCGGTGAAGGTGAAGGCGGTTTTGATATCAAAAAACTCCGCTACAACAAAATTGTTTTGATGGCTGATGCTGATGTTGACGGTCAACACATTACAACTTTGCTTTTAACTTTCTTCTATCGCCAATTAAAGCCTCTTATTGAACAAGGCCATGTGTATATCGCCCAACCGCCTTTATACAAAATCAAAAAAGGCAAAATGGAAGATTATATGCAAACCGAAGAGCAAATGCAAACTTGGTTATTTAAAGAAGCTCTCCAAGCCGTCAACGCAAAAAATGCTAAAGGTGAAGATTTAACTAAAGACCAAATTAAAACTTTACTCCAAATCTTAAAAGAACTTGAAGAATTAAATTTAAGAATTGAACTTAAAGGTTTATCACTTAAAGATTACAACAAGTTTAAAGAAGGAGGGCAAATACCTGTCTTTAGGGTTACTTTAGAAAATAACAGCTTTAAATATTTTTACAGCGACCAAGAATTTAGGGATTACCAAACAACGGTAAGAAATGAAAGAAGGGAAGATTTACTTGCCAAAGGTATTCCGGAAATGGAAATTGATAATGATGCTTTAGAGCCGGATTATCAATCACTTAAAGAACTCACAAAAATTTTAGTAAATGAAAATAAATTAAAAGCACTCGGTTATACTTTAGACCAATTTGCTTTTGTCACCGAAGATAAACGCAAAGGTACACCTTTGTTTACAATCAACGACGGTAAAAAAGACATTTTAATATTCTCTTTACAAGAATTTTTGAAAGTTGCAAAAGATGTAGGCACACAAGGTGCAACGATACAGCGTTATAAAGGTCTCGGTGAAATGAACCCGGAACAACTTTGGGAAACCACTATGGACCCGTCAAAACGCAAACTTGTCCGCGTTGCTATTGAAGACGCCGCAGATACCGAAAAGGTCTTTGCAATGCTTATGGGTGATAAAGTTGAACCCCGCAGGGCCTTTATTGAAAAACACGCCCTTGAAGTTATCAATTTAGATATTTAGGAGTTTTTATGACAGATAATAATAATCAAACAACAAATTCCACAGAATTATTTGACCAAATACACCAGCGCGATATCGGCGAGGAAATGCGCAATTCCTATATTGATTATGCCATGAGTGTAATTATAGGCCGCGCTTTACCTGATGCAAGAGACGGTTTAAAACCTGTTCACCGCCGTATTTTATATGCAATGCAAGAAATGGGTTTAAAATATAATAAACCGTTTAAGAAATCAGCGCGTGTAGTCGGTGATGTTTTGGGTAAATACCATCCGCACGGGGATAGTTCAGTTTATGATGCTTTAGTGCGTATGGCACAAAACTTTTCAATAAGAAATACTTTAGTTAACGGGCAAGGAAACTTCGGTTCTATTGACGGCGACAGCCCGGCTGCTATGCGTTATACCGAAGTCCGCTTAAACCATATTGCCGACGAACTTTTGGAAGATTTAGATAAAGATACAGTTAAATTTATTCCTAACTATGACGGTTCTTTAATGGAACCGGCGGTTTTGCCTGCCAAAATGCCGCAACTTTTAGTTAACGGTTCAAACGGTATCGCAGTCGGTATGGCAACAAATATTCCCACACATAACTTAGCGGAAATTTGCGACGGTATTATTGCTTTAATTAAAAACCCAGCAATTTCTACAAAAGAAATGATGCAAATTGTTAAAGGGCCTGACTTCCCTACCGGCGGTATTTTACGCGGTACAAAAGGTGTTTATGATTATTTTGAATCCGGCCGCGGTTCTTTAAAAATTCAAGCCCGCGCCGAAATTGAAGAAATTAAAGGTGGCCGAGAAGCGATTATCGTAACAGAAATTCCTTATCAAGTTAATAAAACTGTTTTAATTGAAACTATCGCCGGCCTTGTTAAAGATAAAAAGATTACCGAAATTTCCGATATTCGCGACGAATCCGACCGCCGCGGTATGCGCCTTGTAATTGAACTTAAACGCGAAGCAACCGGCCAAGTAGTTTTAAATCAATTGTATAAACATACACAGTTACAAACTTCTTTTGGCGTCAATATGCTTGCTATCGTTGACGGTAAACCGCGCGTTTTAAGCATGAAAGAAGCAATGCGCCAATATATACGCCACCGCCAAGAAGTTATTACAAACAGAACGCGCTTTGACTTAAATAAAGCTTTAAAACGCTCCCATATTTTAGACGGTTTACTTTTAGCTATTGCAAATTTAGACGAAGTTGTTGCAATTATCCGTAAATCTAAAGATGCCGCGGAAGCCCGCACGAATTTAATGGCGCGTTTTAAATTTACCGAACCTCAAGCCCAAGCAATTTTAGATATGCGCTTGCATCAACTTACACAACTTTCCTCTATTGCAATTGAGCAAGAGCAAAAAGATTTGAAAGCATTAATTGCCGAACTCCAAGATATTTTAGGTAACCCGCAAAAGATTTTAGATATTATCGTTGACGAACTTACCAAAATGAAAAAGGATTACGGTGATGAACGCCGCACAGAAATTTCAACAGATGTTTCGGACTTCTCCATAGAAGATTTTATTGAGGAAGAAGAAGTCGTTATCACCCTTTCCCACGGTGGTTATGCAAAACGTATTCCGCTTGATACCTACCGCTCCCAAAACCGCGGGGGTAAAGGTATTATCGGCGGTAAAACAAAAGAAGAGGATTTTATTGAACATCTCTTTGTAACTTCAAGCCACGCAACTATTTTGATGTTTACAAACCGCGGCAGGGTTTTTGCCTTGAAAGCTTATGAAATACCCGAAGGCAACCGTCAAGGTAAAGGTAAAGCAATTGTAAATATGCTCCAAATTGCCGGTGAAGAAAAGGTAACATCCGCCGTTGCATTTAAGGACTTTGACCCCAAAAACGCAGGCGAAACTTACCTTACAATGTGTACCCGTTTCGGTACAATGAAACGCGTTGCTTTGGAGAATTTTGCAAATATACGCAGAAGCGGCATTATCGCAATCGGTTTAGATGAAGGTGATGTTTTGGTATCCGTACAAGAAACACACGGTAAATCAGATATTATCGTTGCTACAAGAAACGGTAAATCTATCCGCTTCGATGAAAATCAAGTTCGCAGTATGGGCCGTGCCGCATACGGTGTAAGATCTATCCGCCTTGGTGAAGGTGATGTTGTAATCGGTATGGAACAATCCGAAAGGGACAGCGAACAACCGGACGTTTTATCCGTCTGCGAAAACGGTTACGGTAAACGCACCGAATTTAGTGAATATAAAACACAACGCCGCGGCGGTATGGGTGTTATAACTATTAAGACAAGTGAAAGGAACGGTAAAGTTGTCGGCATCAAATTAGTTGATGAATCAAAGGACTTAATGGTTATTACCGAAAAGGGTATGGCAATCCGTATCCGCTGTGAAGAAATACGTTCCGTCGGTAGAAATGCACAAGGCGTGCGTTTAGTAAAACTTGACGAAGGGGATAAGATTGCCAAAGTAACCCCCGTCGTTAAGGAAGAAGAAGAAAAGGAAAAACAAGACCTTTCTTTAGAAGAAAATACACAAACTAAATAAGATATTTTGCGCCGCTCTTAAACGGGCGGCGCAAAAAATATAAGGAAATTTATGGAAAAACAAATTATAGCTTTAATTCAAAAAATACGCCCTGCTTTGCAAGCGGACGGCGGTGATGTTGAGTTTGTTTCTTTTGACGAAAAAACCGGCATCGTAAAAGTTAAATTGCAAGGAGCTTGCTCCGGCTGCCCTATGGCAACAATGACAATCAAAAACGGCATAGAAGCTTTTTTAAAAGAAAGTATCCCCCAAGTAACTGCGGTTGAAAGGGTTTAATGCCGATAATTGATTTACACTCCCATTCAAGATATTCAGACGGTGCTGTGAGCATCGCCGAATTATTATATACTTACAATAAAGCCGGAGTGGAAATGATGTCTTTAACGGATCATGATTGCATTTTAGGTCTTGAAGAAGCCCGAACTAAAGCAAAAAAATATAATATGCTTTTTGTTAACGGGGTGGAAATCAGCACTTCGGACCACGATAATTTACACTTCGTCGGTTATAACTTTGATCCGCAAAACCCCGCCTTGCTTAAACTACTAGAAAATAATGCCGCCTTGCGTCTTGAGCGCGTAAAAAGAACAATCAAACTTTTACAGGAAAATAAAATTAAAATTAGGGAAGACGAAGTTTTACAAATCGCAAAAGGTGTTTCTTCCCGCGCGCATGTTGCCGATTGTTTACGCCGGCGCCGCCTTGGTTATATGCGTTCGGATATCTTTAAAAAATATTTGGGTAAAGGTTGTATGGCTTATGTTCCGCCGATGGCGGCAACGGTTAAAGAAACTATTGATACAATCAAACAAGCCGGCGGCAAATGTTTTATTGCGCACCCCGGCCTTGTTAAAGAATATTGGGATTTTGAAAAATGGGCATCTTGGGGGCTTGACGGTATTGAAGTTTATTATCCTTCGCATCGCGAAGCTATGCGCGAAGAACTTTTGCAAATTGCCAAAAAATATAATTTGCTTGTTTCGGGCGGTTCGGATTTCCACGGTAATATTGCCGGCCGCATGCTTGTTCCGGGGCGTGAAGTTCCGCAAGAAGTTTACGACAAATTATATTCAATCTTTTTCTAATTATGTTAATAATTTCCCACCGCGGCGCAAGCTCTTTTGCACAAGAAAATACTTTAGAGGCTTTTAACTTGGCCTTTAAACTTAGCACTTGGCTTGAAACCGATATCCAAAGAAGTTCTGACGGTGTTTTGGTTTTGTATCACGATTATAATTTAAGAAACGGTAAAAAAATTAAAGACAGTAATTACAATTATTTACAAAAATTTAATGTTCCCGCACTTGCCGATTTACTTAAAATTACGCCTAAAAATTTTACTTTAAATTTAGAAATTAAAAACGATAATAATATTTACCCAAATATTGAAAAACAAATTTTAGCGGAAATTAAAAAAGCAAAAAATATAAGCCAAAATCAAATTTTAATTTCTTCTTTTGCAGTTGAAAGTTTACAAAAAATCCGTGCTTTAAATAAAGATATTTCTATCGGTGTTTTAACACGTAATTTTGATGTTAAACAACCCCTTTCTTTAAAAGCAAAAAGCGTAAACATAAGCGTTAAAAGAGTAACAAAAAAAATTGTGGAAACCTGCCACAAAAACAATTTAAAAGTTTTAGTTTATACCGTTAATGATTTACAAACTTACCACAAACTTCAAGTATGGAAAGTTGACGGAATTTTCAGCGACAATCCTGTTTTAAACTGCCCGCATTTTTTTGCCCTCGGTTACACAAAATAATATTAATATTTTTGTTTTTAATAAAATATTATAACCCAAAAATTTCCTAATATGCGTTTAATTTTACAACGATAGGCCTTGACAACGTTTTTTTTTTTTTTTTCTATAATTTAAATATATGGTGCTAAAAACGCCGTATAAATCAAATATAAAGGAAATACAATGAATTTAAAAAAAGAGGATTCACCTTGTTGGAATTATTAATTGTTGTAGTTATAATAGGGATACTTGCTACAATTGCTTTACCGCAATATCGTAAAGCAAAAGAAAAAGCAGAAGCGTCAGAACTGATGACAAACATAAAAACTCTTAATGAAGCGCAACACAGATATTATTTAGCAAACGGAGAATTTGCAAAAAGTTTTGATAATTTAGATATTAATTTTAGTGGTTATAAAAGAGGAGGATGCGAAATTTTATCTGGTTTTAGCAAAACAGATTGTGTATCCAATAATAAAAATCTTATTTATATTGATAAAGGAGGGAACCATTTTTCTCTTCGTAAAATAGGAAAATATTTGCGTTCAGGTTTTGGATTTTACAAAAAAGGTAAAGAAGATATGGATGCATTTAAATTATATTGTTATGAACATGGGAAAAGTGGGTTTTGCTCTGAAGTATTTAATTGCAATTTTTCATATAATAGTGGTTCAAATTACTATTATTCTTGTCAATTCTAAAACTCAAAAGAGTATATTCTGGTTTCAAACGGTTTTAAAGAAACAGGCAAACCGCCGTCTTGCTTAAAGGCAGATATCGGCAATTCTTTAACAATATTTGAAAGTTCTTCGGTAAATTTAATTTGTTCTTTATTTGTTTTTGGGAACTTTTCGGCATTAATTTTAAAATTCGCATCTTTATCACTGTAATTGATAAAAACAAATTTACAGCAAGTGCTTTGAATCCAAATCCAAGCCAAAATATTTTTAAAAGTTAAGTCATCTTTGCTGATAGCGTTGATTGGCTTTAAAGACCATTGACCACCGTGAAAGCAAGGGTCATTTATAACACGTAAAAACTTTTCATAAAATGCAATTACTTTTAAATCTTTTTCTTCTTTGGGAATATATTGAATTGGGTATCTAACCGTTGCACCGTAAATTTGTTTTAAGGTAAACAAACGCGCACCCTCAATAGTATAACAAGCGGCTGCAGCAGCACGGGACTTTTCTGCCCCGAAGGCCTTTATCGGCATTTCTTCGTCGTGATTTGATATGAAACGCAGTGAACGTTTTTGATATAAATGTTCCGCATTTAAATGCCCTTGAATATCTTGTGCGTTGGAAAGTAGTAAGCGGTCATATAAAGTTTTATCATAAGTATAATCAAAACCCATTTCCTGCACTTCCCAATCAAGCCCCCAATAAACTTCGGCAAGAAAGGTAAAATAATTATTTTTTTCTTTAATTTCTTTGATTGCTTTAGGCCAAAATTCTTCTTGCGGTTGCGGGGTGTCAAGGTACATTTTCCAAGTTTCCGCAAAAACTTTGTTGAGCATTAACATTACCATATCGCAACGCAAGCCGTCGCATAAAGTGAAAAGATAATTTAAAATATTGTGTAAAAATTCGCGTGTTTTTGGGTTAAATAAATTTAATTGCGCGGTATCACTCCACGAATAAAAATGCGGGTCCCTTCCATGTGCAAAATATTGACCGTTCGGGCCTTTAAAGAATAAACCTTCTTCCTGTGGTTTAATACCAGGTTTGCTTATAAAATATTCCGGATTAGTTTTTAAATACGGTGTATCACAAGAAAGGTGATTGCCGGCAAAATCTAAAATTAATTTTACACCTAAATCATTAAGACGTTTTTTGAGTGATAGAAGTGCCGCTTCCCCGCCGAAGTCGGGGTTAACTTTATAGTCGTAAATTGCATATAAAGAGGGGCCTATATCTTTAGGGTCAAAATCAGGTTTAACTTTGGCAAGGTAATTTAAAATGTCTGGGTGATTTTTTGCTATCTCGGCACTTGCTGGGCTTTGTTGCCAAACACCCATAAGCCATAAAGCATCAAAACCGTAATATTTAATTTCTTCCAAATAACTTTGCGGAACGTCGGCAAGAGTTATTTTTTTGCCTAATTCTTTTGAAAATTTATTTAACCAAAGTTGTGTGTTAACTTCTAATATGTGTGGATTTTTACGCATATTTTCCCCTGTTCCCCAAGGATAGTATAACTATTTAAGAGCAAAATTTCAAGTGGTAGGAATATGAAATTTGCAGTTTTTATTTTTTGCCAGCAAAGTCTTTTCGGTAAATTTTAGTTTTTTCGCTCCTAAAGTACCGAGAGTCGCTACGCTCCCGTTCTTCTTGGTACTTGTTGTCGCAGTAAAAATCAAAATTTCCTCAAAAATACTTGCTGAGCTATTGTACACGGTTTGACTTTATTGACAGATATAAATGTTTTTAATATAATTTTTATGCATAGTTAAAGTTAAGGAGATTTTATGAATAAGAGTTTTTCAGATATTTTAGATATTTCTTTTTCCGCTTTGCGGAAATCGTTCCTGAGCATTTTGGGCCTTTATGTCGGAACAATACTTTTCGTTTTTCTTGGCGGGGTTGTATCGGCTTTATTTTTCGGTCGTAAGTTAGCAGGTTTATTGCCTATGTTACAAAGCGGGCATTTAAACTCAAATACAATTTCTGCTTTTATTCCCCAATTAATAATTATAGCAGGGATTATTTTTATATTTATTTTAGCTTTTTACTTTATAGGTATTTGGCAGATTTTGATAGTTAGAAATAATATTTTAATGGGCAAAGGTTTTCTAAAACAATCTTTTTTTGAAACATTAAAAAAAGCACCTAAATTAATATTCTTTTGGATATTGGCAATGGTTGTTTTTTTGTTAGTTTTCGGTATATTAATATTTTTACTCAAAAAGATATCTATAATTTTTATTATTCCGTCTATAATTTTTCTTGGTCCTATATCATTTGTTGTTTATTACGGTATTCTATGTAAGGAAGGCAAGTTATGGGATATAGTTGTAGATTCTTTTGATTTGGGTTACCATAATTGGGGAAGAGTTTTCGGTTATAGTTTATTATTCGGGGTATGTATATTTGTTTGTTTATTTGTTATAGGTATAATTTCATACTTTTTAATGAGAGCAAACATGGCTCTATATCAGATATTTAGGGCTATACTTCAGTTTATAATACAAATTTTTTCTATTTGTTTCTTTACAGCATTTTATTTAGATTTAGCGGGTATTGTGCGCAATGAAAAACAAACAATAAAAGTTATTCCTGAAATAGTTATAGAAGATCAGGAAATTATTAACGGACCCGTAGCTGAGCAGAAAGTAGAACCTAATAATGAAGATAAGTCTGATCCTAAGATGGAACAATTAAAATAAACTTTATTGATACCGTCAATTGCTGCAGAAGCGCCGGTATTAAACCTGTGGAACAAAATACCCCTGTTCAAAAGGAACAAATACAACTCACACAAACTAATTAAAATATGCTATAATTATGTTAGTAGCCTGCGGATAATCTTTGCATGTTGCAAATGGCAGCTTAATTTGATATAATATTTTAAAGATGTATTGGGACTTAAAGCAATTTTTTGTAAGTTAATTATGCTTTAAGCGCCCGTTTTCCGCTTAAAAATGTAAAACCAAAAACGGTATTTTACGACGGAAATTTTAAACAGCAGTATTAACTGTATGTTAAAGGGTTTTTGCCCGCGTTTTTTGCGTTTATATAAACTTTATGTAAACAAAAAAAGCAAAGGTGAAAGTAGTAAAAGTAGTAAATTGTTAAAAGTATGAACTTAACAAAAGAACAGAAAAAAGAAAGGTCCAGCAGTTTAGCAAGCGACATTAAAGAAGCCGCTGGCATTTTCTTTACCGCATATCAAGGTTGCAAGTTCACCGAACTTGCAGGCTTAAGAGGCAAACTTGCAGACGCTAAATGTAAATTTAGAGTTGAACGCAATTCTATCTTAGAACATGCCTTGAAACAAGCCGGTATTGAAGGTGTTGACGCTTCCCTTTTAAAAGGGCCGACAGCTGTTGCTATCTTAAAAAAAGACGGCGATGTTGCCTTGTCCGCTAAAGGGTTAACTGAGTTTGCAAAAACCAATGCGGCCTTTAAAATCAGGGCTGGCTTTACCGACGGTACTTGGTATGATGAAGCGCAGATTAAAATTCTTGCTACCCTTGGTAGTAAAGAAGAAAATATCGGCAAACTCGCCAACGCTTTATACAGTGTTGTTGCAAGTTCTGCACAAGTGCTTCAAGCCCCGATTAGAGATTTTGCTTACGTACTGCAAGCTGTGGAAAACAGCAAAAAATAAGCAAAGTCAAACCCGCCTTAGAGCGGTAGTAGTCCGAAAGGATAAATGCACGGGTTTAAGCTCGGCTTAAACAGAAGGCAGCTACTCAAAAATAAAAGGAATAAAAAAATGGCAAAATTAACAAAAGATGAAATTCTTAATGCTATTGCAGAAATGACAGTACTCGAGCTTTCTGAGCTCGTTAAAGCAGTTGAAGAAAAATTCGGCGTAAAGGCCCAAGCCGCCGCTGTAGCAGTTGCTGCAGCCCCTGCAGCCGGTGCCGCTGCCGCCGCAGAAGAAAAGGACGAATTTAACGTCGTTCTCAAATCAGTTGATGCTGCAAAGAAAATCGCAGTAATCAAAATCGTTCGCGAAATCACCGGTTTAGGTCTTAAAGAAGCTAAAGACTTAGTCGAAGGCGCACCTAAAGCAGTGAAAGAAGGCGTTGCAAAAGCTGAAGCAGAAGAAATGAAAAAGAAAATTACTGAAGCTGGCGGCGTCGTAGAACTCAACTAAAAAATATCAAGACCTAAACCCTCTCGGGGGTTTAGGTCTTTGTGCATTAAACAGGGAATGCACCGAAGTAGGTAGGGACCAAATAAAATGGAACAATTAAATTTCGGCAAAATTAAAACCAAAGTTGCAATGACACATTTGCTTGCCATGCAACATCAATCATTTAACAATTTTTTGCAAAGATACACAGACCCTAAAAAAAGGGAAACACGTGGCCTTCAAGGCGTATTTGAAGATATTTTCCCGATAGAAGCCCCCGACGGGAGCATGAGATTAGATTTTGTAAAGTATATCGTCGGTGAAGAAAAGTATTCTTCCCCGATGGAAGCTATTAACAGGGACGGCACTTACAGCGTTCCTTTAAAAGCTACTTTGCGTTTAAGTTTTTATAAAGTAAAAAAAGATAAAAGTTCAAGAGATTTCATTAAAGCTGAAGAAGAAGATATACTTCTTTGCGATTTACCAGTTATGACAGAAGCCGGTTGTTTCGTCTATAACGGTGATGAACGCGTTGTTGTCAGCCAACTTCACAGATCCCCTGGTATTATCTTTGAAGAAGACGAAGAAAAACAACAAAGTACACTCGGTAAAAAATTATATGTTGCACGCATTATTCCTTACAGAGGTGCGTGGATTGAATTCCAATTTGATATAGCCAACGTTTTGTGGGTGCGTATTGATAAAAAGAAAAAATTCTTAGCAACAACTTTCTTACGCGCTTGCGGTCTTGAAACAAATGCACAAATTTTACAAGCTTTCTACCCTACGGAAACTGTACAAGTAAAATTAAATGATATTGATAATGTCGTCGGCCGTTATGCAGCTGAAGATATCGTCAATGACCAAGGCGAAGTTCTTTGGAACTTAGATGAAAAGGCCTCAACCCCGATTGATGATAAAACTTTCGGTATATTAATAGAAAATAAAATTAAAACAATTAAGGTTTTAAGCGGTAATCCTCGCCAAGATAACCCCGGTATTTTAGTTACCTTGGAAGCCAGCAAAAAAGATGAACCGAAAACGAAAGATGAAGCCCAATATGAAGTTTACAGGAAAATGCGCGGGCAAGATTTTATCGTCAAAGAACAAGCGGAACACTTTTTGGACAGCTTAATATTTAAAAATATTAAAAGGTATGATTTAAGCTTTGTCGGCCGCTTTAAAATCAACAAAAAATTTGATTATTTCTTTGAAAAATTAGCCAAACAAAATAAAGAATACGCAAAACCTAAAGACAATGCAAGAACTTTATCAACACAAGATGTTATCGTAACTTTGCAATATCTTTTAGCATTAAACGCAGGTGAAGAAGTTTCAAATGAAATGTATAAAGATTTCACCTTTAAAATAGACGATATTGACCACTTAGGTAACAGGCGTGTACGCGGTATCGGCGAACTTTTAGAAAACCAAGTTCGTATCGGTTTATCACAAATGGCAAAAATCGTTCGCGATAAAATGACTAAAGAAAACGGTAATAAAAAAATTACCCCAAGAACTTTAGTTAATGACCAACAAATACGCGTTTGTATGAGAAGGTTTTTCGGTACCCATCAACTTTCACAGTTTATGGACCAAATTAACCCTTTATCAGAACTTACACATAAAAGGCGTTTATCAGCATTAGGTCCCGGTGGTTTGAACAGAAAACGCGCCGGCTTTGAAGTCCGCGACGTTCACTATACACATTACGGCCGCCTTTGCCCGATTGAAACCCCTGAAGGTCCGAACATCGGTTTGATTACCTCTTTAGCTTGCTATTCAAAAGTTAATGAATACGGTTTGCTTGAAACCCCGTTTAGAAAAGTCAAAAACGGTAAAGCAACCGACGAAGTTGACTATTTAACAGCTGATATTGAAGACGATTTTATGGTAGCACAGTCAAATACTCCGTTGGATGCAAAAGGTAATTTGGCTACCGACCAAGTTGCTTGCCGCGTTAGGGCAGATTATCCTATCGTTACCCCTACGGAAGTTGACTATATGGATATTTCACCTTTACAAGTTATCAGCGTTTCAGCAGCTTTAATTCCTTTCTTGGAACACGATGACGCAAACCGTGCTTTGATGGGTTGTAACATGCAACGTCAGGGTGTACCTTTACTTAATACCGAAGCACCTTTAGTAGGTACAGGTATTGAAGAAATTGTGGCACATGACTCCGGTACAACAATTGTTGCAAAACGTGCAGGTAAAGTAGTTTTATCTTCCGCAGATTTAATTGTTGTTGAAGTTGCAGATAAAAAAGGCCCCAGATACGATACTTATGAACTTGTTAAATATAAAAGGTCTAACCAAGATACTTGTATTAACCACAGACCTCTTGTTAAAACAGGTGATATGGTAAAAGAAGGGCAAACCTTAGTTGACGGCCCTGCAATGAAAGACGGTATCTTATCATTAGGGCGCAACTTGCTTGTTGGCTTTATGAGTTGGGAAGGTTATAATTACGAAGACGCTATCTTAATTTCCAACCGTTTAGTGAAAGAAGATATTTTAACTTCTATACACTTACACGAATTTTCAACTGATGCAAGAAGCACAAAACTCGGTGCAGAAGAAATCACAAAAGATATCCCGAATATCGCAAATGATACTTTAGCCCATTTGGATAATGACGGTATTATTTTACCGGCAACAGTAGTCGGCCCCGGTGATATTTTGGTAGGTAAAGTTACACCGAAAGGTGAGCAACAACTTACACCGGAAGAAAGATTACTCAAAGTAATCTTCGGTAAAAAAGCTGATGATGTTGTTGATGCTTCTTTACGCGTTCCGCCCGGCACAACGGGTAAAGTTATCGGTACAAGGGTTTTTGTCCGTATGGAAAAGAACTTTGACGATAAAATTGAAAAGATTACCAAAAAAGTTGTTGATGCCGTTTCTGCTAAAGAAAAACGTGATGCCCTTGCTAATATCGATACGGAATTAGAAAAAATTATTAAAACAAAACAAGACAGAATGTCTAATTTCGTTAAGAAATTAAAAGAAATTCGCGATGAATATAATGCAGATGTTTCTTCAGTACAAGAAGCAAGAGCAATTGCTTTAGAAGAAGCTAAAGAAAAATATTCTAAAGCAGCTGAATTAAAGAAAGCACAGGAATCTATCACCAGCCTTTATAAAGATTTAGAAGAAAAGGCACTTAATAAATATATTGCAAATATTAAACTATTGCAAGCAGGTGATGAAAACTTAGCAGTTGTAGTCAATAAATCAGTAAAAGTATTTATTGCTTCAAAACGCAAAGTTCAAGTTGGTGACAAACTTTCCGGCCGCCACGGTAACAAAGGTATCGTTGCAAGAATTTTACCGGAAGAAGATATGCCTTACTTGCCTGATGGTACACCTCTTGATGTCGTTCTTTCACCGTTAGGTATCCCGTCAAGAATGAACGTGGGGCAGCTCTTAGAAGTTATGCTTGGTTGGGCTGCACACCACTTAAATATCAACACAGCAACCCCTGTGTTTGACGGTCCGAGTGAAGAAGAAGTAAAAGAACAAATCAGAAAAGCAAAAGATGTTTTACGCAAAAAAGGTGTACCGGAACAATATTTACCGGACGACTATTGCCGTATCACTTTATACGACGGCCGCACCGGTGAACCTTTTGAAGAAAAAGTCACAATCGGTTACATGTACATTATGAAACTTATTCACTTAGTTGAAGATAAAGTACACAGCCGTTCAACAGGGCCTTACAGCTTAATTACACGCCAACCTTTGGGCGGTAAAGCACAATTCGGTGGTCAGAGATTCGGTGAAATGGAAGTCTGGGCCATTGAAGGTTACGGTGCTACATATACATTACAGGAATTCTTAACAGTTAAGTCAGACGACTTTAACGGCAGAACAAAAATGTATGAAGCTATTGTAAAAGGTCAATTACCGACACAACCCGGTGTACCGGAATCTTTCAAAGTTCTTGTAAAAGAATTACAAGCCCTAGGGCTTAGCGTGGAGTTACCAAGAGCACCAAAAGCTCCCAAAACTCCAGCCGTAAAAAAAGAAGAGAAGGTTAAATAGGAGCATAAAATGACAGAAACAAAGAAAAACAGAAAAGCAAGTGAACTTAACTTCTTTGATTTTGATGCCATTAAATTAGGCATTGCAAGCCCGGAGCAAATTTTATCTTGGTCTTATGGCGAAGTTAAAAAACCGGAAACAATCAATTACAGAACTTTAAAACCGGAGAGAGACGGCTTATTCTGCGAACGCATTTTCGGTCCTACCAAGGACTATGAATGCGCCTGCGGTAAATACCGCTGGGTAAAATTTAAAGGTATGTGCTGCGACAGATGCGGTGTTGAAATTACCGAATCAAAAGTTCGCCGCGAAAGAATGGGCCATATTGAACTTGCCGTTCCTGTAACCCATGTTTGGTTTTTAAAGAAAACCCCTTCAAGAATCGGTGTCTTGCTTGATATGAGAACCATTGACCTTGAAAGGGTTGTTTACTATGCAAGCTATGTAGTCCTTGAAGACGCAGTTGATTCCGTAACCGGCAGAACGGACTTTAAAAAAGGAGATATTTTATCAGAAGAACAAGTTCGCGAAGCACGCAAAAAATACGGTTCAAAACTTAAAGCCGATATCGGCGCACCCGCCATACAAGCTTTACTTGCAAGTTTAGATTTCAATAAAGAAATTCCTGTCCTTGAAGCAACTTTAAAAGAAACACAAAGTGAAGCAGAAAGAACAAAACTTATCCGCCGCATTAAAATGATGAAGGAATTTAGAGATTCCGGCAATAGGCCTGAGTGGATGGTTTTATCCGTTCTTCCTGTTATTCCGCCGGATTTGAGGCCTTTAGTTCCTCTCGACGGTGGACGCTTTGCCGCTTCAGATTTAAACGATTTATACAGACGTATTATTAACAGAAATAACCGCTTGAAACATATTAAATCCTTACAAGCACCTAAAGTAATGGTTTACAATGAAATGCGCTTATTACAAGAAGCTGTAGATGCTTTAATTGAAAACGGTGCCCGCGGTAAAGTATTTTTAGGGCCCGGTGGCAGACCTTTGAAATCTTTGTCCGATTCAATTAAAGGTAAACACGGTAGATTCCGCCAAAACCTCCTCGGTAAAAGGGTTGACTATTCCGGTCGTTCGGTTATCGTTGTAGGTCCTAGCTTAAAACTTAATCAATGCGGTTTACCTAAATTGATGGCTTTGGAACTCTTTAAACCTTTTATTATCGGCGAACTTATGAAGAAAGAAGGTGTAACTTTAAAAGCCGCTAAAAAGAAACTTGAAAGAGTCAGCCCCGAAATTTGGGATATTTTAGAAAAAGTTACAAAGAACCACCCCGTTCTTTTAAACCGCGCTCCAACCTTGCACCGCTTGGGTATACAAGCTTTTGAGCCGGTATTAATTGAAGGTAAAGCCATACAACTCCACCCGCTCACTTGTGCAGCTTTCAACGCTGACTTCGACGGTGACCAGATGGCTGTTCACGTTCCTTTAACTATTGAAGCGCAAATTGAAGCAAGAACTTTAATGCTTGCTACAAATAACATTTTATCACCGGCTTCAGGCAGACCGATTGCCAGCCCTTCACACGATATGGTTTTGGGTGTAAACTATATCACCAAAATCAAAGACAAAGATTTGGGTGAAGGTATGCTTTTTGCCGATAAAGAAGATGCTTTAACCGCCTTAGAATACGGTAAAATTTCTTTACACGCAAAAATCAAAGTTGCCGGTATTACCAAAAATATGAATGAAGGTAAAGATGCTTCTAAATGGACCGATTATACATCAGTCGGCCGCATCATCTTCAATCAAATTTTACCGAAAGGTTGGGCTTTCTTAAATAAAGATATCGGTAAGAAAGAACTTGCAAAAATGGTCAGCGACTGTTATAAAGACCCGAAATACGGTCATTATGAAACAGTACAATTCTTAGACAGAATTATGTCCCTTGGTTATAAATATGCAACAAAATCCGGCCTTTCAATTTCTATCGCGGATATGATTGTTCCTTCCGATAAGGAAAAGAAAGTTAAAGAAGCACAAAAGAAAGTTAAAGCAATTCAGGAACAAGCAGAAACCGGTACAATTACCGAAGGTGAAAGGTACAATAAAGTTATCGATATCTGGACCAAAGTTACCGATGATATTGCTGAAAAACTTTTTGAAGAAATGGCCGCTGTTGAAAAGAAACCCGTTAAGAAAGGCGAACAGAAATTTAACTCTGTTTACTTAATGGCGAACTCCGGTGCCCGCGGTTCAAGGCAACAGGTCAGGCAGCTTGCCGGTATGCGCGGTTTGATGGCTAAACCGCAAAAGAAACTCACCGGCGGTGCTGGTGAAATTATTGAAAACCCGATTACCGCAAACTTCCGTGAAGGTTTGTCCGTTTTGGAATACTTTATTTCAACACACGGTGGTCGTAAAGGTTTGTCAGATACAGCTTTGAAAACTGCTGACGCAGGTTATTTAACAAGGCGTCTTATTGACGTCGGCCACAACTTGGTCGTTACCGAAGATGACTGCGGTACAACCGAAGGTGTCGTCTTGCGCGACTTAAAGAGCGGTGAAGAAATTATCGAACCGCTTTCAGAGCGTATAGTTGGCCGCACATCTTTAGAAGATGTCCAAGGTAAAAACGGCGAAATAATTATTAAAGCCGGCGATCTTATTACCGCTGCCCAAGGTGATTTGGTTAAGAAAAACGAAGTTGAATCCGTCAGGGTTCGCTCGGTATTAACCTGTAATTCCAGACACGGTATTTGCGCCAAATGTTACGGTAACAGCTTAGCAACAGGTGCATTAGCCCGCGTCGGTGATACGGTTGGTATTATTGCAGCGCAGTCAATCGGTGAACCTGGTACGCAGTTAACCTTAAGAACCTTCCACATCGGTGGTGCGGCGTCACGTGTTTTAAGCCGCTCTCAAGCGATGGCAGAAATTAACGGTAAAGTTACCTTTAAAGATATTAAAATTATTGAAGACAGATTTGAAAATAAACTCTGTCTTTCAAGGAACGGCTCAATCTTCGTAGAAGATGAAAAAGGAAATGTTAAAGAGTATAAAATCCCATACGGTGCCAAAATCTTGGTCAATGATAAATCAAAAGTTACCAAAGACACCATTATGGCTGAATGGGACCCACACTCACTTCCTTTGATTGCTGAAAGAAACGGTAAAATTAAACTTCTTGACGTTGTAGAAGGTATCACACTTCAAGAAGAACGCAACAAAGTAACAGGTATTATTGAGCGCAAAATTACCGCCAGCAAGATGGGCCGCAAAAACCCGCGCATTATTATTGATAAAGTCCCTTATCCTTTAACTATTGATACTATCTTATTAGTTGAAGAAGGGGAAGAAGTCCAAGCGGGTGATATTTTAGCAAAAATTGCTAAAGAATCAGGCGGTACAAAAGATATTACGGGCGGTTTGCCTCGTATTGCAGAATTGTTTGAGGCCAGAACCCCCAGAAACCCCGCCATTATTGCAGAATTTGCAGGTGTGATTCGCTTAGAAACCTCTTCTAAGGGCTTAACTGAGGTAGTCCTTAGTAACGAGGAAATTCAACAAGAAAAGCATTACCCGATTCCGCAAGGTAAACACTTAAGAGTTTACACCGGAGATAAAGTCGCAAAAGGTGATGCTTTAACCGATGGTGCTATAGATCCACACGACGTGCTGCGCGTGAAGGATATTCAAGAAGTGCAGGAATTCTTGCTTAACGCCATTCAGGAGGTTTACCGCTTACAGGGTGTCACGATTAATGACAAGCATATTGAAGTTATCGTCCGCCAAATGTTAAGCAATGTGAAGATCCAAGAAGTTGGTGATTCAACCTTCTTAAAAGGCCAAATTGTTAGCAAATCCGAGTATAGAAAGGAAAATGAACGTTTAGAAGCAGAAGGTAAAAAACCTGCTTTTGCAAAACCGATCTTACTTGGTATCAGTAAAGCTTCATTAGCATCTGAGTCATTTATCTCAGCTGCCAGCTTCCAGGAAACAACACGCGTTTTAACTGATGCTGCTATCAAAGGGCAAGTTGACGACTTAGAAGGCCTAAAAGAAAACGTAATCGTAGGCCATTTAATTCCCGCAGGAACAGGTATAGCTACCAAAAAAATCAAGCGAGAATTTGAAGAGAAAGCAAAATAAAATAGGAGAAAAGAAATAAATGCCGACAGTAAATCAATTAATCAAACACGGCAGAAGCAAAACGGAGTTTAAAACCAAAGCTCCGGCTTTAAACAGCTGCCCGCAAAGACGTGGCGTTTGCACCCGTGTCTATACGACAACCCCTAAAAAGCCGAACTCAGCTTTGAGAAAGGTTGCCCGTGTAAAGTTAACCTCCAAAATGGAAGTAACTGCTTATATTCCGGGCGTAGGCCATAACCTACAAGAACACTCCATCGTGTTAGTCCGCGGTGGCCGTGTTAAAGACTTACCGGGTGTAAGATATCACATTATCCGCGGCGCCTTAGACGCAAGCGGCGTAGAAAATAGAAAACAAGGCCGTTCACTTTACGGTGTAAAAAGGCCTAAAGCTGGTAAATAGGAGATTAACTTAATATGCCTAGAAAAGGTTTAAGACCAAGAGATCGTCGCCCCCTTCCCCCGGCAGATTATAAATATAATTCTGTCTTAATGGCGAGATTTATTAATAAAATTAATTTTGAAGGGAAGAAAGCCACTGCTGAAAAAATCGTTTTTGATGCTTTAGACATCATCAAAGCAAAAACCAAAGCAGATCCGATGGAAGTTTTCAATAAATGTATTGAAAATGTCCGCCCTCTTTTAGAGGTTAAAGCCCGCAGAGTCGGCGGTGCAACATATCAAGTGCCTGTTGAAGTAAAACCTTTAAGAAGCACCTCCGTTGCAATGCGCTGGTTACTTGCAGCCGCACAAGGCCGCAAAGGACGCCCTATGGCTGAAAAATTAGCCGAAGAAATTATTTTGGGTTCCAAAAAAGAAGGTACTGCCTTTAAGAAACGTGAAGATACCCATAAAATGGCAGAAGCAAACCGTGCCTTTGCACACTTTAAATGGTAGGTTATTATGGCTGACGATTTGCAAAAATTTCCTTTAGAGAAAATCAGAAATATCGGTATTATCGCGCACATCGATGCCGGTAAGACAACCACCACAGAACGTATTTTGTATTATACGGGCCGCACCCACAAAATTGGTGAAACACACGACGGTGCATCAGTTACTGACTGGATGGAACAGGAACGCGAAAGAGGTATTACCATTACCTCTGCCGCTGTTTACTGCAAATGGCGTGATTGCCAATTCAACATCATCGACACCCCGGGACACGTGGACTTTACCGCAGAAGTAGAACGTTCACTCCGCGTCCTTGACGGTGCAGTATGCTGCTTTGACGGTGTACAAGGTGTTGAACCGCAATCTGAAACAGTTTGGCGCCAAGCAGATAAATACGGTGTTCCGCGTATCGCCTATATTAACAAAATGGATAGGGTTGGTGCAAATTTCCAACGTTCAGCAAAATCTATCGTCGAAAAATTAGGCGGTAATGCTTGCCCTATTCAAATTCCAATCGGTGCGGAAGACCAATTTAAAGGTGTTGTTGATATCATTAAAATGAAAGGCCTTATATGGTCCGGCGATCATAACGGTGCTGAATTTAATGAAGTCGATATTCCTGCAGATTTAGTCGAAGAAGCACAAGCAGCACGTACACATATGCTTGAAAAATTAGCAGACTTTGACGATAAAATTATGGAACGCTATTTAAACGGCGAAACCAATTTTACCGAAGAAGAAATCCGCGCTGCTATCCGCAAAGGAACATTAACCGGTAAATTTTTCCCGGTTGTTTGCGGTTCTTCTTACAAAAACAAAGGCGTTCAGCCATTACTCGATGCGGTTTGCTACTATTTGCCTTCACCGCTTGATATTCCCCCTGTAAAAGGTACTAACCCCGATACAGGCGAGGAAGTTACCAGAAGTCATTCTGATAAAGATCCTTTCTGTGCTTTACTCTTCAAAATCCAGACGGATCCTTATGTCGGCAAGTTATCTTTCTTCAGAATTTATTCCGGTAAACTTGATGCAGGCGATACAGTTTTATTCCCGTCTAAAAACGCGGAAGAACGCGTCGGCCGTATCATGCGCTTACACGCAAATAAGAGGGAAGAAGTCAAATCCCTCAAAGCTGGCGATATTGCTGCAACAGTCGCTTTGAAAAACGCTTCCGTCGGGCAAACTTTCTGCTCTCCGGAACATCCGATTGTTCTTGAAAGTATTACTTTCCCTGAACCGGTTATTTCAATCGCAGTTGAGCCGAAATCAAAAGACGATTCCGATAAAATGTCTAATGCTTTGGCAAAACTCGCAGAAGAAGACCAAACTTTCCGCGTCAAAACTGACGAAGAAACCGGTCAAACCGTTATTTCCGGTATGGGTGAGTTGCACTTGGATATTTTGGTTGATCGTATGAAACGCGAGTTTAACGTTCAAGCCAATGTCGGTGCACCGCAAGTTGCTTACAGGGAAACTATTACAAAAACAGTTGAACAAGAAAGCAAATTTATCAGGCAGTCCGGTGGTAAAGGTCAATACGGTCACGTATTTTTACGCCTTGAGCCGCTTCCTGCCGGTAAAGGTTTTGAATTTGTCAATGAGATTACCCAAGGTCGTATTCCTCGTGAATTCATCCCCGCTATTGAAAAAGGTTGCCGCGAGGCCCTTGAAAGCGGTGCTTTGGCAGGGTATCCCCTTGTTGATATTAGGGCCGCTGTTTACGACGGTTCTTTCCACGAAGTTGACTCTTCAGAAATGGCATTTAAGATTGCCGCCTCTATGGGTTTAAAAGAGGGTGCTAAAAAAGCAAATCCTGTGTTACTTGAACCTATCATGAAGGTTGAAGTTGTTACCCCCGAATCCAATATGGGCGACATCATGGGTGACTTAAGTTCAAGAAGAGCCAAAATCGGCGAAATGGGCGATAGAGGTAATGCAAAATATATTAAAGCACAAGTACCTCTCGCTGAAATGTTTGGTTATGCAACAACCGTACGCTCACTTTCTCAAGGGCGTGCATCATTTACCATGGAACCCAGCCACTATGAGCCGGTTCCGGGTAACGTAGCCAAAACTATTATTGAGAAGAAAACAGCCGTAGCGGCTAAATAAAACTTTGCCCGCCCGAAAAGGGCGGGCTTTAATTTAAAGGAGATATTATGGCAAAGGAGAAATTCTCAAGAAGCAAACCACACGTTAACGTTGGTACAATCGGCCACGTTGACCACGGTAAGACGACCTTAACCGCAGCTATGACCAAGGTTTTAGCAAGCGAAGGTAAAAGTAAAGAAATGGCATAC
>JAZOVE010000022.1:0-8253 GCA_045658545.1 Elusimicrobiaceae bacterium
CAGTGGAAAAGAGCAGAGTTGCAGATGCCCTTAACACTATGCAAGCAGTAGCAAAGAGTGAACATGGTTGGTATCTTAATAACAATGATTATACCAAGGACTTCTCTGACCTTGATATTGACCTTATTGATGTAGACGGTGAAAAAGCTGACGGTGATGAATTTGAAAGTAATAACTTTACATTCACTTTAAGGGACAACTCAATTAGAGCAACAAGGAACAATAACGAGTACAGTATACTTAAAGATTATGAAAGCGGGCTTATATATTGTTTACCGTTAAATCACTATGTTTGTGATCAATTTGACGGAGTAAACAAAAGAATTTGTGAAAATGATATACAAGGAGTATGGCATAATACAAGCAGTTCTTGTTATATAACAAACAAAGAAAGATGTTTAACTGAATATGGAACAAGTAAATGGATTTCAACAGATCCGGATGATGACACAAAAGGTTATTGCGGGTATAAAGGTGCAAGAGGCGCAGTTACACTTACGGAAGGAATGAGGTGTGGTTTAAATAATAATCATAACCATGATTGTCGTGATATTATTTTAAAGAACGGTGCTGAATGTAGAGGTTCTGATGGGTCAGATTGTTATAATACCCAAATATATGCCGGTTCAGTTTGTAAAGGAGATAGAATTACTTCATGTAATGTCTCCAAGATTTATAATGGTGGAAAGTGTGTTGTAGTTTCAGCTTCTGCTGCTTGTGTAGAAACCACAATTAATGATGGTGGTATTTGTGTAGCCAGTGCAGATACAGATAGAGGTTGCTACAAATCTACAATAAAAGACGGCGGTATATGTGAAGGACGTTCGCTAGGGAAAGCTTCTTGCGGTATGGTTACAGTAGAAAGCGGTGGTACTTGTATTGCATATACTGCTGCCGCCTGTAATGGTGGTTGGCAAAACGGTGAGGTATCAACTTATAATCCCGGTTCATTTTGCCAAGGGGAAGTTTCCGGCGGTTGTAGCGGTTTAGTAAATATGAAAGGCACTTGCGTAGCGAACAAAGCAGGTGCTTGTACAAATAACACTTATTCCGGTACTGGTTGTTGTAAAGGCGATTTTTGCCCCGATCCTTCAAATGATTCAAATGTAGTGCTTTGTGATAATTAATAAAACATAAATAATAAAAAATTAACCCACGGTAAAATTTTTGCCGTGGGTATTTTACAAATAATTTTCAAGAAGGTTTTGAATAAATTGTTTCTTGTTCGTAGCGTTTTGTTTGGTGTATAAATAAATTAAATTTGAAAGTAAATATTTAATAATTTGTTTGTTGTTTAATGTTTGTAAACTTAAATTTATGCCGCGGGCATATTGCTCACTTTCTGTCGTAAAATTGCCGTTACTGTTAATTTCTATATAAACATTTGGGAAATTATATTCTTTTTCAAAACACACAAAAATTTTGCCGCCGCTTAACCCCAAAAAAGCAGGTGTATTAAAATTATGCGCCAAAAGCAAATATAAAACACCCATAAACATTGGTGTAGTGCTGCGCAAGCGAACTGTTTGTTTTAAAGATAATTGTTTGTCGTCTGTTAAACTTTCTATTTTAAATTTTAATTTATCAAATAAAACCAGACGGAAAATTTCCGCCTTTTCTTCAGTAGACGATATATCTTGTAAATAAGGTGCAATTTCCCCGCAAAGCAAATTAAAAACTAAATCAAGTTCGCCTTTTTTTAATGTGGGGTTAAGTAATAATTCAAGCAAAGCCACCCCTTTTGAGAGGGGGGGATTATACAAAGCAAAATAATCTTTAAATAAAAGGTCTAATTTGTCTTGCGTCATTCAATAAAACCAAAACGCCTTAAATATTTATCATCACTGCGCCAATTTGAGCTTACCTGAACTTGCAGTTCCAGACGGTACTTTTTACCTAAAAATGCACAAATTCTTTCTTGCGCCGCGGTGCGCAGTTTCGCAATAGCTGCGCCGCCTTTGCCGATAATTATTGGTTTTTGGCCTTCGCGCTCAACGTGAATTATTGCGCGGATATAATTTTTATCGCCAAGGTCTTCGGTAAATTTTTCAATTTCCACAGTTGTGGAATAAGGTATTTCTTGGTTATACTGCAAAAATATTTGTTCGCGTATAAATTCGGCGATATAAAACCTTTCCCAACGGTCTGTTAATTGTCCTTTTGGAAAATACGGCGGATTGAAAGGAATATAATTTACAACTTCCCTTTCAAGTTCCTGCACGCCTTTATTTTGTTTTGCGCTTACTAAAAATATTTTGCTTATTTGAAGTTCTTTTAAAAGTGTATTTGCGATTTTATTTAAAGTGTCTTTATCGTCTACCAAATCAATTTTATTTATAACAAGAAATAAAGGGCAATTAAGTTCTTTTAATTTTATTATTAAAGGTGCGTGTTTGGCTAAAGGTTGTGTTGCGTCGTATACAAAAATTACAAGGTCCGCATCCTGCGTGATTGCTTGGTTTAAGGAGTTTAACATTATTTCTTGTAATTTATATTCCGCGTGTAAAAAACCGGGGGTATCCACAAAGACGATTTGGTAATTATCGCCTTCGCAAATTGCCAAAATATTTTGGCGCGTGGTTTGTGGTTTATGCGTTACGGGCGAAAGGTCCACCCCAGTAAATTTATTAAGTAAAGTAGATTTGCCGGCATTTGCTAAACCTGCCATTACCGCAAAGCCGCTTTTAAAATTTGGGTATTTAGAAAATATGTCCATATTTAAATTTTACAATTTTATTTTCTTTTATGCTAAAATATATTTGAATTTATTTACTTCACGGAGGTTTTATGTCTTACGTAATTTGGGCAATTATAGGTTTCTTATTGCTTATCGGGGAAATGTTTACTATGGACTTTTCCCTCAGTTGTATCGGGCTTGGTTTCCTTGCTGCAGGGCTTACGGCTTATTTGGGGCTTGGTGTTAATATTCAGCTGATAACAATGGGTGCGGTTTTTGTAATTTTGTTCTTTACATTACGCCCGTTTATATTAAAGCATTTAACAAGAAAGCAAGAATATAAAAGCAATATGGATGCATTAGTCGGTACAAAACACGATTTTTATGCTCTTAAAGAGGATAAAAAACACGCCAAAATTAAAATTGACGGTGATGTGTGGGAAGCAGAAAGTGCCGCCCCGCTTATTGAAGGAAAACAAGTTAAAGTAGTCAAAGTTGAAGGTGCTACTTTAATAATTAAACAGGAGGAGTAGTTTATATGGCAGTTACCGGTCTTACAGTAGTAATAGTTGCAGCAGTAGTTTTTTTAGGGCTTATGCTGCTTTTAGGTATTACACAAGTTCAGCAAGCACAAGTTATGATTGTTGAACGTCTAGGTCGTTATGACAGAACTTTAGGTTCAGGGTTACATTTATTATGGCCTATTATTGATAAACCGCGCAATATAGAGTGGAAATTTACACGCGAAATTTACGGTAAAAACGCTTCCTATATTGATATGGTTAATAGGATTGACTTGCGCGAAACTGTGTATGATTTCCCTAGCCAAGACGTTATTACCCGCGATAACGTTAACATCAAAATCAATGCTTTGATTTACTTTCAAATAACCGATCCTTTAAGGGCAACTTACGAAGTTGCCTCTTTACCGACGGCTATTGAAAAGTTAACACAAACAACTTTAAGAAACGTTATCGGTGAACTTACTTTGGACCAAACCTTAACTTCACGCGAAACGATTAACTCAAAACTCCGCGCTATTTTGGACGAGGCCTCAAATAAATGGGGTGTTAAAGTAAACCGCGTTGAGTTGCAAGATATTACACCGCCGCCATCAATCCGCGAGGCAATGGAAAAGGAAAAGAAAGCCGAGCAGGAAAGGCGCGCCATCATCTTGGAATCAGAAGGTGAAAAGCGCTCAAAAATCTTGCGCGCGGAAGGTGAAAAGGAAGCCCAAATCAATAAAGCTGAAGGTGAAAAACGCGCCCGCATCTTGGAAGCCGAAGGTTTCGCGGAAGCAAAAATCCGCGTCGCAGAAGCAGAAAAACAGGCGGTTAAAATCGTCGCAGAAGCGGTTTCCCAATATTCAAACCCTGCCAATTATGTAATCTCAATGAAATACATTGAGGCCTTACAAAAAATGGTTGAAGGTAAAGATAATAAGTTAGTTTATATGCCCTATGAAGCCACCGGTATTTTAGGTGCGGTAGGTGCGGTAAAAGAACTTGTAAGCAAAAAATAATTTAGTTTAAATTAAAAAATATTCCCCGTAGCTTAATTGCGCGGGGAAATTTTTTTCAAAAATAGTAAAATATATATAATGAAAGATTTTTTAAAAAGAATTTTTGTGCCTGTAAAAGAACTTTACCGCTTTGGAATGTCTATCGTCGATAGAGTTGCGGAAAATATTGGCATTAGCAAGTATTTCGCCCGGTTCTTAGTCAGCGGTGTGATAAATACTGCTTTTGGCTATATTACTTTTGCATTTTTTATTTTTATCGGTTGCGGTGATTTTACGGCACCGTTATTTGCCGAAATTTTGTGTATAATTTTTAATTTCAACACTATCGGCGGTATGGTGTTTGGGGACCGCTCAAAAAAATTGTTTTGGCGCTTTTGTTTGGTGTACGGAACAATTTATATTTTCCAAGTAGCAGGGCTTAAAATTTTTGCCGCTTGCGGCGTGGAAAACCGCTATCTTTCCGGTTTTATATTGCTCATACCCGGCGCGCTTTTATCTTATAACTTAAACAAAAAATTAGTTTTTAAGAAGTAAAAGGTAAACTTTATTTTGTAATCTACCCCCACCCTTTTATCCCTCCACCCACTACGGGTAGAATTACCCTTTAAAAAAGTGTGGGAGGGAATAAGAGAGAATAATTTAAACAAAAAACTTGTCTTTAAGAAGTAAAACTTTGTTACCCTCACTCGTATGGCGGGCGGAGGGTGTCGCGTTAGCGACGGGTGGGGGATTTTTATCTTATTTTGTTATATCAATTTCGCGCCACTTGCCGCCCCAAAAACGAAACATCATCCAAATACCTGTACCGACGCCGTAAATGCACATCCAAGTCCACAAAGCATTAAGCCCGCCGCGGTAAATTTCGACGATAAAATAACTGCCAAGCATCAAAAAAGATGCGCAAATTATCATCAGTTTCATTTGGTATTTTGTATCCCCTGCGCCGCGCAGACCGTCGCCGAAAGTTAAGTAAACCGTATCACCTATCGTGAAAATAAATAGGAACGGTAGTAGCACCAGTGCGCTTGCATAAATTGCTTGCGTTTGCGCAGTTTGTGCACCGATAAATGCACCGAGTATCGTCTCAGGAAAAGTAAAAAAGCAGAAGAATAAGGCTGCTTCATAAATTAATGCAAGTTTAAAAACATTGTATAAAGCCGCAACGCCAAGTTCCGTTTTGTTCGCGCCGCGGTACTGTGCCATCAAAATTTGCCCGGCGATAGTAAGCCCCATTAACGGTAAAAATTCAAGCGTTTGAAGTGTCATAATAATATTGCTTGCGGCAAGGGAAATACTGTCAATATTACCGACAAACAAAACAAAAATCGTAAAAGAAATAACGTCCATAAACATACCAAAACCGTTTGGCACGCCAAAACGCAAAAGCCGCAAAATTGCATCTTTATTGAAACCGAAAAGTTTTCCAATACGGAATTTTTTATTAAGTTTCGGCCTAAATAAAAGGTAAAAGAAAAATATTGTAACGCAAGCGCCGCTGATTATTGTTGAATAAGCCGCACCTCTAATCCCCATTTTAGGTAAACCGAATTTGCCGAAAATCATAATGTACGATAGAAAAACATTTATAATATTTCCGCCGATATTTGCAAGCATTGTTATTAATGTTTTGCCGCGGCCTGTAAAAAAACTTGCAAGCGCCGCATTAATAACTGTAATACCGCCGAATAAAGTTAAGATTGTGAAATAAGTAAGTTCAAGTGTTTTTACTTCGGGCGCGTGATTTGTTGTGTTGATAAAAAATCTGCCAAGCGGCGTGAGTAAAATTATTAAAAGCCAAGAAAATACGCCGAGCAATACCCCTTGCCATAAAGCGACACTCAAGCGCGCATATTTTTTTTGCCCGAAGTAATTTGCAACAAATACCGCCGTATAACCGCATGAACCCATAAAAAAGGAAATCATTGTAAAAGACAAAAGCCCCGCCGGAACACAAGCGGCCAAAGCATCCGGTGAAAACCAGGAAAGGAACATCCTATCCGTAAACTGCATTAAACTTTGCGACGAATTTGTAATAATCAAAGGTAATGCAATAGTTAAGATTAGCGAATAAGATGCCTCTTTGCTTTTTTTGATTTTATTAAATAATTTCTTCATTTTACGTCGGTAATTTAGCAGGGAATAAAAAAACCTGCGGCTAGTAATAGACGCAGGTTAGAACTCAAAAAACAATTATTTCTTTGAGACTTTTACGGCTTTTGGGCCTTTTTCTGATTCAACGATATCAAAGGTAACTTCTTGACCTTCTGCTAAGGTTTTGAAACCGTCACCTTGAATTTCTTGATAGTGGACAAAAAGATCTTTTGATCCATCATCCGGGGTAATGAAACCATAACCCTTTTGGTCGTTAAACCATTTTACTTTTCCGTTTGCCATTACTAATTACTTCCTTATTATTAATGTATATCTCAAAGAGAGATTGAGGTTACCCTCAAGAATATTATAACATATTTTAGAAAAGATTTTACAAAAGAAATAGAAAGTTTGCAGTTTTAGTTTTTTTGCTAGCGGCGTCTTTTGGGCTAATTTAAATTTTTCCTTTCCTAGAATACCGAAAATCGCTTCGCTCCTATACTTCTGGGTATTCGTCGTCAAAGATAAAATTTAAATTATCTCCAAAATACTTGCTAAGTATGCGCACACGGTTTGGCTTTATTTATTATTTTTTAAATCGCTCAAAATCACTTTTTATTAAAATTATGACAAGGATAATAATACCTATAACAAACACAATGATAGAAATTTTATCTTTAACTTTTTCCTTTTTTATTAGTTTTTGTTGTTCTATTTTTCTTTTTTGTTCTACTTTTAATCTTTCATTTCTATTTTTTAATTCTTTTTTTTGGCTTTCAATAATCTCTTGATAAGATTCTTGTGTAGGTGCTAATACTTTAAACTCTTTCTTATCAGTAATATATTTTAAATAACTTCCTGGTGGAACATCTGTTACATCATACATAATTATAACAACGCCACCCGGACCATTTTCAACTTGAGTATAGTTATATAGCATTATATATTCTCTGCAATCATAAACTACACTTAATTGTCTTGTAATCCCTATAACCGGTTCTTCATGTTGAAATGGAAATCTATCAAAAACATCTAACGCATTAGAATAACTATCTATCATGTACTCATTTTCAGTAGAGAGATTTATGTTTTCCCATGGTTGCTTATATAAGGTATAAAATATATACGGTGTCTCACTTTGTTTTTTTGCTTTCAAATTAGGTCCGATATATTTTTGTGGCAATTTTGCCTTTATTTTATTGACACATATTAAATCTTGCTTATATTGCTTTTCCGTTTCTTGTTTTTCTTTATTAGATACCGGTATTATTACATCCGCCAAAATACTTTGCGGAATAAGAACAAAAAAACCACACAATAAAATCAAAGGAATAAAAAATTTTTTCATAAGACCTCTCAAATTTTTGTTAAATTTTTGTTAAATTCTTATATACCAAATTATAACAAAATTTGAAAAATATTTTCTAAAATTAATTTTCCCGACTGAAAAATAAAAAGTATTTGCAAGTTTACTCTAATTTTCGTATAATTTTATAAAGTAAGTTTGGCGCGATGGCCAAGTGGTAAGGCGGCAGTCTGCAAAACTGCTATTCGGGAGTTCGATTCTCCCTCGCGCCTAATGCTCTTTAAAATAAACCCTTTTGTACGCCTTGCGGGCGTAGTTCAATGGTAGAACCTCAGTTTTCCAAACTGATGACGAGGGTTCGATTCCCTTCGCCCGCTTTGGCGGAAACGTTGGGTTGATTTTGCTGGGATAGCTCAGTTGGTAGAGCATCTCCATGGTAAGGAGAAGGTCGTGGGTTCAAATCCCATTCCCAGCTTTTACTTTTTAAAAAACAAAAAAACACAGGAGAAATTAAAAATGGCAAAGGAGAAATTCTCAAGAAGCAAACCACACGTTAACGTTGGTACAATCGGCCACGTTGACCACGGTAAGACGACCTTAACCGCAGCTATGACCAAGGTTTTAGCAAGCGAAGGTAAAAGTAAAGAAATGGCATAC